>NZ_CP162414.1:2333806-2666524 GCF_040932005.1 Aestuariibius sp. HNIBRBA575
GAAAAATACGGTCGCGCGGCCAAGGAATTGGCTGATCGCGGCTATGCCACCGTGTCGATTGACTGGCGTGGTCAAGGCATTGCTGCGCGGATGCATAACAACCCCGCGCTTGGTCATGTGCAGCAGTTTACGGATTACCAGCATGATGTCGCCGCCGTTTTGGACCATGTACGTGCGTTGAACCTGCCGGAACCCCTGTTTCTACTGGCCCATTCCATGGGGGGTGCGATCGGTTTGCGCGCCGTCATGGAAGGTTTGCCCGTCAAAGCCGCGGCCTTTTCTGCGCCGATGTGGGGCATTGGCCTGTCCGCGTCACTGCGCCCTCTGGCATGGGCGGTTTCCAGCCTGTCCAAGCCACTTGGGTTTTCCAACGCGATTGCCCCGGGGCAAAGCGAACAAACCTATGTAATGCGCGCCCCATTTGATGCCAATTCTCTGACATCGGATCGTGAAATGTATGATTACATGCAATCGCAACTGGCCGCGCATCCTGATCTCGCTCTTGGGGGGCCGACATTGAATTGGCTGAATGAATCCCTGATTGAAACCCGTGATCTGGCCGCCCGCCCTGCCCCGGATCTGCCTTGTATTACGTTCCTTGGCTCGGACGAGGACATCGTCGAAACCGGACGTATCCAATCCAGAATGCAAAACTGGAACAACGGCGAACTGGTGCTGATCGACAAAGGACGCCATGAGGTAATGATGGAAACCCCATCAATCCGCAGTCAGGTTTTCGATCAAACAGCGGCACATTTCGACCGGTTTCACTGATCCCCATATGTGGTGGCTTTCCACGGGCTGACATCCCCCATATGTATGGGGAAAGACAGCCTGAGGAGCTCTTATGACCAAGTCCCCCGTTTTCGACACCAACCTGTCTGGTGGCAAAGATATTGGCGCGCTGCCCGAATGGGATCTGAGCGATTTGTACACAAGCCAGGACGCACCAGAAATGCAGCGCGATCTGGATTGGCTGGAAAAGGCCTGTGGTGAATTTGCCCATGATTACGAAGGCAAATTGGCCGACTTGGATGCCGCGCAACTGCTAGAAGCCGTGCAGCGATACGAAAAAATCGACATGATTGCCGGGCGGATCATGTCTTTTGCGGGTCTGCAATATTACCAAATGACGATGGATGCAGAGCGGGGCAAATTTATGTCCGACGCGCAGGATCGCATCACGGCCTTCACCACACCGATGGTGTTTTACGGCCTGGAATTCAACCGCCTAGAAGACGAACATGTTGAAAACCTGCTGGCGGCAAATGCCGATTTGGCGCGCTACAAACCTGTTTTCGATCGCATGCGGGCGATGCGGCCCTATCAATTGTCCGATGAGTTGGAAAAGTTCCTGCATGATCAATCCGTTGTCGGATCATCGGCCTGGAACAAGTTGTTCGATGAAACCATCGCTGGTTTGGAATTCACCGTGGATGGCGAAGAGCTGAACATCGAAGGCACGCTGAACCTGTTGACCGATCAGGACCGCGACAAACGCGAGGCGGCGACCCATGAACTGACCCGAGTGTTTCGCGACAACATCAAAACCTTTGCCCGTGTGCACAACACATTGACCAAAGAGAAAGAGATCGAAGATCGCTGGCGCGGCATGCCGACCCCGCAATTGGGTCGTCACTTGTCCAACCACGTTGAACCCGAAGTGGTCGACGCGCTGCGCAACGCCGTTGTCGCCGCCTATCCACGTCTGTCGCATCGCTATTATGCGTTGAAAGCCAAATGGTTAGGGCTGGATCGTATGCAGGTTTGGGATCGCAACGCCCCCCTTCCGATGGAAAGCGATCGCTTGGTCAAATGGGACGAAGCCAAAGACACAGTGATGGACGCCTATGGCAGCTTTGATCCACGCATGTCCGACATCGCAGAGCCGTTTTTCACCAAAGGCTGGATCGATGCCGGTGTGAAACCCGGCAAAGCCCCCGGTGCCTTTGCCCATCCAACCGTCAGCGATGTGCACCCTTATGTGATGCTGAACTATCTGGGAAAACCGCGTGATGTCATGACCTTGGCGCACGAGTTGGGCCATGGCGTACATCAGGTTCTGGCCGCCGATCAGGGCGAGTTGCTCAGCTCGACCCCCCTGACACTCGCCGAAACGGCGTCTGTGTTTGGCGAAATGCTGACCTTCCGCAAAATGCTGGACGGTGCCAAAGATAAGGCCGAACGCAAGATCATGCTGGCTGGCAAAGTCGAGGACATGATCAACACCGTTGTGCGCCAAATCGCATTCTATGACTTTGAATGCAAATTGCACGAAGCGCGCGCCGGTGGCGAATTGACCCCGGACGACATCAACGCGTTGTGGATGTCCGTTCAAGCCGAAAGCTTGGGGCCGATCTTCGACTTCACCGACGGGTATGAAACCTTCTGGGCCTATATCCCGCACTTCGTGCATTCGCCGTTTTACGTCTATGCCTATGCCTTTGGTGACGGTCTGGTAAATGCGCTTTATGCGACCTATCAGGACAATCCCGACGGTTTCCAAGACAAATATTTTGATATGCTGCGTGCCGGTGGATCAAAACATCACAAAGAGCTGCTCGCGCCCTTTGGTCTGGATGCGTCGGACCCATCGTTCTGGGACAAAGGTTTGACGATGATTTCCGACATGATCGATGAACTCGAAGCGATGGAAGCATAGCAGAAAAATTCGGGGGGGCGATCACCGCTTTCGCCCCCTATTTCCACCCATGGATCAAAGGCATACTGCATGAAACGCAGGTTTCACTATCTCTCACATTTCGATGTAGAAATTGATCCAGATCGCCCTGTCCCTCTGTGGCGGTTGAATGAAACAGGTCGCAGACGTGCCCAAGCCCTGACACAATCTGGGGTGTTTTCCGCAGTGGACCAAATCCTGTCCAGCGCTGAAACCAAGGCTATCGAAACGGCTGCTATTTTGGCCGCGTCGATCAACTGCCCGATCACCATCCATCCCAAAATGCACGAAAACGATCGTTCCAGTACCGGTTTCCTGCCCGGCCCGGCATTCGAAGCCGCAGCGGACGCCTTCTTTGCGCACCCAAACACCAGTTTTAAAGGCTGGGAAACCGCATGTGACGCGCAAACCCGCATCGTACAGCAAGTGACGGATGCAATTGACCAATTCCCCAAAGCGAAAACGATCTTGTTTGTTGGCCATGGCGCGGTTGGCACATTGCTTTATTGCCATCTAAGCCAGAACCAAATTGACCGCCGTTTCGACCAAACCAGCGGCGGGCATGTCCTGACATGGCATTCTGACGCTGCGCCCACATGTGGCTGGCAACGCGCCGAAAACATCTAAACTGCGCCGCTCCGTAACGTCACCCTTTTTTAGTTCGGTCAGCTTGCCTAGCATCGCCGAATGAATGGGAGTTGCAGAATGCAGGTTTTTGGAAAATGGTTGGGCCGTTTCATTGTTTTCATGGCGATTTTGGTTGCTGGCTTTTTGACATTTGCGCCCGGATTCGTCGAAAAATCGCGAAATCTCGTTGCGGATCATAGCCCTTATACGGTGTCGGTCACGGCGCAGGATTTGCACAATTCATTGGTCATCGGCGATTGGCACGCGGACCCCTTGTTGTGGAAACGCGATCTGACAGAACGGGGAACCCGCGGGCACGTGGACATCCCACGTCTAATCGAAGGCAACGTCGCCATTCAGGTGTTCACCGCCGTCACCAAGAGCCCCGCCGGTCAAAACTATCAAACAAATTCAGCTGATACGCGCGACAACATAACCTTGCTTGCGATCGGTCAAATGTGGCCCCCCCGCACCTGGAGCAGTCTTGCAGAACGTGCGCTGTATCAGGCTGAAAAGCTTCATAATTTTGCCGCGCGTTCGAATGGACAGCTGCGTGTGATCACAACCCGGTCCGAGCTGGATCAATTGCTGATAGACCGCGACGCTGGTCAAAAAATTGTCGGTGGCATTCTTGGAATTGAGGGCGCACATCCCCTCGAAGGGGACATCGCAAATCTAGACCGGCTTGAGGCGTCGGGGTATCGGCTTATTGGGCTTCAGCACTTTTTTGACAATGATGTTGGTGGGTCGTTGCACGGCATCGGCAATCAAGGCCTGACCGATTTTGGCCGCGAAGTCGTTGCACAAATTGTGGAGCGAAATATGATCCTGGATCTTGCGCATTCCAGCCCCCAAGTCGTGCGCGATGTGCTTGAAATCACGGACATTCCGTTGATTGTCAGCCATACGGGCCTGCATTCAGCCTGTCGTGTTCATCGCAATTTTCCAGATGATTTGATGCAAGGTATCGTCGCAACGGGCGGCGTCATCGGCATAGGGTATTGGGCCAATGTCACATGCGATGACAGTCCAGATGGCATCGCACACGTCATCAAATCCGCGATTGACGTGTTAGGTGAGGACCACATTTCACTTGGATCGGATTTCGACGGATCGGTTCCAACCGCAATGGATACATCCGAACTCAGTGCCCTGACGGATTCATTGCTGCGCGCAGGTCTAAGCGAAGCGCAAATCCGCAAAGTCATGGGGGAAAACATGTTGCGCGTGCTGCGCGCCCGACTGGCGCCATAAAAAAGGGCCATCAAAATTGATGACCCAGCGTTCTGGTGGCAACACAGTCAACTCAACGGGGGAATTAGTCCAGTTCCGTCCATGGCCAAGGTTTCACATCGGATGCAGCGGTTAAATAACGTGCGGCTTTGGCGACCCAAATACCGATATCCGTCCCCAAATCAGCCACACGTTCATTAGGCTGTTTGTTGTTCACCAGCAGGATAACCACCTGTAGCAACGCCAAAACCCCGATCGCGGATTGGGCGAACCCCATCATGATCCAAATCACGATCATATGCAGAACCCGTCCAAAAACGTTTTCTTCAATCTCACGTGGACCGTCCGTATTGCGGCTCGGATTTTCGGGCATCACATCATCAAATTCGTTTGGATCAGCCATGGGTGATTCCTTTCATTTGTCCTTACTTTACCCGTCTCTGGCCGCCGCAAAAACCGCATCTATCACCTTCTGCGTGCCTTTCGCCTGTTCAAGTGACCACGCAAATGCCGCTTCGCCACGGATTGCCCGGCCAAAGGCTTCGACTTGCAACACATAGTGATCCACCCCGGGGAAACGTTCGACCCGCAGCCCAAGATCAGGCTGATGCAATTCAATCCGAGCCTCACCATACACATTTGCATTAAACGGAGCAGATAATCGGATGACACCATTTGTGCCATGAAACGTCATTTGCTGATAGGCATGCATCCGCATGGAATTGACCCAATGCGCTGAAAAATCTGGGAATTTCGCAGAAACGCGCGCAATCACGTCGACGCCATTTTCATAAGTGAGGTCAACATGGCTGATCTCAGGCTCTTGGCCGGTGACCCAGCGCGTCGCGCCGTAGGTGTACACCCCGATGTCCCGAATGCCGCCACCCCCCATATCAGCGTTGTGCCGGATATTCTGCGTATCGGCCGAGTTATCAAAGCTAAACGCCCCATCCACATGCGCCAATTTGCCAATCGCCCCGTCCTGCACCAATTGCTGCACACGCTGCCATTGGGGATGATGCACGATCATGTAAGCTTCGCAGGCTTGCAGGCCTGTTTCTTCGCGTTTGGCGATCAAGGCATCGATTTGATCCGCCCTAAGCGCAATTGGTTTTTCACAAAGAACATGTTTGCCCGCATCCATCGCCTTTTGGGTCCATTCCACATGCAAATGGTTGGGCAAAGGGATGTAAACCGCGTCGATCTGGTCAGAATTCAACAGGGCTTCGTAATCTGAAAACACTTGTAAATCAGGTGCAAATGCCTGAAATGGCTCGGCCTTTTCAGGGTTGGAGGTTGCCAATGCAGACAGGCTTGCACCTTCGGCAAAATGGATCGCGCGTGCCATATGTTTGCGCGCGAAGTTCGATGCGCCAAGCACGCCCCAGCGGATGGTATCACTCATTGGTTTCTCCCTGATTTGGCGGGATGTTAGCGCAAACTTCAGCGAGAACAAGCAAAAGCCCCGTCGGGAGGAAACGGGGCCCTTGTCGGGACATACAGATTTTAGGCGTTGGCCATCATTCCGTTTTCACGTGCCAATTCGGTCATGCGTTTTTGCAGTTTTTCAAATGCACGCACTTCGATCTGACGAATGCGTTCGCGGCTGACGCTGTATTGGTTGGACAATTCTTCCAATGTCACAACTTCGTCCTGCAAACGACGTTGGACCAGAATATCCTTTTCACGGTCATTCAGAACCGACATGGATTCCGCCAGCAATTCGCGGCGCGTGTCCAATTCGTCTTTGGCTTCATAATCACCGGCCTGATCCGCGCTCTCATCTTCGAGCCAATCCTGCCATTGCGTCGCACTTTCGCCGTCCGAACCAACCATCGCGTTCAGTGACGCATCCCCACCAGACAAACGGCGGTTCATCGACACAACTTCGGTTTCGGTCACACCCAGATCTGTCGCGATTTTTGCAACGTTTTCAGGGCGCAGATCGCCGTCTTCCATGGCGCCAAGGCGGTTTTTCGCTTTGCGCAGATTAAAGAACAGCTTTTTCTGGGCTGATGTCGTGCCCAATTTCACCAAGCTCCAGGACCGCAGCACATATTCCTGAATGGATGCACGGATCCACCACATGGCATAGGTCGCCAAACGGAACCCTTTTTCTGGGTCGAACCGTTTCACAGCCTGCATCAGGCCGACATTCGCCTCAGAAATCACCTCGGCTTGGGGCAAGCCGTAACCACGATAGCCCATGGCGATTTTCGCAGCCAAACGCAGGTGCGATGTGACCAATTGGTGGGCTGCATCACTGTCTTCGCGATCAACCCATGCTTTGGCCAGCATGTATTCCTGTTCTGGTTCCAACATAGGAAACCGGCGGATTTCCTGAAGATAACGATTCAGTCCCTGTTCCGGTGACGGGGCTGGCAAATTCTTATATGTACTCATCTCTATGTCCCTCCCTATGTTTATCGGGTTAACATCTATTTGGTGGCGCTAACGACTATTTCAAGACCGTTTAGTTTACTTTTCTTTATTATCTATGAATGCGCGGCGATGAAATGAAAAGCCACGTTTCCGTGCGCTCACGCACATGCGACGCGCTGAAACAAAGAGAGTTGCCCCTCTTGAAATAGAAATTCGGTGTTGGAATTAGGTTTTGGCCTGCGGACGCGCCTGCAGGGCGGCCACCAGATCGGCCATATCTTGGGGCATGGGGGCCTCAAAGCTGAGATGGTCGCCAGAAACCGGGTGTTCAAACCCCAAAGTTGCCGCATGCAGAGCCTGTCGCGGGAAATTGCGCGCGGCCACAGCCCCGGCTTCGCCCGCCACTTTGACGTTCAGTTTACGTTTGCCACCATAAACCGGATCCCCAATCAAACTGTGCCCACAATGGGCCATATGTACGCGAATTTGGTGGGTGCGGCCGGTTTCCAGCCAACATTCGATCAAAGCCGCCACACCGAAATCTTCCATGATACGGGCGCGTGTGACAGCGTGACGACCATTGTGCCAAACAACCTGCTGTTTCTGGCGGTCATGTTTATGGCGCGCCAGATGGGTCTGAATTTTCAGGATATTTGCCGATTCAAAGCTGGTCCCTCGGATGCCGCGCAGGCGCGGATCATAGGCGTCTGGCACACCATAACACACGGCATGGTAATGGCGGATCACAGTGTGAGCTTCGAATTGGGCCGCCAGCCCATGATGGGCGCGATCCGATTTGGCCGAGACCAGCAACCCGGTCGTTTCTTTGTCGATCCGATGCACGATCCCGGGGCGTTTGGACCCACCAACCCCTGACAGGCTGTCACCGCAATGATGGATCAGCGCGTTTACCAACGTGCCACCGGGCGTGCCGGGTGCGGGATGCACCACCATGCCGGACGGCTTATTGATCACAATCAGATCGTCATCCTCAAACACCACATCCAGTGGGATGTCTTCGGGGCCGATATGGCTTTCTTCGGCGGTATCCACCTGCACTTGGATCGCGTCATCCTCGTCCAACTTGGCCCGTGCATCGGTCACAACAACGCCATTCACCGTCACCGCCCCGGCTTCGATCAATTTCGCCAAACGGGACCGGCTGAGGGATGCCTGTTCTGGCACATCCCGCGAAAGCGCCTTATCAAGACGTTTGGGCGGGTCCGCCTGAATGGTAAATGACACGAAAGTAGTGCCCATGAACGAAGCTCCTGAAGAAATCGACCTGCCGCCGCAACTGACCTATCTCAGGCGGCTTGTGACGGCGATGTCGGTTGTGATGATCACCGGGTTCTTAGTCTTGATTGTCTCGCTTGTCATCCGTTTGAATCGCGATCCGTTGCCTTTGCCAGAACAAATCACCCTGCCCGCCGGGATTTCCCCCGTGGCATTCACCCAGGGCGAGGATTGGTTTGCCGTGGTCACGTCGGATGATCACATCCTGATCTATGATCGCCTGACTGGTAAACTGCGCCAAGACGTTTTGGTTGCGCCCGCACAATAAGGGCGCCCCATCCGCAGTTCGAAATATCAGGTAACCGTCCCCAAGTGGGAAATGGTACCGCCTCCCCGGCTTGAACGGGGGACCCCTGGTTCCACAAACCAGTGCTCTAACCAACTGAGCTAAGGCGGCACTGGCGCGGAATTACCGTCTGATTCCACCAATTGCAAGACCTGATCTGACATTCCTTTGTTACAAGTCTTGCCAATTGGCCCCTGGCCGCGCTATCGAACCGCCTTATCAGACCATGAGGGCCAAAATGAGCATCAATACAGAACGCGATATCGAAGCGAATATGCAAATCGGACCGACCGATCAGGGCATGGTGCGAATCTTTATTCAGGCAGGTGATCTCGAAATTCCGATGGATTTCGATCCCGAAGAGGCTGATGAAATCGCTGAAGAGATCAAAGCCGCGGCCATGGCCGCCGGTGCCGTCGCTAAGAAGAACGGCTAAATCCCGGATCGCGCGCTGCATGGGCCCTAAGGGCGGCGTGGCGCGCAAATTTCTGCACCATGACCTTACGGCGTGCGGGGGCCAGTTTGTCCTCTGGCGCCATGCGCAGAATCTCTGCACCATATTGATCGCCAATGATCAATCCTGTGCCTTCGGGCAGCAATTCCACCGGAAAATCCTGATCCACGGCCCAGAAAAACCGGTCACACCATTCCAAATAATTGTGCCATTTATTGTCAGACTGAAAATCCGCGCGGCTGGATTTGCATTCGATCACCCAAATTTCGCCTTTGGGACCTAATCCCATAACATCAACGCGCAATCCGGATGTGGGCACCAATTCCTCGACCGATACAAAATTATGATCCAGCAAATGCCGGCACACACCACGCGCCAGCAATTGACCCGGCATTAAGTCTTGTTTGATGTCTGTTTCTAGCTCACCCATATCCAAGACATGAACGAAAGGTGAACAAAATTCAAGCAATTGATCACATCATCCAAAACAAATCTGCGTCAGCAGTTTTTGTCGCCCCTTGTAACGGCGCGCGACAAACGCTACCTCAACAGACGGCGGGCTTCTGCTCTTCTCGTATCAATGGTGTACGTTCCAGTGGCCTTAAGCAAATCCGAGGGAGCTGGCTCTGTTCTGGTCCAGGCCTGATTATCTGGCGCCCACCTGTACATACAGGTCCTCGGGAATATAAACACCAACGGCTGCTGCGGTTCCCGCCACCTTACCCCAGCCTTTAGCGTCGATTGCCCAGCTGGCGATCAACCTTTGAATTTTGTTTGGCCATCGCGGGCACCGGGATAGGGGCGCCCAGATGGGTTGGAATAGATTTGCCACGTCCGCCCCGATCATCATCCGATTTCTGCGCCATCCCCATAATTGCAATTGCAAATTGCACCCCAGAAAACACAATCCCGTTGAACACCCACAACATTATGACCGCGATCGTTCCGCCAGATGTGTGACTGACCAAATGCCACAGATTGGCGACATTCAGATACATCAACGCGCCAACAAACGCTGCGGAAATTGCAAATCCGGTCAGCACTTGGCGAATATAAAGCTGGATCAGTTTTGGCATCGAAATCGAACCTTTCCGAGATACATTTGACATGAAACATATCTCAGCCATTCAGCAGCAAAAGGGTTAATCTTTCGATAAGCCTAGTCTTTTCGCCGCACCTTACGCATCAAACGGCGGTTTACACGCACGGCTTCGTCCAGAACCGTCCCAAATCGCCAGCCTTTTAGATATAAATAGCCCGACCCGCCGCCGATACTGGCCCCAATCACGTCGACAATCAGGTCCCACATTGTATCCATCAGGCCCGATTTCTGCATGTTCAAGCCAAACGCCAAATCCATCAAAAATTCAAAGATTTCCCAAACGGCCCCGATGCTGACGGCGATGCAAAACCCGATAAACCCCATGGCAATCGGTGGGGCTGCGTAGTCTTCGCCTTCGAAAATGAGCAGGGCAAACAGAAACCCCGCCAGACCGAACCCCATCGCAGATCCACCATGCAGCAGCACGTCCCACCACGGATACCGTTCATAAAAATCAAAGACTTCGCCCAGAAAAAGCGACGCGAACAAGAACACAACAATCGCAGCAAAGAAGCTGGCAGGCAGATGCACATGCAAACGCCGCACCAATATCAAAGGTGCAATTGACAGGCCCAACGTGACCAAAGACACAAAGGCGACGCTCCAGCGTTGCTGGGTCACGCTTAACAATATCGCAGCGACAAGCACGGCCCAAATCAGCCAGACCAGAACGGGTTGATGTGAACGTAACATGCCCGAAACATAGGTTTTACGCCCCCCTGGCGCAATCGTCACAATGACACAGGCCCAAGGGTTTGCTAGAATCAAAGCATGACTTTTTCTTTGAAAATAGCCAGTTACAACATTCGAAAATGTATCGGCACCGATCGGCGCAGACGACCGATGCGGGTGTTAGAGGTGATCAAAGACCTGAGCGCCGATATCGTTATTTTGCAAGAAGCAGATCGTCGGCTTGGTGCGCGTCCATCGGCCATTCCGATGGGGCGGATCACAGCCCAAACCGGGCTGCGCGCCTTGTCTGTGGCGGCCAACGATGTGTCTCTGGGCTGGCATGGCAACGCGGTATTGATGGCAGACGCTGTCACGATGCAAGACGTGCAATTGCTCGACCTGCCGGGATTAGAGCCGCGGGGGGCGGCGATATTGGATTTGCACCTGCATGGGCAGGATTTCAGGCTGGTCGCAACACATCTGGGCCTGATGCGGCGCTATCGGCATCAACAATTGCGCCATATTTTAGATGCATTGGCGACCCTGCCACCCTGCCCCACGTTGATTGCGGGGGACTTTAACGAATGGTCAGATCACAAAGGGTTCGAAATTCTGGATCAGGATTTTGATATCCTGTCACCGGGGCGATCCTATCATGCATCCCGGCCCATCGCCGCGCTGGATAAAATCGCCTATTCAAACGATTGGCAGGTTTTAGAGGGGGGTGTGGTGCAACACGGGTTGGCCCGCATTGCATCAGATCATTTGCCCATTTGGGCGCAGTTGGCAGTGACTGCCACCTTAGCGGATTAAAACGCTTCTGGGCGGGCTTCGCGGGCCATGTGATCCAGCACCGCATTGACGAACTTAGATTCTTTGCCATCGGGGAAAAAGGCCGTGCAGACATCCATAAACTCAACGATCACCACTTTGGGTGGCGTGGTTGAATGGGTCAGTTCGGCACCAGCCGCGCGAAACAAGGCGCGCAAAGTGGGATCAATCCGGGCAATCGGCCATTTCGCAACCAAAGCACGGTCGGTCATTTGGTCAATTTCAGCCTGATAATTCACAGCATCATCCACGGTTTTGCGGAAATGTTTGCTATCGCCTTCGATCATTTCGTCGCCTTCATAGATGGCGCCGAAACGGTGGTTTTCAAATTCTACCAGAATATGTTCGACGGTCTGGCCCGAGGCCTCCATCTGAAAAAGCGCCTGAACGGAATAAAGCCGGGCGGCGCTGCGCATTTTGCGTTTGTCGTTGTTAGATAGGGTCATGCGGTGGTTTTGCCATCTGTGTTGCCAGCAAGCAGGATGTCAGCGTTAAAGCCCACCCGTTTTTGCGAAGCGCCCCATTTACGAGAGAGTGCGATCAGGTGCAAGGCCGCAGCGGCCGCGCCGCCACCTTTGTTTTGATCAGCAGGGTCCGCGCGCACCTCTGCTTGGGTCTGGTTTTCAACCGTCAGGATGCCATTGCCGATGCACAGCCCCTGCAAGCCCAGCAGCTGGATCGCGCGGGAACTGTCGTTGCACACCGTGTCATAATGGGTGGTTTCGCCCCGGATGACACAGCCCAGCGCCACATAGCCATCAAAGTTGGACATACGTTCGGCAATGCCAATGGCGGTGGGGATTTCCAACGCGCCGGGCACTTCGACCACTTCATAGGTACCGCCCGCCGCTTCGATTTCGGCCTTGGCGCCGGTGATCATATTGTCGGCGATGTCTTTGTAATAGGGGGACACAACGATCAGCACTTTGACCGGTTTGTCGAATTCTGGGCGGGGAATGATGTAATGTGATGCGCCAGCCATTATCCAAGCTCCGAAATTTTCTGAGTGCCAACAATTTCCAACCCATAGGCATCCAGACCCACAATTTTGGGTTTGGGCGAATTGGTCAACAACGTGATCTGGTGCAGGTTCAGCGAACTCAGGATCTGCGCGCCCAGACCATATTGGCGCAGCGTTTTAGGGGACACTTCGTCGCTGACATCCAGCTTCATGGCGGTGTCACGCAGCAAAACGACCACGCCACGCCCCGCATCGGCAACAGCCTGCATCGCATGGCCAAATTCAGCAGCCCGCCCACGTGGGCCAGTGCCCACAACGTCCAGCATCGGGTCCATTGAATGCATGCGCACCAGAACCGGTTCATCGCCGGAAATGTCGCCTTTGGTCAGGACGATATGTTCGTCGCCATGGGTTTCATCCGCATAAATCCGCATGTTCCATTCGCCACCAAATTCGGATTGAATGGTTTCAGTCGACTGAATTTTCACCAGATTATCATGCCGACGACGATAGGCGATCAGATCAGAAATCGTCCCAATTTTCAGCCCATGCAATTGCGCAAAGCTGATCAGGTCCGGCAAACGCGCCATGGACCCGTCTTCTTTCATGATTTCACAGATCACGCCGGATGGGTTCAGGCCAGCAAGACGGGAAATATCGGTGGCCGCTTCGGTATGACCTGCGCGCACCAACACGCCGCCATCACGCGCACGCAGCGGGAAAACGTGGCCGGGCGTGGCAATGTCAGCGGCATCTTTGGATGCATCAATGGCCACGGCTACGGTGCGGGCGCGGTCATGGGCGGAAATGCCGGTGGACACGCCTTCGCGTGCTTCGATGGATACGGTGAATGCGGTTTCGTGACGCGATGAATTCATCGTCGACATCAAAGGCAGGCCCAGCGCATCAATCCGCGCACTTGGTAGCGTCAAGCAAATCAGGCCACGACCATGTTTGGCCATAAAATTGATCGCATCAGGCGTCGCCATTTGGGCGGGGATCACCAGATCGCCTTCGTTTTCGCGGGATTCATGATCCACCAGCACAAACATACGACCATTGCGCGCATCTTCGATGATATCCTCAATCGCAGAAATCGCATCTGAATAATCCTGTTCGACAGGACCGGGTGTTTCGTATTGTTGGTTCATGACTATCCCCTAGAGGCCCCAATCGCACCCCGACCAACGAGGCTCTTGGCAGATAGACGTTTGCGACGCTGTTGGAAAGGGGGGCGATGCAGGATTTCGCGCGAATACCCTTATGTTATTTGGTCAATTCAAAGTAACGATCAGACGTAAAGAAGCCCGCCATTTTGCCCGCAACGGCCCATTCCCGTTCAAAATGCGTGTCGCCAATCATCAGATACGCATCCCCAATGGCGCCCCGATCGCGCAGCGCGGCCACGATCATGTCACGTGACTGCGCCCAACCGGCATGGGCCCGCGGTGCTGAATGGGCGGCGTCCAGATTGGCCAACGTCCTGACATCTTTGGTGGAATGAGGATGCTGCACCAGAGCCACGCGATCCGTATCAACCAAGCCCGCCAATTTATCCGCATGTAATGTGGGCAAACGGTCGCCCTGTCGGATCAACCGCAATGCATTTGTCGAAAACAAGAACCCGATCACATCCCGCCCTGTGCTGGCCCGCACAGAGGCATAGGTTTTGTAGGGCAACCCAAGCTCACGCGCGCGTTTGACCCGGTTGCGCAGAATTTCGATGGGCAGTTTGGGCAGCAAATCCGCCCGCGCTTTGGTCCAGCTGTGTTTGCGCCAGCTGACGCCTGCATCCAGAGCGGGGCCATTGTTATGGCCGATTCCAAAAGGGTCTGAGGTCTGTTTCATTCATAGAATGAACGTGCCGCACGGGGTGGGACGCAAGCGTTGTCAGCTAAGCGCCCCATAATTCCCGCCACATTGCCTAATAATTGGGCGTTTAGGTCGCCCAATCCTGCAAACGCGCCACATATCGCGCCATTGTGTCGATCTCGATGTTGATCGGATCGCCCTCGGCCACGCCGCCCCACGTTGTCACCTCTTTGGTATGCGGGATCACGTTGACGCCAAATTCACAGCCGTTCACTTCGTTCACCGTCAGGGATGTGCCGTTCAATGTTACCGATCCTTTGGGGGCGATAAACTTTGCCAGATCGGTGGGGGCGCGGAATGTCATGCGGGTGCTGTCGCCTTCGTCGGTCAATTTGACCAATTCGGCCACCCCGTCCACATGGCCCGACACGATATGCCCGCCCAATTCGTCCCCGACCTTTAACGCGCGTTCCAGGTTCAACTTGCGCCCGACCGCCCAGCGGTTGCGGCCAATATTGGTGGCGTTCACACTTTCGGCAGAAATATCAACGTCGAACCAGTTCTGCGGCTCTGATCCCAGCGCCACCACGGTCAAACAGACCCCATCACAGGCAATAGATGCCCCGATATCGATCCCATTGATGTCATAAGACGTGCCAATCCGGGCGCGCAAATCGCCGCGCTCTTCGACTTCCAGAATTGTGCCAATATCCGTGATAATACCCGTGAACATCACATTCCTCCTGTTTCAACCCTGCTAGCGCGCCCATGACATCGGGGCAAGTCTAACCCGAAACCACACATACGCTTTCGTCGGATTTGCGCCCATGCCATATTTCTGCCAGAGAGCATTGTTAAGCCGTTCGAAACAATACGGTGTCAAACAAGAGCAGTGATTGTGAAACGTAGTCGAACCTTTTTGTTCCTCCAAGGACCGCATGGCCCCTTCTTTCATCGTTTGGGCAATATGTTACGTGCGGCTGGTGCAGATGTCTGGCGGGTTGGGTTTAATGCCGGGGATCGGGCGTTTTGGTTCACACCATCCACCTATATCCCCTATCGCGGCACACAGGATGACTGGGCCGCCACGTTTCGCGATATTGTAGCGTCCAAAAACATCACCGACATCGTTTTATACGGCGATACCCGCCCCATCCATGCTCAGGCGGTTTTGGCGGCCAAGGAACTGGGCCTAACGGTCCATGTCTTCGAAGAAGGCTATCTGCGTCCCTATTGGGTGACCTATGAACGGGATGGTTCAAACGGCAATTCCCGCCTGATGGACATGAATGTCGATGATATGAAACGGGCGTTGGATCTGTCGGATCTGGATGTGCCCGAACCCCCAGCCCATTGGGGCGACATGCGTCACCACATGTTTTATGGCGCGCTTTATCATTGGTTTGTGCTGTTTCGAAACGGCGATTACCGGAATTTCCAGCGTCACCGCGAACTGCCCGTGTTCAAAGAAGCGGCACTATACACTCGACGCCTGTTGTTGATGCCGTTTATCGCTTTGGGGCGCATGCTGGCGACTGCGCGGATCAAATATGGCGGTTTTCCCTATCATTTGGTGCTGCTGCAGCTGGAACATGACAGTTCGTTTCAAAAACATTCGCCGTTCAACCGCATGCAGGAATTTCTGGAATTGGTGGTCGAAGGGTTCGCCGATGGCGCACCGCGTCACCACCATCTGGTGTTTAAGGCGCATCCGCTGGAAAATGGCCGCTCGCCTTTGCGTAAAATCATTTGCGATCTCGCACGGCGCAATGGCGTTGAAAACCGCGTGCATTATGTGCGTGGTGGTAAAATGGCGCGTCTTTTGAACCACACGCGCACCGCCGTCACGGTGAATTCAACCGCCGCCCAACAGGTTTTGTGGCGCGGCATCCCGCTAAAGGTGTTTGGCAAAGCGGTTTATGCGAAACCTGAATTTGTCAGTGAACAATCGCTGGGCGATTTCTTTGCCATCCCTGCACGTCCGGATTCCCGCGCTTACAAAGACTACCGTCGATATTTGTTGGAAACCAGCCAAATGCCGGGCGGTTTTTATTCCGCCCGTGGCCGCCGACAATTGATGCGACAGGTCGTGGATATGATGCTGGCGACGGATGATCCCTATGATGCGCTGCGTCACGGCCGCGCCGCCCCACGCCAGCAATTGCGGGTCGTAAAGTAATCCACACTAGGTTTAGTTCCCAGCGATACAAACCGTGCCAGAAGGCAACAGATTTGGATCTGTGACGCCCCGCCACTCAGCTATGGCTAGCTTTAGCCTACAGATTCCCGTAGGTTAGACGCAAAACTTGAGGCAAATAATAATAGGTCGAGGAGACCGAGCAGTGAAACGTTACAGCTTGCGCCTTGCACGGGGCGCGGCGCTTGTCGCCGCATTGGGTCTGATATCATCCTGCGGATTACCGCGATCAGGGCCAAACAAATCCGAAATTTTTGCTGGTTCCGTCCTCGAAGGGGGCGACGCCTTTATCTTTACGGTCACCGATCGCGTGAATGCCATCGCGGGCGTCAGCCCTGCGCTTGGGTTTTCATCCGGTTTCCAGAATGCCGACACGCTTGGCTCTGATGTGATCAATCCCGGCGATACGCTGGGCCTGACCATTTGGGAAAACGTTGATGACGGTCTGCTGGTCCCCGAGGGCCAAAAAGCCACCGTTCTAGAAGAAGTGCAGGTTGATGGGTCTGGGTTCATCTTTGTCCCATATGCTGGCCGTATCCGTGCGGCGGGCAACACACCTGACGCAATCCGCCGGATCATCACCGAGAAACTGAACGAACAGACACCCGGCCCACAGGTTCAGGTCCGTCGTTTGGCCGGGGATGGGGCAACCGTATCCATCGTTGGGGCCGTCAACGGTCAGGGTGTTTATCCGATCCAACGCCCAACACGCACCTTGGCCGCGATGCTGGCCGCAGCGGGTGGCGTTGCGATCCGCCCTGAAATTGCTCAGGTGACCGTGGTTCGTGGCAATCATTCCGGCTCCATCTGGTTCGAAGATCTCTATGATCATCCCGGTCACGACATCGCCCTGCGCGGTGGGGACCGCATCATCGTAGAAGAGGACACACGCACCTTTACCGCCCTCGGCGCGACCGGTGCACAGAACCGTATCCCATTTGATTCACAGGCAATTTCCGCGATCGAAGCCTTGGCTCAGGTTGGCGGCTTGAACGCCTCACTTGCGGATCCAACGGGTGTTTTTGTGTTCCGCAACGAACCCGAAGAAATCGCAGAACAATTGCTGGGCCGTGACGATCTGACAGGCACGCAACGCATGATTTATGTGTTGGACCTGACCCAACCAAACGGCATGTTTATGGCCCGTGATTTTGCGATCCGCGATCAGGACACTGTGTTTGTCACAGAGGCGCCATTTAGCCAGTTCAACAAGGTCATTGCCGCCGCGACCGGATCTTTGTCTGCGGTTGGCGCCGTCAATACCGCGATCGGAAACTAAGACTTTTATGTTGGGCCCAGACGCCAACATGCCCGCTGCGCAGCCTCCTGCGCAGCGGCTTTTCGTTTATAACGGTGGCTTTCTGACCCAACGCCGTATGCGTCGGATATTGGAACTGTCGGGCTATGATATTCGGCTCGGAAAACCCGGCGATGATGATCTCATCGGTGTTTGGGGGCAAAGCCCAACCGCCCCCCGTGGCGAAGCCGTTGCCGCCCATACCGGTAGTAAAATCTTGCGTGTTGAGGACGCTTTTTTGCGGTCGGTTTATCCCGGCCGGTCCGGCGAACCGCCAATTGGGCTGCATTTGGATCGCAAAGGCGTGCATTTCGATCCAGCCCAACCCAGCGACCTAGAAGACATCCTCGCCCATGACCCATTAGATGACACGGCCCTGCTCAACCGCGCCCGCGCCGCGATGGAGCGGTTAAAATCTGCACATTTGTCAAAATACAACGCCTTTGACCCAGCGGCCCCCGTCCCTGCCCCCGGCTATGTGTTGGTGATCGATCAAACGCGTGGGGATGCTTCGCTTAAGGCCAGCCGGGCCAACCGCGATAGTTTCTACGAAATGCTGTACTACGCCCAAGAGGAACATCCCGGCGCGCGCATTGTTATCAAAACCCATCCAGAATCAGAAAACGGCCATCGGCCCGGGCATTATCGCCCCGAAGATGCGTCAGGCCGCGTGTCACTATCATCCGATGCAGTGTCTCCATACGCGCTGTTTGATGGGGCCATTGCGGTTTACACGGTGTCGTCGCAAATGGGGTTCGAAGCCATAATCGCCGGCCACAAACCCGTTGTTTTTGGCCAGCCGTTTTACATGGGCTGGGGGTTAACAGATGATCGGATGCCTCTGGATCGCCGACAACGCAATCTAAGTCGCGCCCAGTTATTTGCAGCGGCAATGATCCTGTATCCACGGTGGTACGATCCTTATTGCGACCGTTTGTGCAGTTTGGAACAAGCGATTTCGACGCTCGAAGCCGAAACACGGGCCTGGCGCGAAGACCACCAAGGCTGGGTGGCCACGGGAATGCGCATGTGGAAACGCAAGCCAATGCAGGCTGTGTTTGGGCAATATCAAAAGATGCGATTTGTCGATCCCCCCAACCGCGCCATCGGCAAAGCCCAAGACCAATCACGGCGATTGATGGTTTGGTCAAACAAAGAAACGCCTGAGCTTGCTCAATCTGGTGCAGTACGTGTCGAAGATGGATTTTTACGCTCCAAAGGTTTGGGGGCTCAGCTGGTGCCCCCTTTGTCGTTGGTATGTGACGATCTGGGGATTTACTACGACCCCACCCGCGAAAGTCGTCTTGAAAGGCTGATAAATCAATCGGATGGCCTGTCTCAGGACGCTTTGGATCGCGCGGAAACCCTGATCAAAACACTGACAAAATCGGGCCTCAGCAAATACAATCTGGACGGCGCAGATTTACCGTCAGGGCTGCCTGCGGGGCGCTGTATCCTTGTGCCCGGCCAAGTTGAGGATGATGCATCCATCCAACTGGGCACCACACAGATATACACCAACCGCGCGTTGTTACAGGCCACACGTCAGGCCAATCCCGCCGCGATCATCCTGTTCAAACCCCACCCCGATGTCGAAGCAGGCCTGCGCAAAGGCGCCATAGACGACGCCGATCAACTTGCCGATGCGATATTGACCAAAACCGATGCCATGGCTGCGCTTCATCGCGTTGATGAGGTATGGACGATGACATCCCTGATGGGGTTTGAGGCATTACTGCGTGGCAAGCGGGTCACATGTTTTGGCACCCCGTTTTACGCAGGCTGGGGGTTGACCGATGATCAGGCCCCCTCTCTACCACGGCGCAGTGCGCGTCCAACCTTGGCTGGGTTGGTGCATGCGGTACTGATTGCCTATCCTCGATATTATGACCCGATCACGCAGCGGCCCTGCCCCGTCGAAGTGGTGGTGGATCGGTTGATCGATGGCACATTGCCAAAAACCGGACGGTTAAACCGATCCTTGTCAAAGCTACAGGGCCTGTTTGCCAGTTACGCACATTTGTGGCGCTAGCGATTGGCGCGACGCCAGATATGTTCAATATCATTGCCCAAGCGAGTTACGCCTGACAATTCCAGTCGCGGCGCTTGGGCCAAGGCGTCGATCCCCATCGCGGCCAATGCGGGCATGCCTTCGGCCCCGATCATAATACCGGCGTTATAAACCACCAATTGGTCCACCAAATCGGCTTGCAATAACGACGCAGCCAAGGTGCCACCACCCTCACAATAAACGCGCGTAATCCCTTGATTTGCCAATGTATTGAGGGCCCCGATCATGGAAACACGCCCATTCGAAACGGGTGTTTCAAAACAGGTTGCACCCGCTTTGATCCAGTCTTCAGCACGGCCTGATTTGTCTTCGCCCCCATGCAGAACCCAAACCGGACTGTCCTGCGCTGTTTTGGCCAATTTGCTCTGGCGGGGTAGGTCCAGTTTCCGCGATACAATGACCCGAACCGGCTGATCCGCCACGCCCATGTCGCGCACCGTCAGGGATGGATCATCCGCACGCACCGTCCCGGCCCCAACCATCACCGCGTCATGCGTTGCGCGCATCGCGTGAACATGTCGGCGGGCCAATGCCCCCGTGATCCATTTGCTTTCACCGCTGGCCGTTGCGATCCGTCCATCCAGACTGCAGGCCAGTTTTAAGGTCACAAAAGGCCTGTTTTGCGTCACTCGCAGCAGAAATCCAGCGTGATCCAGATCCGACTGATCCTGCATTACACCTCGGCACACATCTATCCCGGCGGCCTCTAGGATGGCGATCCCCCGGCCGGCCACCCGTTCATCCGGATCATCCGACGCAACAACAACACGAGAAATCCCCGCAGAAACAAGCGCTTCTGCACAAGGCGGTGTTTTCCCGTGATGCGCACAAGGTTCCAGCGTGACATATGCCGTTGCGCCATGCGCCATTGGCCCTGCCTGCGCCAAGGCCTGCGTTTCAGCATGCGGACGCCCGCCTTTGGCGGTCCATCCACGCCCGACAACCCGCCCCGATTGAACAATCACACATCCAACCGCTGGGTTGGGCCACACATGCCCCATGCCGCGCCGACCAAGTGCCAGCGCGTGGGTCATGTGTCTTCGATCGATATCTGCGCTCACTCGTCCGGCGCTGTATCGGGGCGAAGTTCGCTTACGAATTTATCGAAATCGTCAGCGGCTTGGAAGTTCTTGTAAACACTGGCAAATCGCACATATGCAACCGTGTCGATACGCGCGAGGCTTTCCATCACAATTTCACCAATGGTGCCTGACGGAATGTCGGTTTCGCCCATGCTTTCCAATCGGCGAACGATGCCAGAAATCATCTGGTCCATCCGTTCAGGTTCCACCGGTCGTTTCTGCAGCGCAATCCGAATGGATCGTTCCAGCTTGTCGCGATCAAATTCTTCGCGGCGACCATTGGTTTTAATAACCACCAGATCGCGCAATTGAACACGTTCATATGTTGTAAAACGCCCCCCGCAAGCCGGGCAAAACCGCCGGCGCCGAATGGCAACATGATCCTCAGCGGGCCGAGAATCCTTAACTTGGGTATCGATATTTCCACAAAACGGGCAGCGCATCGGCGTCCCCTTTCCTAAATTCCACCTGCTGTGGGTTAATCCCACTTATCCACAGGTACTATAGGATGTCCTCTACACTTTGGGTAGAGGTGATTTTCACCTACAGGGTCTAGGCATTCACACAGCTTTGATCGGCCGATCATGGGGATAAATGTGCAACAACCCGTCGCGCATGCGGCGCAGCTCTATGTTCGAAAATGTAAACTCCTTGCCAAGTTCCAAGCGCCATTGCGCCATTCACCACAGGAATTGACAAGCTGACCGGCATCATCGCGGCCTTGATATGGGCTGGCATGTCATCTGGCCCCTCATAAGTGTGGGTCAGATAGGACATAGACGGATCGGTCGTGGGCGGGACCAGCCGGTGGAAAAAATGGCGCAAATCGGTCTGAACATCAGGGTCTGCATTTTCCTGGATCAACAGGGAACAGGATGTGTGACACACAAACAGCGTCAACAAACCAGTGTGAATCTGTTGCTGCGTAACCCAGTTACGCAACTCGGTGGTAAATTCATACAGGCCGACGCCGCGTGTTGAAATGACAAATTCTGTTTGCATTCCAACACTCTGCAGCGATTTATCTAGCGACGCAAGCCATGGCCATAGCGGCATCTGGGGCATGCGAAGGTGGCACTGGTAGCACCACCAGATGCGCCAACCCAGTAAAGCAACTGGAAATGCCATCGGGCAGCGAACCTGCCTCGGAAGTATCAACCACAGCCGAAATGGTTAACGTTGCAAATGGCACGTTAACGTCCTCGGCGATAGCATAGGCGCTTGCTTGTGCTGCGCTCAACAAAAGCGTCGACACTAAGATCATAGTTTGTTTGAACATTTCACCCTCCTCTAGGAGACACTTGGCATATGGGGTGAAAAAATTGCTGCTACAATCTGCGTTCGCGCAGGTGTGAAACGCCGTGAGCGCACATCAAACCGACAGAACCAAATACACGACCCCTAGGACGCATACCAAATTCAAAAAAACGGCGATTTTTAGCAATATCGCAAACGGTTGCTTTCGGGTTTTGTGACGGAACTTACGCTGTGCATACCGTCCACCAATTGCCCCGCCGATGAAAAACACAAACAGCATTGTGGCTTCG
This sequence comes from Aestuariibius sp. HNIBRBA575, assembly GCF_040932005.1. NCBI lineage: Bacteria > Pseudomonadati > Pseudomonadota > Alphaproteobacteria > Rhodobacterales > Paracoccaceae > Aestuariibius > Aestuariibius sp. HNIBRBA575. The sequence goes on from NZ_CP162414.1 coordinate 2,356,337, forward strand.
GGAATGCGCCATTGCTGTTTCACAGCTCTGCGTTTGTCCACAAACATTAGAAAAACCGCGTAAAACGAAAACAGCGCCCCCCAAAGGAGCGCTGCTATCAAATAGGTATAGGACGGCACAAAGGTTGTCTTATTGATCCAAGAAACTACGCAACTTCCGCGACCGGCTTGGATGTTTTAGTTTCCGCAGTGCTTTGGCTTCAATTTGACGGATACGTTCCCGCGTCACGCTAAACTGTTGCCCCACCTCTTCTAGGGTGTGGTCGGTGTTCATGCCGATCCCAAACCGCATCCGCAGAACACGTTCCTCGCGCGGCGTAAGAGAGGCCAGAACCCGCGTTGTGGTTTCTTTGAGGTTTTCTTGAATGGCGCTGTCCAATGGCAGCACGGCATTTTTATCCTCAATGAAATCACCAAGTTGGCTGTCTTCTTCATCCCCAATTGGCGTCTCAAGCGAGATTGGCTCTTTGGCGATTTTCATGACCTTGCGGACTTTTTCCAAAGGCATCTGCAGCTTTTCTGCCAATTCCTCGGGTGTTGGTTCGCGGCCAATTTCATGCAGCATCTGGCGGCCGGTGCGCACAAGTTTGTTAATCGTTTCGATCATATGCACCGGAATACGGATGGTCCGCGCCTGATCCGCGATGGACCGGGTGATCGCCTGACGGATCCACCATGTGGCGTAGGTCGAGAATTTGTAACCGCGACGATATTCAAACTTGTCCACGGCCTTCATCAGGCCAATGTTACCTTCTTGAATAAGATCAAGGAATTGCAGGCCACGGTTCGTGTATTTTTTCGCGATTGAAATCACCAAACGCAGGTTGGCTTCGACCATTTCTTTTTTGGCCTGTCGCGCTTCTTTTTCACCTTTTTGGACCTGCTGAACGATGCGACGGAATTCGCCGATATCCACACCCACATATTGACCAACTTGGGCCATATCAGCGCGCAGTTCCTCAACCTTGGCAGAGGACCGTTCGATGAACCCCTGCCATGCACGGCCGGTTTTCTGCGCCATCTCTTCGAGCCAGGTTGGGTCAAGCTCGCGACCGCGATAGGAATCAATGAATTCGCGGCGATTGATCCGTGCCTGATCCGCCAATTTCACCATAGAACTGTCAATCGACATGATCCGCCGGTTGATCCCATAAAGCTGGTCGATCAGGGCTTCGATCCGGTTGTTATGCAGGTGAAGCGAATTAACCAATTCTACGATCTCGGACCGCAATTTTTGGTACGTGTCTTCTTCTTTCGAAGAAAACGAGCTGTCTTCGTTCAGATGCGCCGAAATACGGGCATCTTGCATTTCAGACAATTTGGCAAAATCGTTGGCAATAAGGTCAAGCGTTTCAAGAACTTGCGGCTTTAGCGCTGCTTCCATCGCGGCCAGCGACATGTTGGCCTGTTCGTCCTCATCGTCATCATCATCCGCGGCAATTGGGTTGCCATCCGCGTCAAGCTCTGGACCTTCGTCCTTCTTTTCGCCAGGTGTGGTCGCGGCGGCGGCCGTGTCCACGACCGGCTCTTGCTCGTCATCATCCATCTGATTGCCAAACGTGGCCTCCAGATCGATCACATCGCGCAGCAAAATGTCCTCAGACAGCAATTCGTCACGCCAGATGGTGATCGCTTGGAATGTCAGCGGGCTTTCACACAGGCCCAAAATCATGGTGTTGCGACCGGCTTCGATCCGCTTGGCGATGGCAATTTCGCCCTCACGGCTCAGCAGTTCGACGGACCCCATTTCACGCAGATACATCCGAACCGGATCATCGGTGCGATCCAGTTTTTCAGCTTCGGCACCGCCGAGCGTAACTTCGCGCGTGCCACCAGACGCAACGATGTCGGTCGATTTTGCATCGCCCTCTTCTGCGTCTTCGTCTTCTTCGGTGACTTGGATGCCCATTTCCGACAACATCGACATGACGTCTTCGATCTGATCCGAACTCACTTGATCAGGCGGCAGAACCTGATTCAACTGATCATAGGTAATGAAGCCTTTTTCACGTGCTTCTGCGATCATCTTTTTGACCGCGGCCTGAGACAGGTCGAAACCTACATCAGCGTCCTGATCCTGATCCTTGCGGTCGTCATTATCTTTGGCGGCCATTCAGGGCTCCTAAACTGTGGGGCGTTGTGTGAACGCCGGGTCGTGATTCGCAAGTGATTCGCTTTGGACGAATCAATCGTTGCTTTGACTGATTCGCAAGCGGAATGGGCGGGATTTCCGGCGAATGTTGCCGTTAACCTATTACGATCTTGTTATCGCTTCATCTTTAGGCTGCGGATTAGGTCATCCAAGGCAGTGCGTTCCTCTTTGTTCATCTTGGCGCCATTGGCCCCGGTTTCGAACTCTGCTTTGTCGTCGTCATCGGCATGCCCAGAATTATTCAGCGCCGCGCTGGACTGGGCCAGACGGGCAGTCACATATTCACCAGCAGGGCCAGAACGCATTTCTTCGATCGCTTCTTCGATCTCTCGTTCATGGCCACGACGGGCGGTTAATTTAGCGAATTCTTCGCCTAGGCACATTTGCGCGACCTCTTGGTTTCCGGGTCTGCGCACGGCCGGGACGATCGAAACATGGGGCTGTCCAAACAGATTTTCAAGAGGGATTGGACCCAATTGATCAAACAGAGCTTCGCGAATGTCGTCACGATGCGCATTATCCAGCAACGCATCCCGCAAATCGCGGTGATCCGGTGTGGATGTATCCATAGTTTCGAGCTGCGCCTCAAACTCAGCCAAGCAATCTGGATTGGCGATCAAGGTCGCCAAAATCACCGCTTCGCGCAGCACGTCCTGATCGCCACCCTGCGCCAAAATAGACGACCTGGCCCCAGCGGTTGCCGCCGCTTTGGGTTGCCATTTTTTACCAAATTTATTTGGCGCAGATCGGCGGGGATTGAACAATTCCCATCTCAGGCGTTTTATCTCTTCGCCATAATGGCTTCGGATCGATGGGTCCTGAATGGTTTTTATCTTTTCTCTCAGCACCTTATCCAACGCAGCTTTGCGTTCAGGGCTATCCAGCACCTTGCCGCTGGTTTCGCGCGACCACAATAATCGAACCATGGGCTGGGCCTGATCGATCAGCGTCTGCACCGCAGCGGCCCCGTTTTTGCGCAACACATCATCGGGGTCTTGGCCTTGGGGCATCATGGCAAATCGCAAGGATTTTCCAGCCTCAAGCAAGGGCAGCGCATTGTCGATCAACCGCATCGCCGCGCGCAGACCGGCCGTGTCACCATCCAGCGCAATGATCGGTTCATCAGACATCCGCCACATCAGCCGAAGCTGGTTTTCGGTGATGGCCGTACCCAACGGGGCGACGGTGCTGTGAAACCCAAATTCCGACAGCGCGATCACGTCCATATAGCCTTCGGCGACGATCAATGGCTGGCCTTTGCCGGCAGCTTCGCGGGCGGGGGCGTGATTATAAAGACTGCGGCCTTTGTCGAACAATTCTGTTTCGGGCGAATTCAGATATTTGGCGTTGTCATTGGGGTCCATGGCCCGCCCACCAAAGGCAATGGCGCGTCCGCGCGCATCCCGGATCGGGAACATGATCCGCCCACGAAACGTATCATAGGGTTTGCCGCCTTTGGTCGATGGTTTGGCCAATCCAGCGCCAAGGATCAGATTTTCATCGATATTTTTACCGCGCAAATGATCCCAAAGACCCTGCCAATTGTCCGGTGCAAAACCAATTTCCCAGCGGTTCCGCGCCTGTTCGTCCAATCCGCGCCCCGCCAGATAATCCCGCGCATCCCGCGCGGCACCGGTTTTCAATTGCAGCCGGAACCATTGCACGGCCTGTTCCATGACATCCGACAAAAGCGTCCGGCGATCTGCCTTTTCCTGCGCGCGAGGATCTTTGGCGGGCATGGTCAATCCGGCCTCTCCGGCCAGAATTTCCACCGCTTCCATAAAGCTTACATTTTCGGTTTCGCGCACAAATGAAATGGCGTCCCCTTTGGCATGACAGCCAAAACAATAGTAAAATCCCTTTTTGTCATCCACATGAAATGACGCGGTTTTTTCCTGATGAAAGGGACAAGGCGACCACATATCACCCTTGCCCGGTTGGGATTTTTTGTTGTCCCACATGACTTTACGACCCACAACCTGTGACAGGCTAAGGTGTGTTCGTAGTTCGTCAAGGAATCCGGGGGGCAGGCTCATGGGGTGTATTATCTGCGAACCAACCAGAAAGTCCAGTTACCCGCGCCCAGCAATTCCTGTTGCCGCATGTTCCAGCTCTTTGCACAGCGTTGTGGCCATCGACCGCATCACCATGACATCAAATGTATCCACATCGACGCGCGTAACAGACCCGGTCATATGGCCAATCAATGTGCGGGCTGTGGTGTTTATCGGCATCGCCGATTGGCGCAGATCAACGGGAATTAGCCGCGCGAGGACCTGTTCAACCTGTGCCCCCTGCAATCGGATGACGGCCCATGCCCCGGTCTGATCTGTCATCGCGGCAAGCGGCGTCGGGGGCAATTTCGCCTCAAAAATCAGCGCCTGCCCCGGCCCCAGCCACATCGCGCGTACTCGCCCGTGATTTGGCGCGGTATTAGGGGTGGGAAACGGCACACCGATCTTTTCCATCAGCCATTCAGAAATCACCGTATCTTGTCCCCGAAAGGGCGCAAGTGATGTGATGCGTTTTGGGACCACTTCGGACAAAGAGACCTGTCCAATTGTTTTTGCACTCCAATCGGAAAGCGCAGAAATTGGTTTAAGTTCAATCATGTAGGCGATCTCCGCTTAGGTCAAAGAAAACGGGATCACATATTTCAACGGTCACATCAGCACCATGCAAATGATCAACCATGCGCAAATGGTCGCCAATGCGCGCGCGCCCATTGCGTAAAAATCCCAATCCCAAATAACTGGATAACGTTGGCGAATATCCAACCGATGTCAGATATCCGAGATCATTTTCGCGGCGCGCCCGAACGTCGGATTCAAACAAATGCGCCCCGGCATGCAGCATTTGATCCGATGCAATCGTGCGAATGCCGACCATTTGTTCACGAGATGCCCCCAGCAGACCCGGCCGACGAGAGGCAGAAAAGCCAACACAATCCTTTTTGCGTGACACCATGCGATCCATGCCGATGTCATCCATCGTGATGCGTCCGTGAATTTCTGCATGGGTCAAAAACCCTTTTTCAATCCGCAACACATTTAACGCTTCCATCCCATAGGGCCCACCGCCAAGCGATTGGGTATGGTGCAGCAATGTTGAAAACAACGCCGCCCCATATTGGGTAGGAACCGCGATTTCGTAGGCATGTTCCCCCGAAAAAGAGATACGGAACAGCCGCGCAGATGTGCCCGCGATCGACACATCCCCACAACTCATGAACGGAAACTGGTCACGCCCCAAAGGCGTATCCAATATTTTATTCAGCAAATCCCGTGATTTAGGACCCGCGACGGCAAATTGCGCCCATTGTTCGGTCACCGAAATCGTGTGAACATCCATGTGTTTGCAATGGGACTGACGCAAGAAATCCAGATGCATCATCACCTGCCCCGCAGCGGCAGTGGTGGTGGTCATTACATAGTGATCGGGCGCCAAACACGCCGTGGTTCCGTCATCCATGACATGGCCATCTTCGCGCAGCATAATCCCATAGCGCACCCGACCCGGCTTTAGCGTTGAAAACGTATTGGCATAGGCAAAGTCTAAAAACGCAGCAGCGTCAGGACCTTGGACGTCAATTTTGCCCAGCGTCGAGACATCGCAAATCCCGACATGTTCGCGAACCATTTTCACTTCTCTATCGCAGCTTTGACGCCAGTGGGTTTCACCGTGAATTGGATAATAGCTGGCCCGGTGCCACAACCCGGCCTCGATTTGTGGCGCGCCGAGCTTTTTCGACATTGCGTGTGAAGTCAGCAACCGATGCGGCGCAAAACCCTGACCTTGGGCCCCTGCCCCCATCGCACCAATTGAGACGGGCGTATAGGGCGGGCGAAATGTGGTGGTTCCAGTTTCAGGAATGCCGCGCCCGGTTGCATCCGCCAAAATTGCCAAGGCCACAACATTTGAATTTTTGCCCTGATCGGTGGCCATACCTTGGGTTGTGTAGCGCTTCATATGTTCAACAGACCGCATGTTTTCCTGTGCTGCCTGTCGGACATCTTTGGTGGTGACGTCGTTTTGAAAATCCAGCCATTTCCGCCCCTTACCGACGGTTTCCCACAAAGGGGAAATACGATAGGGATCATCCTGGGCATCAGGTATTGTGACGTTTTTCACCTTAAAGTTCAGGTCGTTACAGATTGCCTCTGCGGCACTCACCCCGTCCTTTAAACATGCGGCGGTGGACATTATTCCGTTTGCCGCCCCGCAGGTGATCAGACCCGGAACAGTGTCTGGCCTAGGAACAAACGCCGCCAAATCCGGGTTCCAAACAGGTCGATTGTTCAGATGACAGGTCAAATGTACCGAAGGGTTCCACCCCCCCGAAACGGCCAGTCCATCCACCTGCAAATCAGTGACCTTTGCCCCCTGACAGACCCGGATACCATTGATTTTGTGTCGCCCCTGCGCCGATGAAATCTGGCCACCTGCCAGTACTGGAAATGCGTCGGACGCCGCAATGTCAGGCCGTGGATCAATCAATGCAACCACGTCTATTCCGGCATCCGATAAATCATGCGCCGTTTGATGCGCATCATCATTGTTGCCAAAAACCGCGATCCTTTGCCCCGGAACCACCCCCCAGCGATTTAAATACGACCGCATTGCCCCAGCGGTCATAATCCCCGGTCGGTCATTATTTGCAAACGCAATGGGCCGTTCCAATGCGCCCGCGGCCAAAACAGTGCGTTTTGCTGCGATCCGCCAAAAACACTCTAGCGATTTATCAGCTTGGCGCGGATGATGATGGCCAACCTTTTCCAGCGCGCCAAACGTCCCCTGATCGTAAACCCCGGTGATGGTCGTCCGGGGCATCAGCCGCACATTATCCATATGTGACAATTGGATAATCATGTCCTGCGCCCAGATCGCAGATGGTTTTCCATCGACCTCTTGGGTCTCAGACAAAAGCCGCCCGCCCATTTGAAAATCTTCGTCAGCCAAAATGACATCGGCCCCCGAACGCGCAGCGGACCATGCCGCCATCAACCCCGATGGCCCAGCGCCGATGACCAGAACATCGCAAAATGCATAGGCTTTTTCGTACCTGTCCGTGTTGGCCAAGCCGCTTAATGCGCCCAATCCTGCCGCCCGACGGATCACTGGTTCATAGAGTTTTTCCCAGAATGATTTGGGCCACATAAAGGTTTTATAATAAAATCCAGCGCCCAAAAAAGAGGCCGCCAAATTGGTGATCGACATCAGATCAAACCCCAATGACGGCCAACGGTTTTGGCTTGTGGCCTCCAATCCTTCGTATAATTCCTGAGTTGTGGCGCGCGTGTTTGGGTCGGCCTGTGCGCCGCGGCCAATTGTCATCAAAGCGTTTGGCTCTTCGCTGCCCGCCGTCAACACGCCGCGTGGGCGATGATATTTGAACGATCGCCCCAACAAATGCACGTCATTCGCCATCAATGCCGATGCCAGCGTGTCCCCGGTCCGGCCTGTCAACTGCCGTCCGTCAAATTGAAATCGAATGTCCGATTGATCCGAATAGATGCCTTTTCCCGGAATTCTCATGATCGGGCATCCGTCGCCGTTTGCGTGGCATTAATTGCATGTGTGACGGTGTTACGATGCACAACAATCCAGGTGCCGCAAGGGCCGTGATACCACAAATCCTTGTGTGATCCTGCGGGGTTATCCCGATTGTGCAAATAGTCATCCCACATATCCGGCCCTGCATCCGCAGCGGGTCGATCCAAGGCCAATTCCGCACCTTGATAGGTGAATTCCCGGAGGTCACGTTCGCCACAATAAGGACAGGTTAGCCTCATGTGTGGCCCCCGACTGCAAGTAGGCGATCGTCAATGCAAATTGTGTTGTGCACCTGTTGCCTCCTCATCCATCAAATTTTGCCCTGTTCGAAACCGGTCCAGTCGGAATTTGGCCGCTGGTGCGTGATGCTCATCTTTGGCGATTAAATGCGCAAAGCTGAACCCAGATCCCGGCACGGCTTTGAAACCGCCGTAACACCAACCGCAATTCAGATAGAGCCCGCCAATCTCGGTTTTGTCGATTATCGGCGATCCGTCCGGCGACATATCCATGATCCCCCCCCAAGACCGCAAAACTCGTGCCTTGGCGATGCCGGGCAAAACCGACATGCAGGATTCCATCGTATGTTCGGCCATGGGCAAATTCCCCCGCGCCGCATAAGAGGCGTAAAAATCCAAAAAGGACCCAAACACCAATCCACCTTTGTCTGATTGACTAATATACAGATGCCCTTCGGCAAAGGTCACAACTTGATCCAAGATCGGTTTTAACCCTTCTGTGACAAAGGCTTGTAAGATGTGACTTTCAATTGGGAGCCGCATGCCAGCCATTGCGGCAACCTGACTGGACCTGCCTGCCACGACAATGGCCACTTTTTTGGCTTTGATCTGACCGTGGCTGGTTTGAACACCGCGCACAGTGCCATTTTCGACATCGATGCCAGTGACTTCGCAGTTTTGGATCAAATCAACGCCCCGCCTATCTGCCCCGCGCGCATAACCCCAGGCAACCGCGTCATGGCGTGCCGTGCCACCCCGAGGATGCAATAGCCCGCCCATGATCGGAAAACGCGCATTGTCAAAATCCAACCCCGGCACGCGTTTTCTGACGGCTTCGCGATCCAGTAAAATCGCATCATCCCCTTGATTTACCATCGCATTTCCACGACGCACAAAGGCATCCCGCTGCCCATCAGAATGAAAGATATTCAACACGCCACGCTGAGACATCATCATATTGAAATTCAGCTCTTGCTCCATCCCTTCCCACAGTTTCAGGGAATGCGAATAAAACTCTGAATTACCCGGAAGCCCATAATTGGCCCGCACAATTGTTGTGTTGCGCCCAACATTTCCCCCGCCCAGATATCCTTTTTCTAAGACGGCGATATTGCTCAGATTGTGTTCTTTGGCCAGATAATAGGCGGTTGCCAAACCATGGCCGCCGCCGCCGATCACGATGATATCGTATTCAGATTTGGGGGTCGGATCGCGCCATAACGGCCGCCACCCTTTGTTTCCTGTTAAGCCCTCTTTCAGTAATTTAAGGCCCGAAAACCGCATAAACCTGCCAGTCGTTAAGTGTGAATAGGTGTGTTTGTTTGATCCTATTCGCATTGGTCAGCCCATTTAAAAGACTTTTGCGACCCGGGTTGGTCTGTTCGCGACCATTATCAGCAATTAATTTGGTGTGGGATAAGGCGTTGGCCAGCAACCCAAAAGCTGCCGACATTGATGCCGGCAGCTCTGATAAATTTGATGTGAGCAGGTAGCGCCCATTTCTTGAGGAAAAGTGAAGCGTTATAGGCCTTTGGCTGTATAGCTCTGCGCGACGCGATCGATTGAAACCAGATAGGCCGCCGTGCGCAAATCTTCGACATCGCTGCGTTCATGCCAAACATTGCTCATGGACTGATAGGCTGTTCGCATCGTGTCATCCAAACCTGACCGCACCAATTCCAGCTCATCTGCGCCGCGTAGATACCGCTCTTTGAAATTGCCGTTCAAAGACCAGCGATCCCCCATGCTTTCATCCAGCCGTTCCAGTTCGCGCACGATCAATTCATGACGCGCCTCTTCCTGGCGGCGCTGCATCCGACCAAATCGGATATGCGACAGGTTTTTGACCCATTCAAAATAGGAAACGGTCACACCGCCCGCATTTGCATACATATCTGGGATGATAACCACCCCTTTTTCGCGCAGAATTTCATCCGCTCCGGCGGTGACTGGGCCGTTGGCTGCTTCAATGATCAAAGGGGCCTTAATGCGTGCCGCATTTTCAAGGTTAATCACCCCCTCAAGGGCCGCGGGGATCAGAATGTCGCAATCTTGTTCCAGCAACAAGGTGCCGTTTTCCACATAGGTGCCCGTTGGATAGCCTTTGACGCCGCCATGTTTGACAATCCAATGATGGACGGCTTCGACGTCGATCCCATCGGGGTCAAACACGCCGCCATCGCGTTCAATGATGCCTGTAACCAGCGATCCATCTTCTTCTTTTAGGAATTTCGCGGCGTGATAACCCACATTTCCCAGCCCCTGGACGATGACTTTTTTACCGTCCAAGCTGCCATCCAACCCGGCGGCGCGCACGTCATCAGGATGGCGGAAAAATTCACGTAATGCATATTGGACACCGCGCCCTGTCGCCTCGACGCGGCCCTGAATGCCGCCTGCATGGGCCGGTTTGCCGGTCACACAGGCATTGGCGTTGATGTCGGTGGTGTTCATGCGGCGATATTGATCCGCAATCCACGCCATTTCCCGTTCGCCCGTGCCCATATCAGGTGCAGGAACGTTCTGAGAGGGATGGATCAGGTCACGTTTGCACAATTCATAGGCAAAACGCCGGGTGATTTGTTCCATTTCGTGTTCATCCCATTCGCGAGGATCAACACATAACCCACCTTTGGATCCCCCAAACGGGGTTTCGACCAAGGCGCATTTGTAGGTCATCAAAGCGGCAAGCGCTTCGACTTCGTTTTGGTTAACCGAGGTTGCGAAACGAATGCCGCCTTTTACCGGTTCCATATGTTCAGAATGAACCGATCGATAGCCGGTAAACGTCTTCATTTCACCACGCAGACGCACCCCAAAGCGCACCGTATAGGTCGCGTTACAGACGCGAATTTTTTCTTCGATACCGGGTGCCAGATCCATCAGGGCCACGGCACGGTTAAACATAATATCGACGGATTCACGAAAGCTTGGTTCGCGCTGAGACATGGGTAGAGCTCCGGTTAATGGCAAATCACTGGATGATCCTGACGTGATTCGGTTAACAACTGCGACAATATTAGGCAGTGATTTGTCCCAATCTGGACTTTTCCACAGGTCAGACGACTTTTACGGAAATAATCGCGATTGATTTCTCGTTGCGCAACAATGCCCAGGCCTGCGCCGGGATTGTGTCTTAATAAATGGTTAATTGACCCAATTCGCCCCAAACCTCGCCTCATTCTGGCCCAGAATGAATGCGACAAAGGCTGCGGTGTAGTCTGTATTACGCCAGCCGGACCGATCCTGATACGGCAAATATTAGAGGTGAATTGTGAAAACCGCAGGCCAAATCGCAGCAAAGCGCGCTTCAGCGTTTCCTTGCCGCCCATTTATGGGGGGACAATCATGATGTTTGCCCGCCCGACGTTATCTTGGCTTCGCAAATTCCGTCGCGACGAAGACGGCAATTCCACCATCGAATTCGTGTTGGTCGTTCCGTTCATCATGACTATTTTCCTTTGTTCCTTTGAAATGGGTCTGATGATGATCCGCAATGTGATGCTGGAACGGGGTGTGGATCTGGCGGTGCGATCCGTCCGATTGGGGACCACAAATCAGGTCAACGCCGATCAACTGCGCGATATGGTCTGCAATGGCGCCGGGATTATCCCGGATTGCCAGAGCGCCGTTAAAATCGAAATGGTTCGGATTGATACAGCAGCATGGGTTGATATTCCGCGTGATGCGGATTGCGTCGATCGGAATGATCCCGCCGCCCCGGCGCGCAGCTTTACTACCGGGGGCATGAATGAGCTGATGGTCCTGCGCGTCTGCGCGCTGTTTGATCCCATCTTTCCCACAACAGGTCTGGGGTTCCGTATGCCCAAGGAATCCAACGGGGCATATGCCATCGTTACGACCTCTGCATTTGTCATGGAGCCAGGTTAAGCCATGTTTATCAACTCCAATCCCAAAGACTTTTTGACGCGCTTTCGCAAAGACGAAGATGGCGGCATGATCATTTTTTCACTGTATCTGTTTGTCATGATGCTGGCGATCGGAGGTATGGCCGTTGATCTGATGCGATTTGAAACGGCCCGCGCCCAATTGCAAAGCTGCACCGATACGGCGTTGCTGGCCGCGGCTGATTTGGATCAGGGAAACGACCCAGCCACCGTGTTCAATGATTATATGGACAAATGTGGCATGTCTGACTTTGTGCAAACCGGCAGCCCCGTGGTTGTCGAAGGCATCAATTACCGGTCCGTCACTGCGGATGCGACCATTGAATTGCCCACTTTGTTTATGAACATGATGGGCATCACCCAATTGGACGCGCCTTCGACCGGCACCGCAATAGAGAGCGTTTCAGAAGTTGAAATTTCGCTGGTGCTGGATATTTCCGGCTCTATGGGGTGGGCATCCAACACCGGAACGACAACCAAGCTTGAGGAATTGCAAGCGGCCGCAAATCTGTTTGTGGATATGATTTATCAGCGTTCTGATCCCGACGAAGTGTCGATCAGCATCATCCCCTATTCCACACAGGTGGCTTTGCCGCCCAATTTGCTGGACCAGTATAACGTGACCCGTGGGCACAATTATTCCAGCTGTGTGAACTTTGACTACGATGACTTTAACACTGTGTCATTGCCAACAAACCAAGCGCTGGAACACACACAGCATTTTGCCCCTTGGGGGAAATATGGCCCGGTGCGCTATGACCATTATAACCGGTCTTATGTATGTCGCCCCGAAGCTGCGTCTGCGATCCTGCCCATGAGCGGCGACCCAGATGTCCTGAAAGCCCATATCAACGCGTTGACCCCAGGTGGGAACACGTCCATCGATATTGGGGTGAAATGGGGCGTGGCACTGTTGGATCCATCCGCACAGCCTGCCATCAACGCATTGATCGCCAATAACGAAGTAAACTCTGTCTTCTCTGGTCGCCCCTATACCGTGGCCAGCGGTCAATCGATGAAAATCGTGATTGTGATGACGGATGGGAAAAACACCACGCAATATATGCTGGATGACACCCTGCGCGGGTCCATGTCCGACGTTTACGAAGATCCGGTTTCTGGCCACTACTTTGTGGATTCCGACGAAGAAGGCCACCGGGATGGCGACGGTATCCCCGACGAACGTTGGTTCTATCCGCGGGCGGAACGGTATGGCTGGGGCAACCAATGGCGTCGCGATTGGGAAGTGCCTGCCAACTTGCGTCAACTGCCCTATTCGGAACTCATGAACGAAGTGACGATGCAATATAACGCAGACTATCACTATGGTCGCCAGCACGACTGGTCGTCTGATTACAATTCCCAGTACAACAACATCCTGGAAACGGTAAATGCAGGGACCAAAAACAGTCGTCTAGATGACATTTGTGACGTCGCCAAAAGTGATCCAAACAATATGGTGGTCTACACGATCGGCTTTGAGGTTGACGATCCATCCGCGGCTGTGATGGCAGATTGCGCATCCTCGGCGTCCCACTTCTATCGTGTGGGTGGTCCAGAAATCATGGATGCGTTCCAATCCATCGCACGTCAGGTGAATGAACTGAGGCTCGTACAATGATGCGCACCCCTACCTTTCTCACCCGCTGCGGCATCTTGTTGCGAGATCGGATCGACCGGTTTCGCAGCGACGAACGGGGATCTGTTTCGATCGAAATGGTTCTGGTCGTCCCGATGTTGTTTTGGTGCTATCTGGGGATGTTCGTCTATTTTGACGCATTCCGCGCAAAGTCCGCGACGGAAAAGGCAACATTCACCATTGCCGACTTTATCGGCCGGATCGACAACCGCGAAATCGAAGACGTTGTGACCCCCGAAATCATTGATTCCATGTACGAATTGCATGGATTGTTGACCCATTCGCGCCTGCGCACTGGTGTGCGTATTTCGGTTATCAGCTGGAATGCCAATCGGGGCCGGTATTACCGGGTTTGGTCTGAATGGCGTGGCAGACGGGCGCGTGACACAGGTGGTCTGCGCGGTGTTGGTCGGTTGACCAACACCGCGCTTATTAGCCCCGAATACACGGATCGACTGCCGACAACGATGCTGCACACGGAACGCCTTATCTTGGTGGAAACATTTGCCATCTATGAACCGCCCTTTAATCTGGCTTGGGACGCATTTGGAACAGGTCAAGAAACATTTGGCCCGCATATCAAGCCGTATCAAATGGATACGTTGGTGTTTTACCGCCCTCGGTTCAGCGAACGGATTTGTTTCAACGACGATCCCAATTATGATCCGGTCGCGGCCGTGTGCTAATCAGCGGGACGCAATCCGAAACGCGATTTGTTCGGCCATAAATTTGGACGCCCCGGCAGAGGTAACCCCGCCAACGCCAACCCGGCGCCCCAATGCCCAATACAGCCCCGGCGCCCAGGCGCGGGGCTGTTTTTCGGTCAAAACAAGTGTAAATCCATTAGACGGCTTAAACGCAAAAACGCCCCGTTCAACGTCTTTGATGTCTTCGATCCGCGCCAGAACACGCCCAGCGCTGTCTGACAATCCCTCTTCGGTCAGGGTCAACACCAACAATGTCGCCCGGCGCAAATGTTCGGCCCCAAACAGAACCACAGCCCCAAATGCAATCAGGAACACCTGCCAGATCAAAGCGGGGGGATTGGTAAAGGCCAGATAAATCAACAACGCCCCGAGCGCGTATAAAACCATCAACGCAAACAACCGGCGCCCGGCCGAGGCATTTAAGGTTGCGTAAACACCGTTTTCATCTGGTCCCATCATCATTGGTCATCCCCACCGATTTGCGCACGAGATCCAGATAGATCTCTTCGATCCGTTCGATCGAAAGGCGCCCCCCGGCCCGATACCAGTTGGTCATGCCCGTGAGAAGGGCAATCAGCGCCAAAGTCGCGACCTTGGTGTCCTCGATGGCAAAAACACCCTCATTTACGCCCTGAACAAGGATCGCTTCTAAGGCATCCTCATATTGTTTACGCATCTGTTCGATCATGACAAAGTTGTCCGGCGTCAGATTGCGCAGCTCCATATAGGACAAAAACACCTCATCCGTGCGCGGAATGTGGAACTGAATGTGGAACCGTGTGAACGCTTCGAGCTGCTGTTCGGCGTCACCTTGGATGTCTGCGCCAGCAAGGGCGGCCAACAACGATTCCATATGGGCGTTCAACAAATCAAACAATAAGGCCTGTTTGTCTTTGGTATAATTATAAAGCGCCCCAGCCTGCACGCCCACTTCTTTGGCAATCTGGCGCATTGAGACCGCCGCATAGCCATGTTGCGCAATCAGCCGCAAGGCGGCATCGCGCACCCGGGGGCCAGTGATATCGGAATGTGATCCAGTTTTTCGTGCCATAGCCCTTGATAACTGAACAATCATTCAATTGAAAACCCCTCGCATCACCGGACGGGCACAGGTAAGGTCGCGCCGAACCATCGGGCGACCTGACAGGTAGAAGTTATGCGGTATGCGTTGATTGTATTTTTATTGGCCAGTTGCACGCAATTTCCGCAACTTGACGCCACTTTGCCGGCTGAAAATGCAATCGCGCCGCGTGTTGTTCCGTTGGGTCCGATTCTGGCACAGGCCGATCGGTTGGGCGGACAAACCACCGATTTCGACGCGATCAATGCGGATCTGCAAACCCGGCTGTCGCAATTGCGCAGCCGCGCTGCCAATCTGCAAGGTCCCGTGATCCCGACGGCCACGCGCAACAGAATGCGACGTGGGATTGACACCTCTGCGTTGCAGTAAGCCGCCTTTCCCGCTATCCCCCCTGTCGAACCCGAAACTGATCGAAAGACGCACGCCATGACCACTCCTCTTCGCCTCGGAATTGCAGGTCTCGGCACGGTGGGTGTCGGGGTGATTAAAATCCTGCACCAAAAAGCCAATTTACTGGCGGAACGCACCGGCCGGCCCATTGAAATCGTCGCCGTTTCTGCACGGTCCAAAGGCAAAGATCGCGGCGTATCCCTGGATGGATATGCATGGGAAGACGATCCAGTTGCATTGGCCAAACGCGACGACATTGATGTATTTGTCGAATTGATGGGCGGCGATAGCGGCCCCGCCAAGGACGCAACCGAAGCCGCGCTGGCCAGTGGCAAAGATGTCGTCACCGCCAACAAAGCGCTGCTGGCCCATCACGGCCAAAATCTGGCCGAAATTGCCGAAGCGTCAAACCATGTCATCCGGTTCGAAGCCGCGGTTGCGGGCGGTATCCCAGTGATCAAAGCCCTGACCGAAGGCTTGGCTGGCAATGACATCACCCGCGTCATGGGCGTGATGAACGGCACCTGCAACTACATCCTGACCCGGATGGAAAACGCTGGCCTGACCTACGAAGAGGCGTTTGCCGAAGCAGATGGGCTTGGATATTTGGAAGCGGATCCCAATCTGGATGTGGGCGGGATTGATGCGGGCCACAAACTGGCGCTGCTGGCGGCAATTGCCTATGGCACACAGCCCGATTTCGACGCCGTCGAACTAGAAGGCATCGGATCGATCACAATCGAAGATATCCGCCAAGCCGCCGATATGGGCTATAAAATCAAGCTGTTAGGCGTCGCGCAAATGACCGGCCGGGGGTTGGAACAACGCATGTCGCCGTGCCTTGTGCCTGCCACGTCCCCGCTGGGTCAGCTCGAAGGGGGCACCAATATGGTGGTGCTGGAAGGCGATCATGTGGGGCAGATTGTGCTGCGTGGCGCAGGTGCCGGCGAAGGCCCAACCGCCAGCGCGGTTTTGGGCGACATCATGGATATTGCCCGTGGCATCCGCATTTCGACCTTTGGCCAACCGGCCGCTGGCCTGACCAAGGCGCGCGCCGCACGGGCCGCCATTGCCGCACCTTATTATCTGCGCATGGAATTGCATGATAAACCCGGCGCTTTGGCCAAAATCGCCACCCAATTGGGTGAGGCTGGTATTTCCATCGACCGGATGCGCCAATATGGCCACAATGCCGGCGCGGCACCTGTTTTGATCGTAACCCACAAAACCACTCGCAATGCCGTCGAAGACGCGCTGAAAGGGTTTGATCGCACCGGCGTTGTGGCGACCAAGCCCGTTGTGATCCGGATCGAGACCGTAGAATAACGTTTAAAAGCCGTGTATTAGTTGAGTAATGAGTGATGAATTGGTTTGCCTCGGTTGACATCTATTGTGAACGTCTAAGCCCGGCCTATTGGGCAGAGCCGGTAAACGCCCTGTCCAACATTGCCTTTGTTTTGGCGGCAATCTGGGCGGGGTTCAGCGCCAAATCCCGTGGCATCACGTCGCCTGCAATCTGGGTTCTGATCCCTTGGGCGGCGTTGATCGGCGTTGGATCCTACCTGTTTCACACCCATGCAAACCGCTGGAGCGAGATGGCCGATGTCATTCCGATCTGGGGATTTGTCGCCGCGTATGTCCTGATCAGCGTCAACCGTTTGGGGGGTGTCCAACCCGGCAAACTGGCCAAGATCGTCGCGATCGGGGCAATTTGTGGCTTTATCACGTCGGTGTTTTTTGCCATCGGCGAAGGCGACACCACGACGCTTGCGCATGATTACACGCATTCTGTTGATCCGCTGAATGGATCTGGCCAATACGCGCCCGCCTTGATTGCGCTGTTGGTTTTGTCCTTTGTGATGTGGCGACGTAAGCATCCGCAACGGGGTTGGGCCTTGGGGGCGGTGGCCGTGTTTTTCACATCCCTGTTGGCGCGCACCGTCGATATGTCCCTATGCGAAGCGATTCCCGGCGGGACCCATTTTATGTGGCACATTCTGAACGGATTGATGGTTGGGCTGCTTTTGCAATTGCTGATCCGCGCCACCCCAGCAAAACAACGTATTTAACCGCGTATTTACGCACCCAAACCTTGTAAATTGCCCTCTGCCTGCGCTACATGGCGGCAACCTAATGACCCAAAGGACCTTTGAAATGCACAAGCCACCCGAATTTCACGACCGTATGTTGTCTTTGGGCTTGGCCCGCGTATCAGAGGCAGCGGCGATTGCGTCTGCCAAACTGATCGGTCGTGGCGACGAAAAAGCCGCGGATCAGGCGGCTGTTGATGCGATGCGCACCCAGCTGAACCAGCTGGAAATTCAGGGTGTTGTTGTGATCGGCGAAGGCGAACGCGACGAAGCGCCAATGCTGTATATCGGCGAAGAAGTGGGCAGCGGCGAAGGCCCAGCGGTAGACATCGCGCTGGACCCGCTGGAAGGCACAACATTGACCGCCAAAGACATGCCAAATGCCTTGGCTGTGATTGCCATGGGCCCGCGCGGTTCCATGCTGCACGCGCCAGACACCTATATGCGTAAACTGGCCATTGGGCCGGGCTATGAGGACGGCGTTGTGACGCTGGCCATGTCCCCAACCGAACGGGTTCAGGCCCTGGCCAAAGCCAAAGGCTGTGAGCCGTGGAACATCACCGTTTGCGTTCTGGAACGTCCACGCCACGAAGACATGATCGCTGAATTGCGCGCCACGGGCTGTGCGATCCGCCTGATCACAGATGGGGATGTGGCCGGCGTTATGCATTGCGCGGAACCCGACCAAACCGGCATCGACATGTATATGGGCGACGGTGGCGCCCCCGAAGGCGTGCTGGCCGCAGCCGCATTGAAATGTATGGGCGGTCAAATCTTTGGTCAGCTGTTGTTCCGCAATGACGACGAACGGGGCCGCGCCGCCAAGGCAGGCATCACCGATCTGGACCGTATTTATACACGCGATGAAATGGTCACAGGCGACGTGATCTTTGCCGCGACAGGCGTGACAGACGGTTCGTTGCTGCCCGGCATCAAACGCGAAGTCGGCTATCTGACCACAGAAACATTGTTGATGCGGTCCAAAACCGGGTCGGTGCGGCGCATGTCTTACCGCAACCCGCGCGACTAATGATTGGGCCTGCCCTGATCCTGATCGACATCCAGACCGGCTTTGATGCGCCGGTCTGGGGCGATCGCAATAACCCACTGGCCGAAGAAAATGCCGGTCGTTTGCTGGCCGCATGGCGTGCGCAGAACCACCCTGTGGTTCATATTCGCCATATCAGCGTCGAACCCGGATCGCCGCTTGGACCACAAACAGGCGGCACCGATTTCAAACCCGAAGTCACCCCCCTGCCCGACGAAGTCATTTTCGACAAATCCGTCAATTCCGCCTTTATCGGCACTGATCTGGAACCTCATTTGCGCGCCCTTGGCGTGACCGATCTGGTGATCTGTGGATTGACCACGCCCCATTGCGTGTCCACCACCAGCCGTATGGCCGCCAATCTGGGGTTCAACGTCACTTTGGCCCACGACGCCTGCGCAGCCTTCACCGGCAATGCCAGCACCGGTTGGTCCGATTTGCCAGCCATGTCAGCCACGGACATCCACAATTCCGCCGTGTCACATTTGCATGGTGAATTTGTCATCGCCCGCCCAACCCAGTCGTTTTTTGCCGACTAAGTGCAAAACCCTGTGTCCGCTTTCTATCCCGACCAGCGCCGGATAGAAGTGCCCTATCAATACGGCATTTGCGGAACGTTTGGGGGCAGTCATGAATGATACACTTGCGGGCAAAGGAACCGATTTTCTGGGCGTTGGCACGTCTTTGTCCGGGCGCAAATGGGTAGGTCCAAACATCGAAGAAGACCGCCAAGCCGAAACGCTGATCCAGCAGACCGGCCTGCCTGCGCCGTTGGCCCGCGTGTTGGCGAAACGCGGCATCGCCCCGCAAGACGCCGAAACCTATCTGGCCCCTGCCCTGCGGGATTTGCTGCCGGACCCGCGATCACTGCGCGACATGGAAAAGGCGGCGACGCGGTTCCTGTTGGCTGTGAAAAACCGTCAACGCATTGCAATATTTGCAGATTATGATGTGGATGGCGGCACCTCAGCCGCGCTGTTGATCGATTGGCTGCGCCAGATGGGATTGCAGGCCACATTGTATATCCCGGATCGCATCGACGAAGGATACGGGCCAAATGAGCCAGCCATGGCCGAATTGGCCGCAAAGCACGATCTGATCATTTGTGTGGATTGCGGGACCCTGTCCCATGATCCTATTGCGGCAGCCCAAGGGGCGGATGTGATTGTGCTGGACCACCATCTGGGCGGCGAAACCCTGCCTGATGCCCATGCGGTTGTGAACCCCAACCGGCAGGACGAAACCGGCGATCTGGGGCATCTCTGTGCTGCGGCGGTCGTGTTTTTGATGTTGGTCGAGGCAAACCGCCAAATGCGCGCAGACAATGCCAAAGGTCCTGACCTGATGGCGATGTTGGATCTGGTGGCACTGGCGACTGTGGCGGATGTGGCACCCCTGATTGGGGTCAACCGCGCCCTGGTGCGCCAAGGGCTCAAGGTGATAGCACAGCGCCGTCGCATCGGTCTGACAGCATTGGCGGATGTGGCCGGGTTGGATACCACGCCCACGTCCTATCACCTTGGGTTCCTGTTGGGGCCACGTGTGAATGCCGGTGGACGGATTGGGGCGGCTGATCTGGGCGCGCGTCTGTTGGCCACAACTGATCCGCACGAAGCCGCCGCATTGGCCGAAAAGCTGGACAAACTGAACCACGAACGTCGCGAAATCGAAACCTTTGTACGCGACGCTGCATTGGAACAGGCGCGTGAACGGGGCCTGGACGGCCCGCTGGTCTGGGCCGCAGGCGAAGGCTGGCATCCCGGCGTGGTTGGCATCGTCGCGTCCCGATTAAAAGAGGCCACAAACCGACCCGCCATTGTCATCGGGCTGGATGGCGATGAGGGCAAAGGATCCGGGCGTTCGATCAATGGCGTCGATCTGGGCGCGTCGATCCAACGCGCAGTCAGCGATGGCCTGTTGCTCAAGGGGGGTGGGCACAAAATGGCGGCGGGCCTGACCGTGGCACGCGACCAGTTGGAACCCGCCATGGCGCGCATTTGCGAATTGCTCGCCAAACAGGGGGCCGGCGATGCGGGCCCGTCAGATTTGAAACTGGACGGTATCCTGATGCCCGGCGCCGCGTCGGTTGAACTGGTGAACAGGCTCGAAGAGGCAGGGCCTTACGGGGCCTCCTCTCCTGCGCCGCGATTCGCCCTGCCCGATTGCCAAATCCTGTTCACCAAAGAGGTGGGCAGCGGTCATCTAAAGCTGAGTTTTGGCGATGGATTGTCGGCGCGCATGGATGCAATCGCATTTGGCGCGCTGGACAGCGACATGGGGCGCGCGTTGATGAACCACAAAGGCAGGCGATTCCATCTGGCGGGACGTCTGGATGTGAACACGTGGCAAGGGCGTCAATCTGTGCAGCTGCGATTAGAAGATGCCGCCGAGGCCTGACAGGCCTTAAAAATATGAAGTTTTGACAGACAAATTAACTTTCTTTCAGGAAGTTGGAAAAAGTTTGAAAAAACATCTTGCGGACCTTCATCGCACAATCTAAAAGCCCCCTCACAGCAAGCGTGGCCCGTTCGTCTATCGGTTAGGACGCCAGGTTTTCAACCTGGAAAGAGGGGTTCGATTCCCCTACGGGCTGCCACTTTTTCCTTTGCTTTGATACTGACAGATGCCCTTTGGGGCTGGTTGGGGCATGGATGATCGCTGACTCAGCAGCCAATACATTTGACAATCCGCGTCAGGCCAAAAACTGGCCCAACGCATACATTCCGACAGACCTATGCAGGGGCTTTGTCTAGCCGATTGAGGATGTTGGAATAGTTTTCAACGCCTTGCGCACCGGTCACCAGATGTTTCTGGTCAAACACCACGGCCGGAACGCCGCGGATGCCTTGGTTGACCCAAAAACTTTGCGCCTCGCGCACCGCTTTTGCGTACCGTTGATCGGCCAACACGGCCAATGCTTCGTCCCGATCCAACCCAATTTCACCCGCAATATCCGCCAAAACAGAATCATCCGATAGGTTGCGCCCATCGGTGAAATACGCCTCAAACAGCGCCAGTTTCAAATCGTGCTTGCGATCCAAGCTCTCGGCCCAATGCAACAATTGATGGGTGTTAAACGTGTTATGCATCCGGGTTGCGTCACTGAACTGAAACGTAAACCCCAGCCCTGCCCCCAATTCGGTCAGCTGCGCGCGGTTTTGTTCTGACTGCGCGACCGTGATGTTGTATTTCTCAACCAGATGATCGCGCAGGTTCTGCCCTTCGGCTGGCATGTCTGGGTTCAATTCAAACGGATGCCAGTGCAATTCGTACTCTGTGCCCTCGGCCTCTAGGGCGCGGGTCAGTTGCTGATAGCCAACGATGCACCACGGGCACATCACATCTGATACAACATCAATCCTGAGCGGCTTTTTCATCGAGAGGTCCTATTTGAAACGGTATGCGCGGTGATCGCGCGGTTGGCACAATAGCTAGGGATGCGCCGGACCAGTTGCCAGAGCAGCGGCCAAATTGGCGGATCACAATTTCGCGTTACATCGCTGAGATCGCTATCGGAACTGGCGCGGGCTGGCTGGATAGCCAATCGCGAAACGCCACCAATGTCGGGTTTTCGCCGCCCTTTTCTGGCCAAACCAGATAATACGCCCCCGTGCTGGTGGGTTTGGTATCTGGCAATTGCACCAATGTTCCGTTTTCCAGTTCCTGCGCCACCAGATAATCCGGCATCAAAGCGACCCCTAACCCAGCAAGGGCCGCCCGCAACATGGTACCAAATTGATCCACCACCATCACGGGTTGGCGGTGCTCAGCCCAGCCCTGATCGGTGGACCATTGCGCCCAAGCCTGCGGTCGGGTTTCCAGCTGCAAACGTGGGAGCGACTGGGCCTTGCCGGATTGCAGCAATTGCGCGCTTGCCACGGCCAGAATTTGTTCGTCCCACAATTTCAACGCGTTGGTGCCCGGCCAGTCGTTTTGACCACGATGGATGGCCGCATGAAACGCCGCTTCGCCCGGCGCTGCGGTGAAATCAAACGGTACTGTCCGCGTAGACATATGCAACGTGATCCCTGGATGATTGCGCAGAAAATCCGGCAATCGGGGGGCCAGCCAATGGGTGCCAAAGCTGGGCAAAATGGCCAAATTCAAAATGCCGCCATCCGGATTGGCCTGCAAGGCAATCGTGGCGGCAGAAATCTGGGCCAACCCTGCGCGAATTTCGCTCGCATAATGCCGCCCCGGTTGCGTCAGGCGCAGGCGTTTGCGATCCCTTTCAAACAAAGATGTGCCCAATTGGGTTTCTAGTCGCTGGATTTGGCGGCTCACCGCGCTTTGGGTCAAATCCAGCTCAGACGCAGCATCCGTCACAGAGCCAAGCCGCGCAACCGCCTCAAAGGCCGTCAGGCATGACAATCCGGGGGTGCGGCTGCGTGATGCGGTCATATCATTCCCATTTAGCATGTTCTCATACCCGAATAACAGTTTTTCGGCGGCTTTGCATGATGTATTGATGAATAAATAGCAAGACAGGACCCTTTCATGCCCCATACTCTTTCTGCCCAGAGCCAGCCGGAATTGTCATCCTTTTCCTGGGAGGATCCCCTGCTGCTAGACACGCAATTAACCCAAGAAGAACGCATGTTACGGGATGCGGCGCGGGAATTTGCGCAGGACAAATTGCAGCCTCGGGTCACCAAGGCCTATGCGACGGAACACACCGACCCGGATATTTTTCGGGAAATGGGGGATATGGGCCTGCTTGGCACAACGATCCCGGAAACATATGGCGGATTGGGGACAAATTACGTGTCTTATGGTCTGGTGGCCCGCGAAATTGAGCGTGTGGATTCCGGCTATCGGTCGATGATGTCGGTCCAGTCCTCTTTGGTGATGTACCCGATCTATGCCTATGGCACCCAAGAGCAGCGCCAGAAATATCTGCCCGGCTTGGCCGCGGGGACGTTGATCGGGTGTTTTGGCCTCACGGAACCAGATGCAGGATCGGATCCCGGCAGCCTGAAAACCCGCGCCACAAAAACCGCCACCGGGTACACATTGACTGGCAGCAAAATGTGGATTTCCAACAGTCCAATCGCGGATGTGTTTGTGGTTTGGGCCAAATCCGACGCCCATGACGGCAAAATCAAAGGCTTTGTTCTGGAAAAAGGCATGGCGGGCCTGACGACCCCAAAAATCGACGGAAAATTGTCGCTACGTGCATCGATTACCGGCGAAATTGTCATGGATGATGTCCAAGTCGGCGAAGACGCCTTATTGCCGAATGTAAGCGGCCTGAAAGGACCGTTTGGGTGCCTGAACCGGGCGCGGTACGGCATTGCGTGGGGCGTTATGGGCGCGGCCGAGGCGTGCTGGCACGGCGCACGTCAATATGGGCTGGATCGCAAACAATTCGGCAAACCTTTGGCGCAAACGCAGCTGTTTCAGCTAAAACTGGCCAATATGCAGACCGAAATCACGCTGGGTTTGCAGGCCGCGTTGCAGGTCGGACGATTGATGGATGATGCCCGCGCCGCCCCCGAAATGATCAGTCTGATCAAACGAAACAATTGCGGCAAAGCGCTGGAAATCGCCCGCCATTCCCGTGACATGCATGGGGGCAATGGCATCGCGGATGAATTCCAGATCATGCGCCACATGATCAATCTGGAAACCGTGAACACCTATGAGGGCACCCATGATGTGCATGCTCTGATCTTGGGCCGTGCACAAACTGGATTACAGGCGTTTTTCTAAAGGGTTAGATCATGGATCGTGCGGATATTGTTGATCAGGCGTTTCGCAACCGGGTCGCAAGGGGGGATTTCCCAATTGGCGCTGCGCCTTCTGGCCCGCTGAGCAGCAAACAGGCCCTCGCGATTTTCAAAGCCCAGTGCCAGAGCCGCAATTTAGACCGCAGATCACGCAAAATGCAGGCCGCCGGCCAAGGCTATTATACGATCGGGTCGTCTGGGCACGAAGGCATGGCCGCCGTGGCCGCTGCCCTGCGGCCCGATGATATGGCGTTTTTGCATTACCGTGACGGGGCGTTTCAAACCATGCGGTCGGCGCAGGTGTCTGGCATTGATCCGGTTCGCGATATGCTGCTCAGCTTTGCGACGGCGATGGATGATCCAATCTCAGGCGGACGGCACAAAGTGCTGGGATCAAAGCCTTTGAACATACCGCCCCAAACCTCGACCATTGCGTCCCACTTACCCAAAGCGGTGGGGGCGGCCTATTCCATCGGGCTGGCCAAACGCCATGCCCCGCAGCATCAGACACTGGCCAATGATGGCATCGTCATGTGTTCCTTTGGGGATGCGTCATCAAACCATTCGACCGCTCAGGGCGCAATCAATTCGGCCTGCTGGACATCCTATCAATCCGCGCCCCTTCCTCTGCTTTTTGTTTGCGAAGACAACGGCATAGGCATTTCCACCCGCACTCCCAAAGGCTGGGTTGCCGCCAATTATGCCCATAAACCCGGCTTGGCCTATTTTAGCGCCAATGGGCTGGATCTATTTGAAACATTCCGCGTAACGCAGGCGGCGGCAGATTATGTACGCCACCAGAAAAAGCCCGCTTTCCTGCATCTGTCATTGGTGCGGCTTTATGGTCATGCCGGATCAGATGTTCAGCAATCTTACTTGCAAAAACAGGTGTTCGAAGACTGGGAAGCGGATGATCCATTGCTGCATTCCGCACGTTTGCTGATCGAATATGGGGCGGCTCGCCCGGATGATATTCTGGCGATGTATCAACACGCCGAGGATCATTGCACCACCATCGCCCAACAGGTCGTGACCCGCCCTCATTTGCAAACCGGCGAACAGGTGATGGCATCGCTGATCCCCCCAACGCGCGCTTGCGCTGAGATAAACCCAATTCACCCCGACGCTCGCCAAGCCGCGTTTGGGTCGGATTTCAAACTGATGGCCAGCCCCCAACCCATGTCGCGATTGCTGAACTGGGCGTTAACCGACCTGATGTTGCAGCACCGCGAAATCATTTTGATGGGCGAAGATGTCGGACGCAAAGGGGGCGTTTATGGCGTCACGCAGAAATTACAGGACCGGTTTGGCGCCGATCGCATAATTGACACCCTACTGGACGAACAAAGCATCCTCGGGCTGGCAATCGGGCTGGCGCATAACGGTTTTGTCCCAATGCCGGAAATCCAGTTTCTGGCGTATTTGCACAATGCCGAGGATCAGCTCAGAGGAGAAGCGGCCACTTTGCCGTTCTTTTCAAATGGGCAATTCAGCAATCCGATGGTGCTGCGCATTGCCGGGCTTGGATACCAAAAAGGCTTTGGTGGGCATTTTCATAACGACAATTCATTGGCTGTGTTACGTGACATTCCGGGGATCATCATCGCCTGCCCGTCACGCGGGGATGATGCGGCAATGATGCTGCGCGAATGTGTCCGTTTGGCCCACGAGGAACAGCGCGTGGTGGTGTTTGTGGAACCTATCGCGCTTTATCCGATGCGCGATTTGATCACCGACAAAGACGGCGGTTGGATGGCACAATACCCCGCCCCGGACCAGCGTATTGGGCTGGGTCACGTCGGGGTTGATGGCGATGGACCACTGGCGATTTTGACCTATGGCAATGGTCGGTATCTATCGACCCAAGCGGTCACAGATCTGGCCGCCGACGGGATCAGCGCCCGAGTCATTGATATGCGCTGGCTTGCACCATTGCCGATCAACGGTATTCTTGAGGCATTGCAAGGGGCTAAAAAGGTGCTGATCGTGGATGAATGTCGCACAACAGGAAGCCAATCTGAGGCCTTGATGGCGATGCTGCAGGAACAAACCTCGCTTGCGCATGCGCGGATCGCAGCCCTGGACAGCTTTGTGGCCACCGGCCCGGCATATGCGGCCACCATGCCGTCGCGCAGCTCCATTGCTGCGGCGGCGCGGGCATTGTGGAATGACGTCTGAACTCTCTGATACATTGTGGTACGAAACGTGCCGCGATAGGTTTTCTGCCCCAAGTTTGAGCGATTATATAACCTGCGATATCGCAATAATCGGCGGGGGTTATACTGGCCTTTCTGCTGCGTTACAGGCCGCAAATCTAGGCGCAAAGGTCTGTTTGATCGAAGCGGGCACAATTGGCCAAGGCGGGTCTGGCCGCAATGTTGGATTGGTCAATGCAGGCCTGTGGTTGCCACCTGACGACATCGCTTCAAAACTGGGGGCCGACATTGCGCAGCGGCTGACCACACATTTGGCTCGTGCGCCGGATCTGGTGTTTGATTTGATAAATCAGCACGGTATCGCATGTGACCCAGTCCGCAACGGTACATTGCATTGCGCCCATTCCCCCAGCGGATTGCGCGATCTGCAAAACCGTTTTGCGCAGCTACGCGCCCGCGATGCCCCTGTCGCGATGATCTCAGAAGGTGAAACGGCCCGACGCGTTGGTACGTCGGGGTTATGTGGCGCGCTCTTTGATCCGCGTGCCGGGACGATCCAGCCCCTTGCTTATGCCAAAGGATTGGCGCGCGCGGCACATAAAAATGGGGCCATGTTATTTGAACATTCCCCCGCATTATCGGTGCAAAAAGAAGCGCAATTCTGGCGCATAAAAACGCCTGACGGCCAAATCCGCGCAACGTCAATCTTGGTTGCGACCAATGGATATACAATCCCGTTTGAAACTCTATTTTCCCCGCAAATCCCAATGAAAACAATTCCAATCCACTATTTTCAGGCCGCAACACCCCCTTTGAACGACCAACAGCGCGCCCAAATCCTGCCAAACCAAGAGGGTTGCTGGGACACGGCTTTGATAATGTCATCATGGCGGATGGACGTGTCAGGCCGGTTGATCATTGGAGGGATGGGGCGACTTGATCATATTGCCGGCAATGTGCATTCCGCTTGGCTAAGGCGGAAATTGTCAAAAATGTTTCCAATGTTGCGTGATACCCCCCTGGCCCATTCGTGGTTTGGACGGATCGCCATGACCCCAAAACACATCCCAAAAATCCTGCAATTCGGCCCCAATGCCTTTGCAATTTTTGGCTATTCTGGGCGGGGTATTGGGCCGGGAACGTTTTTTGGTACCCAAATGGGGTCCGCTTTGGTTTCAGGGGACCTAACGCACCTGCCTGTACCGCCAGAACGTGATCACTCAGTGGCCTTTTCGGGCCTGTGCGAAGCCTTTTACGAAACCGGTGCGACCTTGTCCCATTTGATCCGTGATCGCGGCGCAAAATAGCCCACACCATTGATGGTACCACCACCCAAGGCCAAAGCGAACCGAGTCGTTTTCATCGTCCCTGCGCCAATCCGAAACCCGTTTCGGTGTCATATTTCGTCCTAAAAATACGCGCTTTCGCCACTTTTTTCACAGCATTTCCAACGAATTGCTAAAAAACTCAGCCCTTTTCAAAGAAATTCGTTGCCGAAACCGGTTTCGGAGCAAAACCTGACATCAGGGAGGAAAATATGTCTGAGCATCGCAACCGCGCTGACCACAAAATCACCACGCGTCGCGTGACGATTGCGGATGTGTCCGACGCGCTTGGCTTAACCAAAAGCACCGTGTCCAGAGCCCTGAACGGATACCCAGACATCGCCGATGCCACACGATTGCGCGTCGCCAATATGGCAACCAAATTGGGCTATCGCCCCCTGTCCCATGCACAGGCCATTAAAACCGGGCGCACACGTTCCTTGGGACTTGTTGTTCAAACCGGCGATCACGACGGAGCCAGCCCATTTTTGGCGGATTTCCTCGCGGGGATTTCTTTTGCTGCATCATCAGAAGGGTGGACATTGTCGGTCGCCACATCCACCGACATGCAGGATACGCTGGAAAAAATCCAAGAATTGCAGCGGGACCGCAAAGCGGATGGATTTATCCTGCCACGCACGATGTTGCTCGATCCGCGGGTGGATCTGTTACAGGCCACCAACACACCTTTTGTGCTGTTTGGGCGCACCGAAACCAGTCAGGATTGTGCATGGTATGACATCCTCGGGGAACGGGCGATGGAACGGGCTGTTGTACGTTTGTCGGCCATGGGGCATCGCCAAATTGCCTTTGTAAACGGGGGCTTGGATTACACTTATGCAAAATTACGCCGCGAAGGGTATTTGCACGGATTGAACGTCACAGGTTTGGATATCGATCCTGATCTGATCATCGAAAACGCCGTCACACCCGATGCAGGCCGTCTGGCCACCCTATCGCTGCTCAGCCGTCCCAGCCCGCCGACCGCCATCGTGTTCAGCGTGGATCGCGCTGCCTTGGGGGCCTATCACGCCGCGCAGGAACTGGGGCTGACATTGGGGCGCGATTTTTCGGTGATCGCCTATGATGGCATCCCCGAAGGCGCCTATCAAACCCCGCCCCTGTCCACCTATTCCGTGCGCCACCGCGAAGCCGGGGAACGGCTGGGTCACATGTTGATCGAAATCATCCGGGGCAACACATCCAAAAACATACCAGATACCGCGCAGGAAACCGCACTGGCCGATTTTCTGGATCGCGGATCGGCGGCTCCGCCCGCCCTGACGTCAAATGAACTGGCCAGAAAAATCCGAAACCATTCGGACGATCAAATATCCAACGGGAGGATACCAAAATGATGACCCTAAAGGCGCAGACCTTAGGAACCGCTGCGATGGCGCTTGTGTTGTCGGCATTTGCCGCGAGCGCAGACGATCTGCGGTTCTGGACAACCGAAGAACAGCCAGAACGGTTGGCAAAACAGCAGGAAATGGCGGCGGCATTTGCAGCGGCGTCCGGTCACAATGTCGAAGTGATCCCAGTGTCTGAAACCGATCTGGGCACCCGCGCCACGGCCGCCTATGCGGCAGGGGATTTGCCGGATGTGATTTACCATCCGCTGCAATATGCGCTGCCATGGGCCGAAGCCGGGATTCTGGACATAGACGCGGCCACCGATGTGGTTGAAATGCTGGGCGAAGACACATTTGCCCCCGGTGCATTGACCATGGCCGCCACGGCGGATGGGTTTGCCTCTGTGCCGGTGGATGGCTGGACGCAGATGGTGGTTTACCGCGCTGATCTGTTCGAAGAAAAGGGCCTGCAACCCCCGACATCCTACGCCAATGTACAAGCCGCGCTGGAAGCGCTGCATAACCCACCTGAGGTGTACGGCTTTGTTGCGCCCACAAAGATTGACGAAAATTTTATGAGCCAAGTGCTGGAACATGTGTTTTTGGCCAATGGCGTGACCCCGGTTGGGCGCGACGGTTTCACCGCGCTGGACGAAGCCAAAACCATCGAGGTTCTGGATTTCTACAAAGCCATCGTCGAAGCTTCGCCTCCGGGTGAGCTGTACTGGGATCAGTCGCGGTCGCTTTATTTCTCGGGCAATGCGGCGATGATCATCTGGTCACCGTTCATTTTGGATGAACTGGCCGGCCTGCGAGACAGCGCCCCGCCCACCATCACCGATGATCCTACATCCTCTGAATTGGCATCGCGCACTGGGATCGTGACCAACTTTTCTGGTCCATCCAACCCAGATGGCGCCGCATGGGGGGACATCCGCTATTTCGGTGTGACCACGGATGCGTCCACAGATGCAGCGATGGAATTCGTGCAATATTCCATGGACGAAGGCTATACCCAGACCTTGTCGATCGCACCTGAAGGCAAATTCCCTGTGCGCCGCGGCACAGCCGACAACCCAACCGAATTTGCCGAAGCTTGGGCAACATTGCCGGTGGGGGTCGATCGCAAAGCGCCTCTGGGGGATCTCTATGACCAAGCGATGATCGACGAAATCGTTGGTGGTCTGGACGTTGCACAACGTTGGGGCGTGTCAGAGGGGCAATTGTCCTTGGCATCGAAAATGATCAATTCGCAGGTGATCAACCGTCTGGTCCGGGAATATGTTGATGGCGCGCGCGACGCGTCTGCAACCGTTGCCGCCATGAACGAAGCCTTGGCTGCGATCGACTAAGCAGCCAAACCTGTCGGGGCGGCCTTCCCGTCCGCCTCGACTTTTCAGCCCTTTTTGGTTGACCATTCGGAGTAGTTTCATGACCGCCCAAACCCCGCCACGGGGCACGGGGCCACTTGCCCGACGCGAAGCGCGTTTGGCTTGGGGGCTCTTGGCACCCACAGTGATTGCCGTCTCACTTGTTGTGATCCTGCCATTGCTGGCAATTTTCTGGATCAGCTTCAAACCGGTCGAATTGGCGGATCTGCGTCCCCCTGTGCCGATTGTGCGCGAAGATTTGCGCGGCAATCCCGAAATAGCGGGCGACATTGGAACCCTGCGCTATCGATTGCGCAATTCCAGTCAGGATCAGGCGATTACAGGTGTCACGCTGACGGATACATGGCCTGCCGGGTTAGAACCGGTGGATTTGGACGACAGATGCGCCGTCACGGATGCAACATTGTTTTGTGATTTTGGCGATTGGACAGGCGGAACCCGCGAACGGTTGGAACTAGAAGTCACGGTCAGCCAGGATTTCTTTGATGCGGGGATCGACATCAAAGACAGCGCGCCAATCCTAACAGGTGACGCGGATAACATCCTGACAAACTTCGACTTTACGGCCACCAACTTTGTCAAAGTATTCGACGGTGGTGAATTTTGGTCGGTCCTTTATGTGACGCTGTTCTACACAATTGTCGGCACAATCGGCGCGCTGGTTTTCGGGCTATTTGCGGCCATGTTGCTGAACAAAAGCTTTCGAGGTCAGGGGATTTTACGCGGGCTTTATCTGTTTCCCTATGTGGCCCCGGTCATCGCGGTGGCGTTTGCGTGGATTCTGCTGTTTGATCCGTTTTCCGGATCCGCCAATGCCCTGTTGGTACAGATGGGCGTGACCACAGAAACGATCAATTTCTTCGGTGAAAAACCACTAGCCTTGATCATGGTCACAGTGTTTGAAATCTGGCGGTATTTCCCGCTGTCTTTCCTGTTCATTCTGGCCCGGATGCAAAGCATCGACACAGACATGTACGAAGCCGCCGATATGGATGGCGCATCGCCGTTTCAGAAATTCTGGTATCTCAGCATGCCGCAATTGCTGGGCATTCTGTCCGTTTTGTTCCTGTTGCGGTTCATCTGGACCTTTAACAAATTCGACGACATTTTCCTGCTGACCGGCGGCAATGCGGGCACACGAACATTGACGGTGAACGTCTATGAACAGGCCTTTGCGGTCAGCAATATCGGTGCAGGTGCGGCTGTGGCTGTGGTGATTTTCTGCTGTTTGCTGCTGTTTTCGGTCTTCTTCTTCAAATTCATCAGCCAGGAGGAAGGGCTATGAGCCTGCTGCGTTACGGCTATGTCACCGGCCCGCTTTTGGGGGCGATGTGGACGTTTATCATTGCCACAACCGTCGCCGTGGCCATGTCATTTGGCACAGGTGACGCGTTTCGACCGTCCTTGTGGATGTCGCTGATCTGGGGCGCCGCACTTGGATTTGCCTGCCTGCCCGGACATTGGGGCAAACCAGTCGGAGCAGGTGTGGCGATCAGCGTCCTCAGCTTGCTCGGCTTTGGGCCGATCATTTCAGGTGCAAATGTTTCTGGATTTTCCAGCCTCCTCGGGGCGTTATCAATGGCGGGATTTTCGGCCCTCGGCCTGTGGATCATGCTGCGCGAATGCCAGCCAGCCGCACTGACCCGCCATGAATTCGAAGAGGCCGTGATCCGGTTTCTGACCGGATTTGGCTATATCTTTTTCACCGCAATTGTCCTGATCCCGTTTTACGTGATGGTCATGACCAGCCTGAAAAACCAATCCGAACTGATCCAAAACCCGCTCGATTTTTCGATCGATTTTTCCAAAGGCTGGGATTTGTTCCGATCCTATAGCGAATTGTTCGGTCAGTTCGATTTTGGCACTTATTTGTGGACCTCATTCTTTATTTCTGTGCTGACCGTGTTCATCACGCTGGCCTTTGCCGTGCCGGGTGCCTATGCCATCGCCCGCCTTAGATTTAAGGGGCGCGCTGCCTTTGGCCGGTCCATCCTGCTGATCTATATGGTGCCGATGATCGTTCTGGCGCTGCCGATTTACATCGCGTTTTCGATGACGGGCTTGCGCAACTCGATCTTTGGGATTGTGCTGATCTATCCGGTCACCACCATTCCCGTCGCATTGTACATGCTACAGGGCTATTTCCGCGGCCTGCCCGGCGAAGTCGAAGAGGCCGGATTGATGGATGGTTTGTCGCGACTGGCTGTCATCTGGAAAATCACCCTGCCCCTATCCCTGCCCGCTTTGGCGTCGGTGTCTCTCTATGTGTTTATGATCGCTTGGAACGAATTCCTGCTGGCATTCATGCTGCTGGATGACCCATCGAAATTCACCCTCACACGGGGCATCGCCAGCCTCAATTCCTCTGAAATTCCCCGACAGCATCTGATGGCCGGGTCGGTCATCGCGACCGTCCCAATCATGGCGCTGTTTTTAGGGCTGGAAAAATTCATGACCAAAGGCCTGACCGCCGGGTCGGTCAAAGGTTAATCACCCAAAACGGGTAACGAGATGAAGAAAATGAATGATATGAAATATTTAACCCTCAATGAAAAAGCCGTCGCCATCCTGCAAAGCAATGATCGGGGGGGGTATACTGTGCCCACTTCGGGGCTGTATCCGTATCAGTGGAACTGGGATTCTGTGTTTGCGGCTTGGGGGTTTGCGACCTTTGATAAACCGCGCGCATGGGATGAATTGGACACGTTGTTTGCGTCGCAATGGGATGATGGCATGGTGCCGCATATCATTTTCCATCAGGACGATCCGGGCTATTTCCCCGGCCCAGATATGTGGCAGGTCAACCGCAACCCCGCCACATCCGGCATTTCCCAGCCACCCGTTGCTGCCACATTAGCGCGTGAAATTCTGGCCATGGATCCCGATGGATTGGACCGCGTCCGCGCGCTGTTTCCCAAAATCAAAGCATGGCATCGCTGGTGGGCTGAACAGCGATGTAGCCAAGGCCCTGTCGCGATCACCCATCCATGGGAATCTGGGCGTGACAATTGCCCGGATTGGGATATCGGCATGGCCAATGTCGACGGGTCCAATGTCGGCGATTACCAACGCCGGGACACCGGCCATGTGGACGCATCAATGCGCCCCGGCAAAGAAGATTACGACCGCTATCTGGCGATCCTTTATTTTGGGCGTGACACGGGTTGGAACCAGTCAGAAATTGTTGCCAATGGCCCATTTCTGATGGCCGATCCCGGCATCACATTCATCCTGTTGCGCGCCCATGTTGATCTGATCGAAATTGGCCGCCAACTGGGCGAAGACGTACAGGAAATAGAAACCTGGGCCGCCGCCCTCAGATCGTCATTGCCGATGATCTGGAACGCTGACATCGGGGCTTATGATGCGCGTGATCTGCGCACGGGCACCTTTAGCGGGAATATTGGGTCGGGTGCGTTTTTGTCTCTTCTCGCAGATGAAAGCACCCCAGAGCTGGACACACATCTTCAGCGGATATGGGATGCGGTGGCGTACGGCATTCCGTCCTTTGACCCGGATGCGGTTCTGTTTGATCCACGTCGATATTGGCGCGGGCCAACCTGGCCGGTTGTCAATTCCCTGATCGCCTTGGGTCTGCGCCGTGCTGGGCGTTTCGAAGACGAAGCCAGACTGCGTCGTGAAACTGCCCAACTGATTAGCAAACATGGGTTTTTTGAATATTTCGACCCCAAAGATGCAACCCCATGTGGCGGCAATGATTTTACCTGGACAGCTGCAATCTGGCTCACTTGGGCCGGGCGGGATTTCCAAGAGGAGGCAGATTAATGTCATCGATTGAACTCAGAGGTGTCGAAAAATGGTTCGGCGACGTGCAGGTCATCAAAGGTGTGGACCTGTCGATCAAAAAGGGGGAATTCGTGATCTTTGTCGGCCCCTCGGGCTGTGGGAAATCAACGTTGTTGCGGATGATTGCCGGTCTAGAAGAAACCAGCCGCGGCGAAATCAACATTGATGGCCGCGATGCCACCGCCGAGCCGCCCAGCCGCCGTGGGCTGGCGATGGTTTTTCAGTCTTACGCGCTTTATCCACACATGAGCGTGCGGGATAATGTCGGGTTTCCGCTAAAGGCTGCGGGCAAATCCAAGGCCGACATTCAGGCCAAAGTGGACCATGCCGCAGAGGTGCTTAAACTGGGTCCCTATCTGGATCGCCGCCCCAAGGACCTGTCGGGGGGGCAACGCCAACGGGTTGCGATTGGGCGGTCCATCGTGCGCGATCCCACAGCGTTTTTGTTTGACGAACCTCTGTCAAATCTGGATGCGTCGCTGCGTGTGGAAATGCGATATGAAATCGCGAAACTGCACCAAACGCTTGATACGACAATGATTTACGTCACTCACGATCAGGTCGAAGCCATGACATTGGCCGACCGGATTGTTGTGTTGGAATTTGGAAAAATCGCTCAGGTGGGCACGCCACGCGACCTATACGAAAACCCGGCAAACCTATTTGTAGCGCAATTTATCGGTTCGCCCAAAATGAATGTCATCCCCTGCACGGCCGCCAACAATCAGGCCGTCGCCATCGGGGGTCGCCCTATCCAAGGCCCCCAGCAACCAGCGGTGCATTTGGGCATTCGCCCGGAACACATCACGCTGGTTAACCCGGGCCAAGGTGCCATGGATGGCGTTGTGGATGTGCTGGAATATCTCGGTGCGGATACGTTTGTGATTTTCGATTGCGGCGAAGCAGGTCAGGTAAATGTCCGCGTCAACGGTGAAACCACGCTCAAACCCGGTGAAACGGTGGGGTTGTCATTTGCCCCAACGAGCATGCATTTCTTTGATACTGATGGCTTGGCCATCCCGTTCACCGGCACAGCGGTATAGCCCAACAATCGGACGTGATCCCTTGATTGCGTCACATCAATATGATCAAATTCTTTCAGAATCCTTTCTGAGAGAATTTTCATGCCCGATCACAGCCCAAACCCAAACGACCTAGACAGCTATTGGATGCCATTTACGGCATCGCGTGCGTTCAATTCAAACCCGCGCATGATCACGGGCGCAGATGGGATCCACTACACCGATCAGTCAGGCCACAAGGTTATCGACGGTACGGGCGGGCTTTGGTGCTGCAATGCCGGGCATAATCGCAAACCCATTGTGGACGCGATCCAACATCAGGCAGCTACACTTGATTTTGCGCATTCATTCAACCAGGGCCACCCAATTGCCTTTCAGGCGGCCAGCCGAATGGTGGCATTGGCCGACGGTTTTGATCATATATTCTTCACCAATAGCGGCTCTGAATCCGTCGACACCGCCCTTAAAATCGCATTGGCCTATCACATGGCAAATGGCCAAGGACATCGACGGATTTTAGTGGGTCGCCAAAAGGCATATCACGGGATCAACTTTGGTGGCCTGTCTGTTGGTGGGCTTGGACCCAATAAGGCCCAATTTGGAACCCTCTACCCCGCAGCCCTGCATATGCGGCACACATTGCTGCCCGAAAACGCCTTTGCCAAAGGCCAACCCGAACACGGCGCCCATCTGGCGGATGACCTGACAGCATTGTGCGAAACCCATGGCGGCCATAATATTGCAGCGGTTATTGTCGAACCCGTCGCCGGTGCTGGCGGTGTTTTTCCCCCACCTGTTGGCTATCTAAAACGCCTGCGGGACATTTGCGACGAACATGGCATTTTGCTGATCTTTGACGAAGTGATCACAGGGTTTGGCCGGCTGGGAACGCCATTTGCCGCCTCATATTTTGGCGTTCAACCGGATCTGATGACCGTCGCCAAAGGCATGACCAACGCAACCGTTCCCATGGGCGGTGTTTTCACAACCGCCAATGTGCGGCAGGCGTTTTTAAATGGTCCGGAAACGATGCCTGATCTGTTTCATGGATACACCTATTCTGGTCACCCGTTGGCCAGCGCTGCGGCAATTGCAACTTTAGATTTGTACCGGGACGAGGCGATTTTTGAAAACGCGGCAGCAATGGCCCAAATTTGGCAGGACATGTTGCATCAATTTGCCGATGCGCCGGGCGTCATTGACGTGCGAAATATCGGATTGATGGGGGCGATCGGGTTGCAAAAATCAGGGGATGTTGGGGCAAATGGGCGCGCAACCTACGAAAAATTATGGGAAAAAGGTCTTAGCGTTCGCCCCATCGGCGACACCTTGGCCATGTCCCCGCCATTGACAATCACCGCACCGGATATCGCGAAAATCGGTGACATTCTATCAAAGGTGCTTTGCTAATCTGTCGCTGAACAAGTGTCTGTTTTCACCAGAAACGACATGAATTAGGGGCAAATTTCGGTGCTGAAAATTTTTTGCAACGCCGTTTTTTTGGCCTTGTTTCTCGGGTTTTACGCACATATACGGGTCGACGGAGACGTGGCCGAGTGGTCGAAGGCGCTCCCCTGCTAAGGGAGTAGGCCCGAAAGGGTCTCGAGGGTTCGAATCCCTTCGTCTCCGCCAGAAAGCTCATAACTTTCTGATATATAACGATATAGTTTTTCGGGAAGGCCGATTTCCTGCCTCTGGGTCAGTTCGCTGGTACGGTGAGGACAGAAGATGGCTATTCATACACGGCTCGTTACACGAGGAAGAACATTCTACTTTCGCGCAGCAGTTCCCAAGGATTTGCGTTCATTTACGCAGCGCAGTGAAGTTAAGATTTCATTAAGAACCTTTAATCAATCATTGGCGTCAATGAGATGTCGAGTGATTAGCAACCATTTCGACCTCGTGGTTGGGAAGGCGAGGCAAATGGCGACAGCACAAGACACAGCATTAGATCAATCAATTCGGGACTATTTCCGTGATGCCCTCGATTGGGGGCAAGAGTTCGTGGATATCTTCGCCCCTGACGCAGAAGTGAATGTCGAAGACAGTATCACCCACGTTGAAACTCGTCTGGCCATGCTGCGCCGCCGCCTTGCAGTCAGGGATTTCCCCAGTGAGGTGCAGAGCGAAGCAGATGCGATTGTGGGGGGCTTATCCAAAGATGTCCTAACAAGCCGTTATCAGGCGCTCCAGCGGGTCCAGACGGGGCTTTTACGGGCCAACATCGAGGCCGACCGCCTGCTGCTTGCAAAGCTGAATGGTGACTATGCGCAGTCGGAGATTGCCGACCCGCTGTTCAAAGGTGTGGAATTGGAACCCGATGGGACCATCCCCCGTCTAGCGCTGCGCCCGAATGATGCGGTCAAGACTGTCCCAAAAGTACTGGGCCCAGATGCGCCGTCACTAAACGCATTGGCCAAATCCTATGTGCAGGTGCTCAAGGATCAGAAGATAAAAGACAAAACCATTGGCGACCTAAGGCTGTCGTTTGAGCTTGCCCGTGCGGTAATTGACTTTGACAAGCCTGCGACACTTCTCGACCTGAACGACATGAAAGCGCTGCGCGATCTAATCGGCCACATGCCCGCCCATCATCAAAAGAAGCCCGAGACACGTGATCTTGATCCGATTACGGCTGTCCAAGCAGGCAAGGACTTACCGAAGCTTGGGTATGAAACCCAAAAGAAACGCTTTGATTTCTTCAAACGATTTGTTGCGTGGATGGTCGCGGAAGAACACCTGACGAAAGTTCCGGGTAACGAGCTAAAACTGCTGGTCAAGAAGCCACCAAAGGGCAAACCCAAACGACTTCCGTATGAGCCAAGCCAACTGAAATTGATATTCGACTGCCCGATCTACACCGGACGCCAAAGCATCAACAGATCAGGGACACCCGGTAAGCTGCGGTTGAAGGACGGACGCTATTGGGTGCCGTTGATCGCCCTATATGCTGGGATGCGAGCTGGGGAAATCATCCAGCTGACTTGCAAGGATATCAAAGAAGAGGACGGGATTTTCTTCTTCGACATCACGAAGCTGGAAGATGATCCCGACGAAGAAATCAAGCATCTCAAGACAGGATCAAGCTATCGTAAAGTTCCCGTACATTCGGCGATCCTAGAATTAGGTTTTCTGGAATACGTTGCCGCACGCAAAACAGGACGACTGTTCGCAGAACTGAAAATGGGCAGTGATGGCACCTACAGTCAGCCATGGTCGAAGTTTTGGTATAACCTTGGCAACAAATGGAAATTTCGTAGCAAGTTGCATGTGTTCCATTCGTTCAGGCACAATTTTGTAGATGCACTTCACGAAGCGAATGTAACGGATGCAATTGCCATGCAACTCTGTGGGCACACCAGCGACGATGCACATTGGGGGTATGGCAAAGGGGCCTCAATATCCCGTCTCAAGGAGGAAATTGAGAAGATTGACTATCCGGGATTGCACCTTGGCCATGCCACTGGCCCCGGTTGGAAGATTTGAGATCGGATGGCGTGCATGTCCGATGAACAGGTTTCCAAGAATTGGCTGGCGAATATTACCACTAAGCTAAAGATCGAGTATAAGGCTGAAATTCTTGAAGGTGCTCCGCCGACACCGTTTGTCCCTCCGCCGATTGATAGCGGTTATGTTTCCATTTCTGGGTTTCAAGAATACAGCAAATTGAAAAAACAGGTCTTGGTCCAGCCTAATGATATGACTGCCAACGGACGCAAGCTGTATCACGAAGTCAGCAAGTGGACAAAGAAGAAACCTATTCATCAGGAGGGGCGGGTTTGGGCTGGAAAAACAGTCGCTGAGCTCGCATTGGCGGTTGGGATCAGCACGAAGCAAGTTCACAGATACACTGGAAAAAACCCTTTCCGTCATGCCACTAAGCGTATCGAAGGGGTTAAAATGAAGCTGCTACGGATAGGAGAGCCGGGGGACCTGACCAACGAGGATTTTGCGCGAATGATGGTGAAGATTTGGCGAAAGAAAACGGACCGAATGGAAACATCAAAGGAATTTGGTTTGCTGGTGGGTATGGCTAAGGACACGCCAAGCGGTCTTGCCCCAGACATTTTCTGCACTGTGATCGAAAACTGGTCCGGTTTCATGGCTGGCGTGCATCTGGCAATTTCAAGCGGTATGAGCTTTGGAGATGAATTTGATACCAACCCCAACAACTTCGAGAAAAAGTTTTTCCACCACCCAAGCATTTCTGTCACTCGGCGATTTTGGCCTGTTGCGAAGGAGCATTACTTGATTGCAGTTCAAGGTAAGATCGGGAAAGGTCCAAATGTTTATACCCAAATAAGTAGTATATTATTAAGTAAATAACTAACATCATTATGGTCAGTAGACATAAAGAAAGAGACATGATGGTAGTTACTCCCCCTGCTTCGCACGGAGAGTAACCTCCTTCGGGAAGGATTTTGATCTGAGTTTTCGGGCGAGCCATCTAGAGTATTTTTATGAGCTGATTGAGGTCTTGGTACAAAGTCAGGACGGACTGCGAAAGCTTGCTGATTGCACTGGTCGGCAAATGTGGCCGCGTCGCGGTGTGTACTTCTTTTTTGAAGATGGTGAGCAGCGGTCAGGTTCGGGCAACGGGCTGCGTGTCACGCGCGTCGGCACCCACGCTCTCCGGCGCGGTTCCAACACAAAATTGTGGGGACGGCTGGCGCAGCATCGTGGTCCAGCTAGGACTGGAGGTGGCAATCATCGCGGATCAATCTTTAGATTGCTCGTGGGAGACGCTGTAATCGCCTGTGGTGCGCATCAATGCCAAACGTGGGGAATGGATAGGTCGAGCGTAACGAGGGCCGTCAGAGCGGCAGAATTGCCCATGGAGCAGGAGGTGAGCCGCGTGATTGGGAATATGCCCTTCGTTTGCTTGCCCGTCGACGATGATCCTCACCCCCAGAGTGCGCGTGGGATCATTGAACGGGGAGCGATTTCCCTCCTTAGCGAATACGGGAAACCGCAATTTGATGCCCCGTCCGATGGGTGGCTTGGTCGGCATTGCACACGACAAAAAGTGAGGATGTCGGGGCTTTGGAACAATAACCATGTTGGGGAACCCTATGACCCTGAATTTCTCGAAGTGATGGAGAGTTATGTAAGGACAAACGTCTAAGTTTAGCAGCTATTCGCATTGTGTCCCTCGTTGTCTCAGGGACACCAATGGCGACATTTGCAAAACACCAGTTTGGCCAAACCCGGTTCAGCCATTCGCACATATCAAAAGTGGAAATTTAGCCCTGTTTTGTGTCAGGGACATACAAAATAACATCATGCTGCGCATGTGTCTAAATCTGTGTAATTGCAATCAATTGCAATCAAGATTTAGTGCCTCGGAAGGCCGATTTCCCTTCCCCTGTCGGTGTCGTGGGTTACGCTAAAGAAGGTCAGACGTTTTCGACCCCTCCCAGATCAAGGAGGATCGGACATGAACGACAAGACTGCACTCACCAGATTTCAGACGATAGCTGCACAAGAGATTGCGGGACAATTGGGGGGAACCCCTATCGCTCCGTTTACCAGCACACAGTGGGTAGCAAGCTCGCTTTTGCAGAAGGCAATCCGCAGAGGAACCTTGACTGCTGCGCGTCAAGCCGGGCGGTTTTTGCTGGAGGTAAAAAGGGAACACTTATTCCGCCGCCTCAATGCCATCGCTGCCGAAGACATTGGCCTTGGTGATATTCAAACCATGGCGATCACAGCGGCCTGTCTGACCAGCGCAAAGGTGCGCCGTGATCTGGGCGGGGATGCCGTGGTCACAGACTATCTGATCCGCCGTATGGTGGATGCCCGCAAATCCCGTGCAGCCGATGATCTGCTTATGGCGGTTGAACGCTGGTCGGGATTGAACGACGACCGCGCCCGTTTCGCCGCGATGACAGATGACCGTTTGCGCCAGATCGTTCTGGGCTGCCCATCGCTGGATCGCAAGGCACTGGCGCTTTGGTATCTAATTGGCACAAGACGCTGCCCGAGTTCATATCTGCCATCGCGGGTCGGCAATCCCAATCTTGCCTTTGAAACGATGGCAGAAATGGGCGTGGCCCCGACCAAATTGCAGATCGTCAAAGAGAACTTCACAAAGACCGCGAACATGCTGGCCCCATTTGTCGCTCTACTGTCCCTTGAGAACGGCGCGGTCGCAACCGGGTTGCGCGATGATCCAACCCCGGTTGAAACGCGGATCAATGGTGTGCCGTCATGGGCGTTTGATATGTACACCCGCCCCGGTCGCGCAGCCCTCGGGCGGCTCCTCTTGCGGAATGCAGGCATGGCCGCTTGGGCTGGGGCCTTCCTTCCCCGCACAGGCCGGATACAGGTCGCGGGAGAGCTGCTGTTTCAGATCGAAGGGCAATGCCTACATCGCCGTGCGGTTGGTCCTGTTGCAATTGAATTGCAAAAACGGTGGGAGCTTGAATGTTCTGGTCTATCCGATGACGCGCTTGGCTTCGGATTGGCCGCTCTTCGGGATGCAATGCCAGAGCTGAATACGATACGGGCCGAGGTTGTTGCGGAGGGCGCAGTATGAGCGATCTCGTCCTAAACCGGCATAATCCTTTCTTATCCCGCCCCACAAAGGCGGCAGATGGAAACGAACTGACCAGCTCTGAAGCGGTCGAGCATTTTATCCGTGAAAGCCTCTCCGAGAACACCCGCCAAGCCTACCGCTCCGACCTTGCCCACTTCATGGGTTGGGGCGGCGTATTGCCAGCGTCACCGGAACTGGTCGCCCAATACCTCGCAGATCATGCCGAGGCGTTAGCCCCTGCCAGCCTCGCACGGCGGGTGGCAACTCTGAGCAAAGTCCATTCGGCCAACGGTTGGGAGAATCCGTGTCGCGCCGAAATCGTTCGGGCAACGATGCGAGGTATCAAACGCGTCAAAGGCACAGCACAAGAACAGGCCAAGCCACTGCTGCGCGAAGATCTGTTTTTAGTCCTTGATGCACTCGGTGAGGACACTCGCGCCAAACGTGACCGCGCCCTGCTATTGATCGGCTGGGCGGGTGGTTTCAGATCATCGGAACTTACGGGGCTGGACGTGGCAGATGTCGAGGAGGTTCGCGAAGGTCTTGTGCTACACTTGCGCCGATCCAAGACCGACCAGACGGGACAAGGGCGAAAGCTGGGTATTCCCCACGGAAGAACCCGACACTGCCCTGTCGGGGCTCTTATAGCTTGGCTGGGCACCCTCAATCAGCCTGAAGC
Organism: Aestuariibius sp. HNIBRBA575; assembly: GCF_040932005.1. NCBI lineage: Bacteria > Pseudomonadati > Pseudomonadota > Alphaproteobacteria > Rhodobacterales > Paracoccaceae > Aestuariibius > Aestuariibius sp. HNIBRBA575. The sequence continues at coordinate 2,399,142 of NZ_CP162414.1, forward strand.
CAAGATTTTCCGCCCTGTAGACCGTCACGGCAATTTGAGGGGCGACACTCTACGTGCGGACGCAGTATCAACCATCCTTCGCAACCGCCTCACAGCCGCAGGAATTGACCCTGTCGGCTACAGCGGCCACAGCCTCCGCGCAGGTCTCGCGACAAGCGCCATCAAAGCGGGTGTGCCAACCTACAAAGTCCGCGCCCAAACAGGCCACGCGTCAGACGCGATGTTAGGGCGTTACGTGCGGGACGCTGGTCTGTTTGATGGGAACGCGGCTGGTGCGCTTCTTTGACAACAACCCCGTCGATTGTCTTGCTTTCGGACCAGATGCCCGAGATACTGCCTCCCAAAAGCAAGGAGGCTTTCAGTGTCCAATCAATTCTTCCGCATTTCCGAAGGGTTTCGTTTGTAATGAGCGACCTTCAGAATTCATTTATTTCAAAATCATTTCTTCGATCTATTTGGGCGCACGAATATGAAACTTTCAAAGACAGCCAAGAAGAGGCCGATCTTTTTGAAAGATTGAAGCGCTGGGCTGCACGTGGGGTCCAGAAAGAAACCACGGCGCAGTCGGCGTTGTTACAAGAGTTCTTCGGCACAACTTGGGGATATGTTCAAGATGGTCAGGAGGGCGGAGAGCAAAATTATTCACTTTATCCAGCATTCCCTGTTGCTGGCGCTGGCCAACGTGGAGGCACAGGTGAAGCTGATGCTGGATTAGGTCATTTCACGCCGAATGAGAAATCACCAATCCCACAGGTGTTGGTTGAATTTAAAGATATCAAAAGCGCTCTGGATGCCCCGCAAAAACGGAAGGGTAACACTCGCTCACCTGTAAAGCAGGGGCTTGATTACCTTTATGCGGCACGCAAAGGGATGTTCGGTTATGAGCCGATCATTCCGACTTGGGCCATCGTAACAGATATGAACGAATTCCGCCTCTATTGGTCGGATCGAGGCGAGCGGCAATTCATTAGCTTTGCAATCGACCAAAAAGAGCTGTTTCAGAATGCTACTCTGCTTGATGAAAATGAAAAAGGACGGTTCGACCGTTTCTTGTTTTCGCGCCTATTCCATCGTGACCAATTAATCGTTCGGGGAACCACTGGTCAGTCCGAACTACTGTCCCTGATTAAGCGCCAGCGCTTTAAGCAAAATGAGCTCGAAAACCGCTTCTACCAAGAATACCGAGCGTACCGCGAACACCTTTATCGCGCGTTGCTAGAGCATAATGGACCAAAAACCGACCGTTTCCCCGGCACAAAGGGGCGATTAGTTCGCCTCGCACAAAAACTTCTCGACCGGGCAATTTTCGTGTTCTTTTGTGAAGACATGGGCCGCGCACTTAGTTTTCCGCCGCAACTTCTGCGAGATTATCTAATTCGCGAAGCTGATGACAGCTATTTCGATCCGGCTGGGGGTGAAATCTGGCAATGGCTACGGCGGCTGTTCTCTGCAATGAACTCGGGTGCGACCTCATTTGGGGACCATCAAATTAATCAGTTCAATGGTGGGCTGTTTGCGCCCGATCCCGAATTGGAAAAACTGCAAATACCCAACAGCGTGTTCTGTGAACGTGGTCAAGGCCAGAACGATGCCAGCCTTGCAGGCAACAAGCTGACGCTGCTGTATCTATCAGCAAACTACAATTATGCGTCCGGCTGGTCTGCGGGGGTCGATAGTGATCACACCTCAAACGCCAAACGTGACCCAGATAGAAACATTGGCCTCTACACGCTTGGGCGCATCTTTGAGCAGTCGATCACGGAACTAGAAATTCTCGAAGCTGAGGTTGATGGTCGCGCGTCTATCAACAAGGAAGGCAAGCGCAAACGCGATGGGGTTTTCTATACCCCCGAATGGATTGTCGAACGGATCGTTGATGAAACTGTGGGTCGCCGCTTAGCTGACCTTAAAACCGCCTGTGGCTGGCCGTCCGACAAACAGGACAAACTACCATCTATTGCGGCCATCGACGCATATGAGGTAGAGCTACGCGATATTCGTATTGTTGATCCCGCCTGTGGCTCTGGTGCATTCCTAATCACAACTTTGGCCTACCTGCTGGATGAGTGGAAAATACTTCGCGATCTACGCCGCCAGAATGGCCAGACGATGGTTGACGCCGACTGGACTGATGATGCCATCCGCGACATCCTGCGCCGCAACCTTTATGGTGTGGACATCAACCCTGCCTCGGTTGAAATCACAAAACTTGCGCTTTGGTTACATACCGCGCGGTCCGACAAACCACTGTCGTCGTTGGATGATCATATCCGAGACGGAAACAGCCTGATCGGGCCGGAGTTTTACAGCGGCCTTGCCCCATATAGCGCGGATGAAAGCGAACGCATCAACGCCTTTGATTGGGAACAGGCCTTTCCGGGCGTATTTGAGCGCGGTGGTTTTGACTGTGTTGTAGGCAACCCACCCTATGTGAAGCTTCAAAATTTCCGCAAGGTTCACGCGGATATGTCCGAGTTTCTGAAACGCGATCCTGCACAAGGTGGTGTGTACCAAAGCACCCAAACGGGCAATTTTGATCTGTATCTGCCCTTTGTTGAAAAGGGTATCCAGCTTTTGAACGGTGAAGGGCGGTTAGGTTATATCGCCCCGTCAGTCTGGCAAATGAATGAATACGGATCAGGATTGCGTAACTTTGTAGAACAGGGTCGCCACCTATGGGGCTGGATCGACTTTGGATCACACCAGATTTTTGATGAGGCGACAGTTTATACTGCGCTGATGTTCTTTTCTAAACAGCCAAACACCCATGTGGCCGTTGTACAGGCCCCAAATGGCGTTGTCGCGGAAAGCCCATGGGAAGCGAAAGATATTCACCTCCCATATGGTGATCTTTCCTTTGGAGACCGTTGGTTGTTGGTCACTGGAAAAGAACGCAAGTTGATCAATAAACTCTCCAAGAATGGGCGGCGGCTGGATGATCCTGCGGTTTCGCGCAATATCTTTGTTGGCATCCAAACAAGTGCCGACCACATCTATCATCTGAAACGCCTTGGCCCGAACAGGTATGAGGAGAAACCACCTAAGGGATCAAAGAAGGGCCGCGTGGTCGAGATCGAAGACGGCATTATGAAGCCGCTAGTTTCTGGTTCAGATGCAAAACGCTATAAAACACCCGAACCAGAAATATGCCTACTTTTCCCGTATGAAGTAACAGAGGAGCGTTCTCAGCTCCTTTCCTCGTCCAAGCTGTCAAACAGGTTTCCCGATGCTTGGTCTTACTTGAAAGGACACGAAGAAGCGCTTCGATCCCGCGAAAGCCGCAAGATGGATGTCGATGATGGATGGTGGGCGTATAACTATCCTAAGAACTTAACCAAACAGGAGACTGCAAAGGTAATTGTTCCGAGGCTTGTGACAAATATTTCATGTTCGGTAGATCCAAACGGGTCATTCTATCTCGACAACGTAGATGTTGGAGCCGTGAGTTCTGCACGTAAAGTATCGCCATGGTTCCTGGCTGCCGTGCTAAACGCCCAAACCGCCGATTTTGCATTCCGCCGTATTTCCAAACCATTCCGAGGCGATTTCAGGTCTGCAAACAAGCAGTTTATTGCGCCACTCCCCATCCCTAAAGCCAAGCCTGCTGATCAAGCCGCTCTGGCACAAGATGCCAAACGATTGCAGGAACTCTATGATCAACGCAGGCAAGCACTTGCAGACATTGCTGGCCGCATGGGGGCTATGCGTATCCGCCCACAGCCAAATGAGTGGTTGTTCAAAGACCTGCCTGACCTTGATGACCTGAAAGACCAAGCCCCCAAGCGTTTGATAGGTACTGAGCGCCGTACGTGGGCGAAGGAACGCTTGGCAAAAGAGGTTGAGGCACGCCACGCGGCTTTGGCTGAACACCTGAAGCCGGGGGTCTCGCTCACAGCAGAGCTAGTCCGGGGCGAATTACGCTTCATGATAGATGGCATACCCGCAATCACTGGAATATTCCCGCCTCCGGCAGAGGCTCCTTTCTTGTTGGCGCAATGGCTCGTGTTGGCAAGCCGGACCGAGGTGAAAGCCACTACGACAGGAAAGAAATTGGCGGATCTGTTACGAAAGGTAAGCCCGAGCGCAGAACCGCATATCATGGATGAGGTGATCCGCTTGCAGACGAGCATCGCAACGGATGAGGCAGAAATCACAAAACTTGAAGCGCGAATTAATGAAACGATCTATCGCCTTCACAAGCTGAAACCCGACGAGATAGCTATGATCGAGGCGGCACGTTGAACGGTTGCAAGGTCGACTATGGCGCGTAGAAGTATAACGGACGAAGAAATCGGCCTGATTAAGGCCATGCTGGGTCGTGGGATGCGTAACCGCGACATTCAATTCTACTTCAACCGACAGGATCGTCCGGTGAATTCAGGTCGGATCACTGGCATCAATTCACGCGACTACGGACCCGATGTGCCAGTGGCAACCGACGCCGCACTGGATACATTTCTTGCTGGTTTTGCACCTGCCGAAATCGGAGTTGTCATTGAGGGTGGACCGCCGCCCGAACAAACATTGGCCCAGCGTGCGCTTAGCCGCTTTACCCAACGCGATGACAATTGGTATCTCGCCGATGGGGAAACCTCTGATCAAGAGTGCAAGGCGCAGTTTGAACCTCGTCGCATGGAACCGATTATTCGTGCGATTGCGGCACTTGCCAACAACCGTGGCGGTTTCGTTTTCATTGGCGTCCAAGACGCAGAATGTCGCGTGACTGGGATGCCCGATACCGCATTCCAAGATACTGATATCGTGCGCATCACTGACAAAACGAAAGCCCTTCTAACACCAACACCAGTTTTCTCCAAAGATACCATCGAGATTGGCGGCCACGCTGTGGGCGTGATCCATGTCGAAAAATATCCAACTCCGCCTGTGATCGTGTGTCGTGATGCAAACGGTCTTGTGGACGGAACAATCCTGTTTCGTTATCCGGGACAGTCAGGCAAAATCAAGTTTGGTGATCTACATGTGATGCTGCGCGAGCGCGACAGGGCTGCGACCCAATCCCTTCTGGCCAGTGCATCTCGGCTTAGTGAGATCGGGGCAGATCGTGCGTTGATCGTGGACCCCGACAAAGGTGAGCTGGACGCTGGGGCGAAACGTATTGTGATTGATCGTACGCTGGTGGATCAACTTGAGTTCATTCGAGAGGGAGAGTTTGACGAACAAACTGGTGCTCCGGCCCTACGTCTTTTGGGAAATGTCCACTCAGTTGATCAAGAGGGACAGGTGGTAGAACGCATTGAGGGCCAAGCACTGGATGCGGAAACTGTGCTGTTGGCGTATCTGGGCCGCGAAAAGGTGCGCTCACCGATGCAATACATCTGCGTTTCGGCCAAGGTTCAGCGCCAGTGGTTGCCAATTTTTTATTTCGTACGGTTAGCTGGGAATGACCGAGACGCAGCAATTGTAGAGCTTGAGGCCACAAACGCGGTCTACCGCGTATCGAAAGAAAACGCTCTTGAACGCCTGCGCAGGCGGCGGTTTGCCTTTGAGCGTCCGACTGGAGCCATCGTTGATGTCGTAGCAGCGCTACAAACTGACCCGGCAGTTGATCTGCGAGAGCAATTTACCGATTTCCAAATCGTACGCGGCATTCGAGGACTGCCAGATGGGTTCCTGCCCAGTGCGGCCTTGTTTGAGTTGCTTCGCGACATCTATCAAGATGCTGGGGAAGATGCGAATGTTCGAAGCGGTGTTTTTAGCGCTGCTGGGCGGCTCGATGAACTCGAAAATATTGACGAGCCCGAATGACCAAAACTTTTTTCACTTATGTTTGGGGCGCACCCGGCAACCCGGCTTGGCCGCTCACCTTTGCGACCAAATCCGCCCGGTCCCATGCCCGCAAAGAACTGACGGAGGGCGATCTGGTGTTTACCGTAGGCACCAAGGGCGAACCAACACAGGAAGCCCACAAGGGTCGCGTTTTGGGGGTGTTCCGCGTATCTGATCTGGAGGTCAACACGCAGGACTACGGGCTGCCTCGCAAGCACGACAACTCCGAATTCGACAGTGTGACACGATTTCCGTTCGCGCTGCATCCCATCGCGGTCTGGGAAATCACATCACCCGGCAACATCTTCGCAGAGCTGGTTGGGTCGCTGACGCCAAACCATCACTTGCAAGCGCAATCCAAGATTGTTGAGCTAGACGACATAACCGCTGCACCCCTTTTGGAGTTGGAGACGCGGGAGATGCAGCCAGCCCTGCCCGAAACCGAATTCGGAAAAGGTCTTGTTGCGCAGAAGAACAGCAAGCTTGCCCCAAAACATGAGGGTAGTTTCACTGGAATGTTTGGCACTCATGATATTTGGTACGTTTATACACTGGTCCTGCGCGATGCCCAAAAGAGGGCATTGGCGGTCAAGGTGGGATACTCCAGTGCTCCCGAGGATCGCGAAACCGCGCTCAATCGGCCAATGGCAACTGAGGTTACGGGCCTGCAATGGAAAGCCGAGTTCAAACAGCCTACGGCCAGTGAAGACGCGGCGCGGGAGGTCGAACAAATCGTTCTGGGGCGTTACGCTAACCACAAGTTAGAAAGCAATGGGGAGATACTTGCCGAGGTCGATCCGATGATGGTGCAGGCTGCAATTGCAACTGCCAGGCGGGACCAGTCTACCAGTTAAACTGCATGAATTCTGGCGTCCTGACGGTTTGGTCGCGGTAACGGAACGTCTATACGCCCGAAATTGGTGGGGATTTCTTGCCGGGTTTCTTTGGGCGCGGAATTGCCAGAGCCTCCGTTTGCATAACAACGGTTTCTAACTGGTCTTCTGGCAAGCTGGTTGCTGACACCGTCAGTCGTTCAATAAGCAAGGATCGCCGATCTGTAGGTTTATCGTCTGTCAGGCCGAGTAAGTGATCTACAGATGTGTCGAGGACGCGGGCAATCTTGGCGAGCGTCATAAGGTCGGGTTCACGCTGATCATTGGCGTAGTTTGAATAGCGTCTTTCATCCAAATCACACAGCCGAGCCGCTTGTGAGTTGGAAATACCAAGCTGGGAGGCTCGCTCTTTCAATCGTTTGGCAAAAATCTTCATCTGGAACGGTTTGTTCCGATTTATTCCTTACCGCTATGTATGTTTTGAGGTTATTATACAGAACAAAATGTTCTTAAGTGGAGATTGTGGAATGAAATCGAAAGAACGGGGCACACTTTTGGCTGCACTTTGCAAATGGATCGTTGCAACGCTGACTGCTGTTTTCATGCCATCTGTGGCTTGCGCAGATTGGCAGTACACACAGTGGGGTAACAGTCCGGCAGTTGTGATGGAAGCCTCAGGCGGGGCTGCTGAGCTTAACGAGGATCGAGGCAAAGACCCTCTCCCCCTAGTTGCTGTTCTAACTGCGCCTTATAATGGATTGGGTTTCAATTTTGATGTGTATTTCATCTTCGACCCGGCAGAACAGTTACGCTATGTCGATCTCGCGCCGCTCCATCCTGAAAACTGCAACGAAATTCGCCTTGCTTTGATGAATTCGTATGGTCGACCAGATCAACGTGGTTCCTTCGGCTTACTGAAATGGTGGCACAGGGAAAGTGGCAACGTGGTTATCTACTCCGAGATTGGGGCATGCCAAATTCGCTACATGTCACTTTCGGAACCGAGGCAAGCCGGGGGCCTATAGCTGAATACGTGATGCCTTATGGAGCAAGTGACATTCCTCTTCCTATGGGTCAGTTATCTGGTACAGTAAGGCAGAACACCAAGGCAGAGCGTCAGCTAACCCACTGGTATCGTTCATATCGCAGGAGCTAGTAGGAAATCCCTTCGTCTCCGCCACCCACCATTTTTATTCAATTCAGTTGGCACTCATTCAACCCCTTATGGGGCTGTTTTTGTTGATTTAACTGCATTCATTGTTGCTTTTCATTTATCTTCGATTAGACTCGTTTCCATTCATTGCATGGTAGAAATCGTGGTATATTAATGGCTGCACTAAGTGGAGAGCTGACAAAGAATTTGGTCCGAACCCTCGGCCCAGGTCGCCACGGTGATGGAAGCGGGTTGTACCTTGTTGTTGAACCATCTGGCGCTCAACGCAGCGGCAAGTAGGTGCTTCATTTGTTTAGATCCTCTGCTGGAATGTCGACGCCCGCATCGGCCAAAGCCCGCATAATGAGCTGGCTCATGGTCAGCCCGCGTTTCAGCGCCTCGATACGCAGCGCCTTGTGACCTTCCGCACTAATGTAGAAGGATGTGTGTTTCTGGTTTCTGGCCGCGCTCATTCTGTGGGGTCCGTTATACGCAGGATGGCAAAGCTGCGGATCAGCATAGCGGCCTCTTCAAATGACAACCTGTACCCGTCGCGGTGACTGAGCTGAAGAACGCTGCTAGTGAGAACGCAACTATTCGCGATGCGTTCAACCAGTTACAGACCTACAAAGAGCAGATTCCATCCTTGTTCCGCACAAACGCAGTGCTGATCACTTCAGATGGATTGCATGCACGTATAGGCACTTTGAGTGCTGGCGAAGACAGCTTTATGCCTTGGCGGACTGTTACTGGTGCACAAAGTGATTTTACACTTGAAGGCCCGAAGGAAATGGACACGCTTTTGCGTGGTGTATTTGAGCCTAAGTACCTTTTGCAGTTGATACGAGACTTCACCGTTTTTGGTGACAAGGGAGATGGTCCCTTCAAGATTGTTGGTGGTTACCACCAATCCCACGGCGCACGTAAAGCGCTCGCCAGTGCGATAGATGCAGTCAGTGAAGATGGTGACCGAAAGGTTGGTGTGATTTGGCACACCCAAGGTTCGGGTAAGAGCTTCCTAATGGCTTTCTTTGCAGGTCTCTTGGTGCGCTCAGAGGCGTTGGGGAACCCGACTGTGGTTGTCTTGACCGACCGCAATGATCTGGACGATCCGCTCTTTGCGACTTTCTCGATGTGCAAAGATCTGATCCGACAAACACCCGAGCAAATTGAAGACAGGAATGATCTTCGTAACAAATTGGATCGTCAATCCGGCGGTGTGATCTTCTCAACTCTTCAAAAGTTTTCACCGCTTTCTGGTGAAGAAGAATTTCCATTACTCTCCGATCGACGCAATATCTTGTATTGGCTGATGAAGCACACCGAAGCCAGTATGGATTTGATGCAAAGCTCAGTGGTTCAACTGGTGAGCGTACGTATGGCTACGCGCACTATGTCCGGCAGGCGATCCCGAACGCTTCGTTTGCTGGCTTTACAGGAACTCCAATTGAGGCAGCAGACGTTAACACGCCTGCAGTGTTTGGCGAATATGTCGATATTTATGACATTAGCCGTGCTGTCGAAGACAAGGCCACAGTTCCGATCTATTATGAATAGCCGACTTGCACGCGTTGAACTTGAGCAAGAAAAACTTCCTGAAATTGATGCGGCCGTTGATGCTTTGTTCGACGATGAAAGCTTGTCAGAACAGGAAAAAGCTAAATCAAGTTGGAGTAGTGTTGAGCGTCTAGTCGGGGCTCCACCGCGTCTTGAAATAGTGGCTGCTGACATCGTCAAACATTTCGAAGACCGTTTGGAGGCTATGGGCGGTAAAGGCATGGTTGTCTGTATGAGCCGCAAGATCTGTGTGGTTCTGTATGATCAGATCGTGGCGCAGCGGCCAGATTGGCATTCTGAAGATGACACGGAAGGAGCGATTAAGGTCGTCATGACTGGTTCAGCTTCTGATCCGCTTGAGTGGCAGAAACACATTGGCAACAAATCTCGCCGCGATCTTCTAGCAAAACGTGCACGCGACACCAAAGATCCGTTGAAGCTCGTGTTGGTACGCGACATGTGGCTCACTGGGTTTAACGCACCCTCCATGCACACGATGTATATAGACAAGCCAATGCGCGGCCACGGTTTGATGCAGGCCATTGCGCGCGTGAACCGGGCTTTCAAGGATAAGCCCGGCGGTCTGGTTGTTGACTACATCGGTATCGGTCAGAATCTGAAAACCGCTCTTCAAAACTACACGGCGACAGATCGTGACCAAACCGGCATCAGTGAAGATGAAGCAGTTGCCGCATTGCAAGAGTTTGTAGAGCAGTGCCGCGAGTTCTTTTTCAGCCATGATTACAGTCTAGGAGTTTCTGGCACGCCTTCCGAACGGCTCTTTGCATTAGCGGAGGCTATGGAATGGGCGCTGGACCGGCAAAAATCCAAAGCCGATCAAGTAAGTGACCCTGCTGCAAAACGAAAGGAACTTAATCGTTTTCAAGAATTGGTTTCGCAACTGACCAAGGCATTTGCTTTGGCTTCAGCCAGTGACTACGCGCAGGAAATCAAAGAAGAGGTGGGTTTCTTCCAAGCGGTCAAAGCTGGCCTTACAAAAACAGCGCCGAAATCCAAGATGAGCGCAAAGGACACAGAATTTGCAGTCGCGCAACTCATGTCTGAAGCGATAGCCGATGCAAGTATTGTTGACGTACTCTCCGCTGCCGGGATCAAGAGCCCTGAAATATCGGTCCTTTCCGACGAATTCCTTTCGGAAATTCAGGGCATGAAACAAAAGAACCTTGCTTTAGAGGCATTACGTAAACTTCTGGCCGGAGAGATCAAATCTCGCCAAAAGCAAAATGTCGTTGAAGCCAAAGCATTTTCTGAACGACTTGAAGCCGTCGTTGCCCGTTATCATGCGAACGCAATTACTAGTCTGGAGATAATCCAGGAGCTGGTGGACATGGCGAAAGAACTAAGCGCTTCTGCTCAGCACGGTGAAGAACTGGGAATGAGCAATGAAGAATTGGCTTTTTATGATGCACTTGCATTGAATGATAGTGCCGTCGAAGCCATGGGTAACGATGAGCTCCGCGTAATCGCACATGAGTTAGTCGAGCAACTGCGTAAGAATGTGACTGTGGATTGGTACCTAAAAGAAAGCGCACGAGCAAAACTGCGCATTCTTGTTCGGCGGATTCTGAAGAGATACGGCTATCCGCCAGACCTCGCTCCAATCGCAATCAGTACGGTTCTCAGTCAAGCTGAAACACTGTTGCGTTGGCAGAGGTAGTTTTGCGTCTTAAGTGAAAAGCTTATTTATTAGGATTGGTGGATGCTAAAGCCCAGAAAAAACAAGACGAGCTCTTCACTAGTCAAAAAACTCTTCTCTTTCTCGTAAATCCAAACTCGTTGCTTCTGATTGCGGTCGGAGCACTGGCAGCAGTTTTATTGGGCTGGTTGACGTTTAATAGCACCGATTTTCTATATGATATAATATCCATCCTGATAATCTTGAGTCTTTCTGCGCTTTTGGCCACCGTAGTGGTACGCCTGATAATTGGGACTACAGGGAAAGAAGCGACTGAATTAGTTGAGAGTACGAACTCGCGTAAAATCGCCCTACAGAACCTGTGCAACAATCCGTTCATAAAGGTCAATTCCAATCGGCAGCAGCGCATCTGGAAAATCGAAGTCGGGGTTGTGCAATTGCGGCTGCGTTTCGCCAGACCCCATGAACATCAAATTGGTGCAAGCTCCCGCATTTTCGAACCGGCCGAAATCCTCTGACCAGCGCATAGGGTGGGGCATTTCAAAGATCGAATACCCCAGTGAAGCCGCCGCTTTTCGTGCAATGTCACAGCCTTCGGAATGGTTATTGACCGCGTAAAAAACATCACACCAGTCCACGTCGGACCGCAATCCCGTCTGAGCTTCATTTAATAAATTCAATGCTCTAGATGACATTTCCTGCATCATTTCATCTGTTCGACTGCGCAATGTGACACGTATTTCACCCTGCCCCGGCGCAATGCCAAATGTGGGTTCCCCCAACTGGACATGGGTCAATGTCGACAGGGCAAAGTCTGCATCCTTGATGTTCCCCTGCCCCAGTGCGGGCAATTGCTGCATCAACTGGGCCATGGCCGTGGCGGGCGATACCCCATCCTCAGGTGCCGCCGCATGAGAGCTTTTGCCTTGAAGCCGGATTTTCATCCCGCGCGAGGCGCAATTGGCGACCCCATTCCTGAGGCCAATTTCACCTATTGGGCGCCCCGGAACATTATGAAACGCAAACGCATAATCAGGGCAGATTTGCCCCCACCGCGGGTCGTCAATCACGGCTTGCGCACCAAATCCGGTTTCCTCGGCAGGTTGGAAAAGCAGGATCACACGCCCGGATTTTGGCCGTTTCTGTAACGTCATGCCAAGCCCTAGAACCATGCACATATGCCCATCATGTCCACAAAGATGCCCCTTGCCACCAACTTCAGAGCGGTAACTCAGCTCAGAAATCTCTTGGATTGGCAGGCCGTCCAGCTCTGCGCGAAAAAGGATCGTTGGGCCGGGGTTTTGGCCCTTAAATTCAGCAGCGACGCCATGTCCACCCAGATTTTGCCAAATCCGATCTGCCCCAATTTGACGAAGCTCTAATGCAATCCGATTTGCCGTTTGCGTCTCTTGCCCAGAAATTTCTGGGCGGCGATGCAGATCATGCCGCAGCGCCGTCAAATAGCGCAGTTGCGCATCAGAAAGATCAGTCATCCCAGTCCCCATATCATGAGCCGCCAATTTAGGTGACGACAGAGCATCCCGTCAAAGCGCGCCCTCTCCGGCCCCATTTAGGACCCGGAATTCACCCGTTTGATCAAATCTGCACCGGTTTCTTTGCGTTCACTATAGCGATCCACCAGATAATTGGACTGATCGCGCGTCAGAAGTGTGAATTTTACCAGTTCTTCCATGACATCGACCATGCGATCGTAATTTGGCGACGGTTTCATGCGGTCCTGACTGTCGAATTCCAAAAATGCCTTGGGGGTGGAGGATTGATTGGGGATGGTGATCAAACGCATCCAGCGCCCCAGAATGCGCAGCTGGTTCACGACGTTAAAACTCTGAGAACCGCCATTGACCTGCATCACAGCCAAGGTTTTGCCTTGGGTCGGGCGCACCGCCCCAAGAGACAGTGGAATCCAATCTATCTGGGCCTTCATAATCGCGGTCATCGCGCCATGTCGCTCTGGTGAACACCAAACCATCCCTTCGCTCCAACTGACGAGGTCGCGCAGTTCCTGAACCTTGGGATGAGAGGCGTCCTGATCATCCGGCAATGGCAGTCCGCTGGGGTCAAAGGTCTGTGTTTCCGCCCCAAGACGATGCAGAATTCGGGCGGCCTCTTGGGTCATGAGCCGGCTAAACGACCGATCCCGCAGCGACCCGTAAAGCAGCAAAACTTTGGGTCGATGTGTGCTGTGCTGTTTCGGGAACAAGAGCGTTTCATCGATTTCACGGAAATGATCATCAGTGATGTTGGGGGTGTCAGTCATGAACATTCCAATCTTTTCATATCGTTGCGAACAGGTCAGGCATCGTTTTCTTCCAACAACAACCAGCCAAAAAACCAAGTGGCCAGAATTGCGGCGATGCATTGCACCCCAAGAAAGGCCATCACATCCGTCGGTGCGATCCCGGCAAACGTGTCGGAAAACCCACGCGCGATTGTGACGGCCGGGTTGGCAAATGACGTGGACGATGTGAACCAATAAGCCGCGGTGATATACAGCCCCACGGCCATCGGAACCGCGGCGGGGCGCGCCTTGATACAGGCCAGAATTGTGCCGACCAAACCAAAAGTGGCGACAAATTCACCGGCCCATTGCCCGATCCCACTGCGCATGGTGGTGGATGGATCGATCAGGGGATGTTCAAACATCACATGCGCGGCAATAACCCCTGAAATCGCGCCAAACACCTGTGAAATCACGTAAAAAACGGCAACTTTGCGGTCAATTTCTTTGCGCAGCACAAAGCTAAGCGTAACCGCAGGGTTAAAATGTGCACCTGAAATTGGCCCAAAAATGGTAATCAAAACCACCAGAATGGCCCCGGTTGGGATGGTATTGCCCAATAGCGCGATGGCCACATTCCCATCCGCCAATCGTTCCGCCATGATGCCTGACCCGATCACCGTGGCCAACAGTGAAAACGTACCCAACCATTCGGCCATCAATCGTCGTTCAAGCGTCATTGCTGTCCCTTTGCCTTGCCTTTTTGGCGTAAACACATAAGGCCACGCGCGTCATTTCGGCGATTACCGAATTCAGTTTGACCTAATTCACCCCCAGATTCTTGTCAAGATTCGTTATTTCGGGTAATAACGAATTATGAAACAAGAAACCGCTATCGACGCGCTGGCCGCCCTGGCGCAACCGTCCCGTATCGCTGCCTTTCGTCTGTTGGTGACAGCTGGCCCTAAAGGGTTACCAGCACTCGAAATTTCGCGAAAACTTGGGACCAAGCCGTCGACATTGTCGGGCCATTTGGCCATCCTAAAACGGGCTGGCGTCCTGACCGCGACCCGCCAGCAGCGTGAAATCTATTACGCTGTGGATCTCACTTGTATCGGGGAACTGGTGCAATTTCTGATCGCTGATTGCTGTGGGGGACAGATCGAAAACTGTGGGGAAATCACAGCTTTGTTCACCTGCAAACCCACAGGTCAGGTCTAAATCGCAACCGCGCAGAATATAAAAGCCAGCTCACAGGTCAGACGTGAAAACACTGGCTGGCTCCCACTCGGTTGATCACCAAAAGAAGCGGGGCTTGCCCGCTCCTTTCGGTTGTAGCGCGACAAAATGCTAAACGGTTATGATCACTTTCCCCATGGCTTGCCCGCTGCTCAGCCTATCATATGCGACCCCAACGTTGCCTAGGTCAAAGTCCTGCGCATCCAACAAAGGCACAAGCGCACCCGCATCGGCGATATCCGCCAGTTGCGACAGAATTTCCCCATGCACGTGCCGTTTGTGGTTATGCAACATCGGGATCAGCATAAAGACCACATGCAATGACAGGCCTTTGAAATGCGCCAAGGTCAGGTCCAATTCCAGCATCGAAACCGTCGTGACCACATTGGCATTTAGACTGGAGGCTTCAAACGAATTGACCATATTGGCCCCGCCCACAGTGTCATACACCACATCAAATCCCGCGCCGTCTGTGTGTTTGGCGACAAAGTCTTCTATCTTTTCAGCGGTATAATCGATGGGCGTCGCCCCATAAGATTTGATCACATCAAAGGCTTTCTCGCCACGCACGGTTGCATATACATCCGCGCCCAGATGTTTAGCGAGCTGGACGACAACATGACCGACGCCGCCGGTTCCGCCTTGGACCAACACTTTTTGGCCGGGCGCGACACCGGCGCGTTGCAATCCCTCAAAGGCGGTAATGCCAACCAACGGCAACGCCGCGGCTTGCTTCATCGACAGGGATTTGGGTTTATGCGCGATAAGCTGTGCATCGACCACCATAAACTGAGCCAACGCCCCCTGCAGATCCGCCAGCCCCCCGGCACAGCCAAAAACCGCGTCGCCAATGGCGAACCCGGCAACGTCCTGCGCCATTTCCGTGATGGTTCCGGCAAAATCCATCCCCAAAATCGCGGGCAATTCTGGCGACAAAGGCAAATCCTGACCCATAGTTTTGATCATCGTATCAACGGTGTTCACGCTGGTAGCCGCGATTTGCACGATCACCTGACCCGGCCCGGCAACTGGCATTTCAACCTCTGTGGCGACAAATTCTGCATCCGCGCCATAGGCGTTCAAGCTCATAGATTTCATTTTTTAGCTCCTGAAAGTAAATCCTGAGCTCTATTTATCCCGATTGTTTTTCAGGTAAATCCGGCAGAATCTAAGTTCAAAATTCGGGTATTGCATATAATAACCGACCCATAGCCCGCTTGGGATATGGGGGGCCCAATCAGAACAAACGCGCGACGTTTTCCTGAATTGCATCCATTACCGCCCGCACGTGGATTACATCCTGCGCTGCCGCATGTGGGTCGACGAAACGGCCGGAATCATTATCAAAATACGCTCCGTTGGCATTTTCAAATGAGGCATCCAATGCCGCCACAGACAGGATATCAGCCCCAATACTTAGGTCATTCCCTGCGACCCCAAACCCGTCTTTGACCATTTTTGAGGCCAATAACGACCCCGGATTGACCGCAACCACCATCGGACCATCGACCAAGGTTCGGGCCAATTCCTGCGTCCAGATTGTGATGGCCAATTTGCTTTGGGCATATGCGGCGAAATCGTCCAGCCTGCCCTGCCCGTTCATCGCATCCACATCAATTGGCGCTTGCGCCGCCGAGGACAGGTTCACCACCCGACCGTCACGGGGCATTATCGCCAACAAATCCTGCGTCAGCACCCAAGGCGCAAACGTATTCACCATAAACCGCAGATCCACCCCCTGCGACAGGCGCGGCGCGGGCGTTTTGAACACCCCGGCATTGTTGATCACCACATCCAATCGCGCATGATTTTCGCGGATCGCACGAGCCAAGTCCGTCACGTCCTGTGGGTTCGACAAATCAGCGACGTATTTCTCACAAGGCCCAGTCATAGTCGCCGCCGCCGCGTCCAATTTCGCCTGATTGCGCCCATGCAACAGAACCAGATGCCCCAGATTGGATAGTTTTTGCGCTGTCAGCAGGCCAATCCCATCCGTCGATCCGGTGATTAGTATCGTTTTGGTCATGTGATTTCCTTTTGGGGTTGGATTTTGGCTGGACGCATGCCGCAAACACCCACCCACATCGCCAAACTAACCATTGATATTTCAATAAAAACCACCCAATTTACGAAAGATAATTCTGAATTTGGATATAATCGATGGACACAGATGGCCTGCGCCTGTTCGTTTTAGCGGCGGAAAAGCTTAATATCAGTGCGGCGGGGCGTGAACTTGGGCTTGCCCCTGCGGTTGCCAGTGCCCGGCTGGCCAAGCTGGAACACACATTGGGCGCGGACCTGCTGCATCGATCAACTCGCAAGGTGGCCCTGTCGCTGGAAGGGTCCGAATTTCTGCCCTTTGCACGCGAAATGTTGGCCCAGGAACAGGCCGCCCGCGCCGCATTGGGGCAAGGTCAGGCAACCCCTACCGGGACCTTGCGCTTCACCGCCCCCAGCACCTTTGCACAGCAATATATCGCGCCGATCCTACCGGAATTTCTAGCCAAATATCCGGACATTATGCTTGATTTGCGCCTGTCAGACAGCCGCTTTGATCTGATCGAAGGCAGTTTTGATCTGGCGATCCGAAATGCTGCGATGGAAGATACCAGCCTAAAGGGACGTAAATTGGCCGATGATGTTCGGGTTCTGTGCGCGTCCCCGGGATATCTGGCCGAACTTGGAGTGCCAGAATGCGCGGATGATTTGAACACCCATCACCTGATCGCATTTGCCAATCAGACCCCGCGCCCATTGGCGCGCGACGACGGACAGATTGCGGTGTTTGATCCACGCGCGGCGTCCGGGCGCATGACCATTGATGATGGGCAATGCCAGAAACTGGTTACGATGGCAGGTGCCGGAATTTCGATAAATTCTCTCTGGAGTGTGCATCAGGAATTGCGCGACGGATCGCTTATCCGCGTTTTGCCGGAATATGTGATGTCGGATTCATCGAAACTGTGGTTGGTCTATCCCAAGGCCAATGTTTTATCCGCCAAAGTGCGGGTATTGATCGACTTTCTGTTGGAAAACATCGGGAAAAACCCGGTCTGGGATCAAGAGTGATCTCAGGTCGCGCCAGACCCAAAGTTGGGCTCCGCACTGGCAATCCATCTGTGCACATATGTTTTGGCGCGCGCGCATGCCTGGGTTAAGGGGTAACCCGCGGCCAGATTACACGCAATCGCGCTGGCCAGGGTGCATCCGGTCCCTCGACGGTTTTGTGACAGGCGCGGCGCATCAAATGACGTGGATTTATCGCGGAAAAACAAGCGATCACTGCAAATGTCCCCCTGAATATGCCCGCCTTTGATCATCACCGCATGCGCACCCATTTTCATCAAAACCTCAGCTTGGGCTGTGGGACCCGCGAGGTCTGCCTCGGCTTTTATCCCGGTTAAGTGCGCTGCTTCGATCGCGTTGGGCGTGACCAACGTGCTGATCGCGATCAGAGAATGCAGGCCATTTTGATCAGAGAGTTCCCCCCCAGAGCTGGCCTTTAACACCGGGTCAAACACAATCGGAATGTCCCGGCCCCGCAACGCGGACACAATTGCACCGGCCATGTCAGCCCCGCCAACCATCCCTATTTTGACCGCTTTTGGGGGCGTGTCATCAAACGCCGCGTCTATTTGCGCTGTGATCAGATCTGTTGGCATCGGCAATATTTGATGCACTGCAAAATTGGATTGCGCCGTCACGCAGGTCACTACGGGTTTGGCCACAAATCCCAAATCCTGCGCGACACCAGCATCACGCAAAAGCCCTGCGCCGCCGCTGCTATCGGTGCCCCCGATACATAAAACGGAGGTCATGAATTGGCCCGCGCGGCGAGCAGAGCAAGGTTCGTATGATTGGCCTGGATCAACATATTTGCAGCACGCCATGCCCGCAATCCCGTGGCACAGACCAAAACGACCCGGCGATCCTGTTCCGGCTGAAACCTGTCGATATCGGCCACGTCAATGCGCTGTGCCTGGGGGGCGATTTTATCGGAGAACTCTGACATATCCCGCAGCTCAACCACCTGATCTGAGGCGGTAATTGCAGATGTTGATATGAACGGGATTTGTGTTTCTGGCTCTGGGGCTGAACGGAAATCAAATCCCCCGAACCGCAGGTTTTGCAGGTCAATGCGGGTCATCTGCCCCAGCGGGCTTGGATCAAGTTTCAGCAATATCTGCAACGTAATTTGCGCCTGAATTGCGCCGATGGTGCCGACAACCGGCCCTAAAACCCCAACGCTGGCACAGGTTGCGCTGCGGCTGGGCAAATCCGGGAACACGGCGCGCAATGAAGGGGCCGTCGCGCAAAATGCGCCGACATATCCGGTGAACCCCAACGCACTGGCCGACACAAAAGGCACGCCCAAATCTTGGCAGGTATCAGATAAGATATACGACACTGCAAAACTGTCCGCAGCATCAACAACCACATCCGAGTTGCGCACCAAATCAGATGCGTTTCCCGGATTGAGGGACGCGACGAAAGCCCGAAGGTGAACATCGGGATTGGCCGCCTGCAAATGGGCCGCCGCTGCCTCTGCCTTGGGCGTTCCGAGATCGGACATTTTAAACAATGGCTGGCGGTGCAAATTGGTTTCTTCGACATGATCGGGATCTATGATCGTGATCTGCCCCACACCGGCCCCAACCAGATATTGCAGCGCCGGACAGCCAAGCCCGCCCGCGCCGACAACCAAAACACGGGCATCGCGCAGCCGATCCTGCCCTGCTTGCCCAATCTCGGGCAAAATCATCTGACGTGCATATCGGTTCATGACGCGCAGGCCTGAACCCAAGCCTGAGTTTGCGCTTCTGGGGTTGGGGATTGTTGAATGTCGGTCACCACGGCGGCACTGTCGGCCCCAGCGGCAAAAACCCCCGGCAACCGGTCAAGCGTCAGCCCGCCAATCGCAACCAAGGACGTGTTTCCAACCATGGATTTCCAGCGCCGCACCCGGTCCAGCCCCTGCGGTGCCCACTTCATTTCCTTTAACAAGGTTGGATAAACCGGCCCCAATGCCACATATGCCGGATCATATGACATCGCGCGGTCCAGCTCTGCTTCGTCATGGGTTGATAGGCCAAATCTGACCCCCGCCCGACGCAAGGCGGCAAAGTCGACATTGTCCATATCCTCTTGGCCCAAATGAATAAATTGGCATCGCAAATCCAATGCGGCCTGCCAATAATCATTGATCACCAACTGCGTTCCGTAAACGGCGCATAGATCGCGTGCCCGGATGATTTGACGGCGAATTTCATCCTCTGGCTGATCTTTGATCCGCAATTGCACCAATTTCACCCCATGCGGGATCAGCAATTCCAGCCGGTTTACATGCCCAACAATCAGGTAGAACTTTTCCATATAGAAATTCCCTTTAGGCCAGAACGGCCATTCCCAAAATCGGAGTGGACGGCACAGCCATGTCGCGTGGTTCCATTGGATCGGCCTGATACCCCAACTGTCCTGCCTTGATCGCCATCGCCATCGCTGCGGCCATGTCTACCGGGTTGCCCGCCTTGGCGACGGCCGTGTTCAGCAGCACCGCATCCATCCCCAATTCCATCGCCATGGCAGCGTCAGATGGGCGGCCTATTCCGGCATCCACGATCAGCGGAACATCCACGAAATGGGCCCGCATCGCGCGCAGCGCATCCGGGTTGCGCAACCCCTGCCCTGATCCGATCGGAGCCCCCCAAGGCATCAAAACCTCGCAGCCCGCATCGATCAGTTTTTCGCCTACCACCAAATCATCTGTCGTATAGGGAAACACTTGGAACCCATCAGCGGCCAGTTCCGTCGCCGCTTTGACCAGTTCAAACACATCGGGTTGCAATGTGTCGGAATGGCCGATCACTTCGAGTTTGATCCAGTTGGTTTCAAACACGTCACGCGCCATTTGCGCGGTTGTGATGGCCTCTTGGGCGGTGTGACATCCGGCGGTGTTTGGCAAAATTCGGCAGTTGGATTTTTGCAATTCCGCAAAGAAGCCACGCCCGGATCCATCCGCGGTTTCACGGCGCAGGGATACTGTGACGATGTCGGTTTCGCTGGCCTCGATCGCTTGCAACAAAATGGCCGGGGATGGGTATTGCGCGGTCCCCAACAAAAGCCGAGATTGAATTTCGGTGCCGTAAATCTGCATGACTAGCCTCCTTGCATTGGGGCAAGAATTTCGAGCTGATCGCCGTCGCTAACGCGCACGGTATCGCGCGCAGTGCGGGGCACAAATTGCCCATTTAGGGCGGTGGCCGTAGCCGGGTTTGCATAGCCAAGCTCAACCAGAATTTCGGCCAATATTGTGGCTGTCACGTTATGCGGAACAGCGTTCACTGTGATGTTCATCTGCGTTTTCCTGAATAAAATGCGCCGCAAGCTGCGCAGCCAAAGCCGGGGCTAATAAAAACCCATGTCGATAAAGCCCGTTCACATGGAAGGTATCGCCATGGCGGGTGACACGCGGGATGTTATCGCGATATGCGGGCCGCAATCCGACCCCGGTTTCGATCACCTCTGCCTCGCCCAGACCGGGATGCAAGGCAAATGCCGCCCCCAACAATTCCAACAATGATCGCACTGTAATGGCCCCAGTGCGGTCACTTTCGATCATGGTTGCCCCCACCATATATTGCCCCCCCGCGCGCGGCACGAGGTAGAGCGGAATACGTGGATGCAGCAGACGAACCGTGCGTGTGATCGTCACGTCTGGCGCATAAAGAATGGCCATTTCGCCGCGCACCGGACGCATATCCGGCTGATCCGCCGCCAGCCCCCGACAATCAACATCAACGTGATCCGGGGCGGGTGTGCCATACCGAATATCAACGCCCAGCGCCAAAACTCGATCGGTCAAATCAATCAACGCGCGACGTGGATTAAGATGCGCCTCGTCTTTGAAAAACAAGCCATTTGTGAACCGCCCCGTTAAGGCCGGTTCCAGTTCAGCCAGTTGATCCGCGTTTATCAACTGATGTTTTGTAGTGCGCCGCGCAAACCGGGACAGATCCGCGCGGTCCCGGGGTTGGGCGACGGCCAGCGACCCAGACCGATTGACCGGTGTGATGTCATCCCACCAATCAACGGCCCCCATCCCCAGTTGCACGACGACATCTTCGGCGGATTCACCTTCGCAATATGGGGCCAGCATGCCACCGGCGAACCATGAACATTTGTTGTCCGATGGCCCATTGCCGGTTTCATAGATCGTGACGGACCGGCCGCGTTTTGCCAATTCCAAAGCGCAAGCCAACCCGGCCACACCGGCCCCGGCGATGGTGATCATTCCGCTGGCTCGGATTGCACATCAGACACCGGCATATACAGGTCACCGCCCTCGCGGTATTTCTGCGTCATGGCCTCCATGCCCTCTTTTTGTGCTTCGGCACGGATGTCGTGACTGATCCGCATCGAACAGAATTTCGGCCCACACATGGAACAGAAATGCGCGACTTTGTGCGCCTCTTTGGGCAGGGTCTGATCGTGGAATTCACGGGCCGTGTCGGGATCAAGGGACAGGTTGAACTGATCCTCCCAACGGAATTCGAACCGCGCCCGTGACAGCGCATCGTCACGGCGTTGCGCACCCGGCAATCCTTTGGCCAAATCCGCCGCATGAGCCGCGATTTTATAGGTGATCACCCCGGTTTTTACATCATCCCGATCCGGCAGACCCAGATGTTCCTTGGGGGTCACGTAGCACAGCATCGCGCAGCCGAACCAGCCAATCATCGCAGCCCCGATACCGCTGGTGATGTGGTCATAACCCGGCGCGATATCCGTGGTCAGCGGCCCAAGCGTGTAAAACGGTGCCTCGTCACAGCATTCCAGCTGTTTGTCCATGTTTTCCTTGATCTTATGCATGGCCACGTGGCCGGGGCCTTCGATCATGACCTGACAATCCTTGGCCCACGCGATTTTGGTCAATTCGCCCAGCGTTTCCAATTCGGCAAATTGCGCATCGTCATTGGCATCCGCAATCGACCCCGGACGCAGCCCATCCCCAAGACTGAACGACACGTCGTATTTACGGCAGATGTCGCAGATCTCTTCGAAATGCTCATAGAGGAAGCTTTCTTTGTGATGATGCAGGCACCATTTGGCCATGATCGACCCGCCGCGCGACACGATCCCAGTGACGCGGTCCACCGTCATCGGCACCATATGTAGACGCACACCGGCATGGATGGTGAAATAATCCACGCCTTGTTCGGCCTGTTCGATCAAGGTGTCGCGGAACACATCCCATGTCAGGTCTTCGGCGATGCCGTTCACCTTTTCCAGCGCCTGATAGATCGGGACGGTCCCGATCGGCACGGGGCTGTTGCGGATGATCCATTCACGGGTGTTGTGAATGTTGCGCCCCGTGGACAGATCCATCACCGTGTCGGCGCCCCAACGGATCGACCAGACCATTTTGTCGACCTCTTCTTCCATCGAAGACGACACCGCAGACGTGCCCATATTGGCGTTGATTTTCACCAAGAAGTTGCGGCCAATGATCATCGGCTCAATTTCGGGGTGGTTGATGTTGGCAGGGATAATCGCGCGGCCGGCGGCCACTTCTGAGCGGACAAATTCGGGCGTCACGTAATCGGGAATGTTGGCCCCCCAATCGTTGCCATCGCGCGGCTCAACAGCTGCGTCGCGCATTTGGTTTTCGCGAATGGCGATAAATTCCATTTCTGGCGTAATGATACCGGCGCGGGCATAGGCCAATTGCGTCACGGCCTGCCCATCCTTGGCGCGCAGCGGCGTGGGTTTTACCGGGTATTCCGGGGTCAGATGGCTGCCTTCGACAAACCCATTATCTGCAGGGATAATGTCGCGGCCTTCGTATTCTTCGACATCCCCGCGCGCGATGATCCAGTCCCGCCGCAACGGGGCCAGCCCCTGCTGAATGTCGGTCAAAATTGCAGGATCGGTATAGGGGCCAGAGGCGTCATATACCGGCAACGGCGCCTCGCCTGCGGTGGGATGCACCGAAATTTCGCGCAACGGTACACGCAAATCCGGGTGGATTGTGCCTTTGACGTAAATCTTGCGCGAAGCGGGCATTTCACCCGTGGTGATTTTAGGATTAGGGACGTTCATTTTGGTGCTCCTCAAGCGTAACTCAAAAAGACACCAGATGAATTTCGGCTTGGGAAACGGGCGATGCCACACATCACCTTTGTCAGGATGCAGGCCCAATTTCAGTGGGATGCGCCCTTAGCTTCCTACGCCAGTATCAACTGGGTCAGGTTCAAAGGGTCGCGACACTACAGCTACGCTGCTATCCGCCTCTCAGTCCCTCAGTTGGGACTCCCCCGCGTGCTTATTGGCTAGACATTCTGCGGAATTGACGCAAGGGAAATTTCCAAACGGCCTATGATGCCCGCGCAATTCGGACCACAAGCATATGAAATATAACGAAATAAAAAGACCCCGACAGGAATGTGACGGGGTCTTTGATTGTAATGATGTGGTTTAGACGTTTATGCAGCGCCGCCCATCATGGTTTTGATAACCAGAAAAATCAGGGCCGACAGCAACGCCGCCGCCGGGACCGTAATGACCCAAGCCGCAATAATTGTCATGAAATGCGACCGGCGCACCAGCTTTCTGCGGCGACGTTCCTCTTTGGGCTGTTGCGGCACATCAGGCATGGCGATCCGGCGCTTTTTCATCTGCCGGGACGTATGCCATTCACGGAAAAAACCGACCCCAAACACGCCGCCCACAGCAATATGCGTAGAGCTAACAGGCAGGCCCAACCAACTGGCCACAATCACCGTGATCGCCGCTGACAAGGCCACACAATAGGCCCGCATTGGGTTCAATTTGGTGATTTGGTTGCCCACCATCCGGATCAGTTTTGGCCCAAACAGGAACAAACCAAACGAAATCCCGATTGCCCCGATTACCATGATCCATAACGGGATGGAAATCGCGTCGGTAAAGTTGCCCGATTTAGAAGCCTGAACAATCGCCGCCAAGGGGCCAACGGCGTTTGCAACATCGTTTGCCCCATGAGCAAAGCTGAGCAGTGCCGCGGACACAACCAGCGGGATCCCAAACAAAACCTTCAATGATTTGTTGCGGTTTTCCAGCCCGATCGATTGCTTTTTAATGACCGGGATCATCACCAGCCAAATCGCAATCCCCATCCCAAGCCCGATCAACAACGCCAATTGGATGTCAATTTTGATGATCTTTTTGAGCCCTTTGAGCGCGAGGTAAGCGGCAAACGCGCCCCCCATGATGCCCACCAGAACCGGCACCCACTTGCGAGCGGCGGCAATTTTATCGTCCTGGTACACGATGCGGGCCTTGATGAACCACAAAAACAGGGCTGCAACGACGCCCCCTAGAACCGGGGAAATCACCCAACTGGCGGCAATTTTGTACATCGTTGGCCAGTTCACCGCAGCGAACCCTGCCGCTGCGATCCCGGCCCCCATCACGCCGCCGACGACGGAATGGGTGGTGGAAACCGGCGCACCAATCCACGTCGCCAAGTTCACCCACAAAGCCGCCGACAAAAGCGCCGCCAACATGGCCCAAATGAACACATTTGCGGTTTGCATGCTTTCTGGTGCGATAATGCCTTTGGCGATGGTCGAAACAACATCCCCCCCAGCAAGCAAGGCGCCCGCGCTTTCAAATATTGCGGCGATGGCGATGGCGCCACCCATAGTCAATGCGTTGGCCCCAACGGCCGGGCCCATATTGTTGGCCACATCATTTGCACCGATATTCAGCGCCATATAGGCCCCAAAACCGGCGGCAATGACAACAATGAACGTATCACTGGATTTGCCAAACAGGATCAACGCCAGCAAACCCGCAATGACGATGAAAACAAGCGACACGCCCAGCCCAACCAGGGGGCGTGAGACATAGGTTGTGGCCGTTTCTAAATTCGAAAAGCGCCCAAGATCACGATCTAGTGTGTCCAAATGGCTCGGCTCATAGTCGTTTTTCGTCATTGCGGTCCCCTGCCCAAATATGTCTGGGAACGCCGTTAACAGATTACCCGCGTTTACTCAATAAACGGGCGCCGCATTCTAGCTTTGACCAAAGTTGATAAGCAGCTCTTTCAGCTCAGGCTCTTGCACCAGATTAGCCGCCTCTGAGGGGCTGAACCATTCACGGTGACGTTGGCTATCTTCTGGAAAAACATCACTCATTTGGGTGACCGCAACGGAATACACCATGGTTTTAACCGGCTGGGTCCAACCGGCTTTCATCCCTTTGTCATAGGTATAAGACCCCAATGCACGCTTTTCTGGATCGCCAGATTTTACACCCGCTTCTTCCCACGCCTCTTGCAGCGCGGTTTCGGTAGATGTCGTACCGGCAATTGGCCAGCCTTTGGGGATGATCCACCGCCCCGTATCCCGGCTGGTGATCAACAAGATTTTGCGTCCAGACTTCTCTGTGCGATAACACAGCGCCGCAAACTGAATACGTTTGGGCCGCTGTAACATCGGGTGGACGAACTCTGTCCACAGGTCACTCAAAACAGCTTTCATTTTCGTTCCGCCTGATTTTTTTCTTTGTCTGCTGTTCTAAATATATGGAAATGTTTTACAAAACTCAAATGAGCCTCACATTTGCTTTATCCAATCTCTAAATGACGGACAAAAACCCGAATGTCTGGTCGGCTGAAATCTGACTTTGTTACTGTTGCATGGGCCAAGTGCTAAGACACTTTTCGCTGCCACAAACTTTTCTGCAGCAATTCCGTCGCCTGTTCCTTAGGCAGGGGTTTGCCATCCACATATCCCTGCAGGAAATCAACATGGCACGCACGCAGACAATCGCGATGTTCCTCGGTTTCGGCCCCTTCGCCGGTGACTTGCATATTCAACGCATGGCCCAAATCAGTGATCGCCGTTACAATTGCACGGGTTTCAGCGGATTCTGGCATCTTGGAAACAAAGGCCCGATCAACCTTAATTTTATCCACCGGAAATTTCTGCAGATAGCTCAACGACGAATACCCCATCCCGAAATCATCCAGCGCAATTGTGACCCCAAGCCGTTGTAAAGCTTCAATTTCTTGCAACGCGGAGGATCCATTTGACAGAACCACGGTTTCCGTTATCTCCGCTTCGATCGCAGAAGCAGGGCAATTTGTGATCAATAGGCAATCACTCACAAACTCATCAATTTGCGCCCCGAACAATTTGGGTGACATGTTCACTGCGATACGCCCTTCAAATCCCATTTCTTGCCATTCTACGGCCGTTTGACACGCCTGAATCATGACCTGATAGGTTAAATCCGCGATCAATCCAGATTCCTCGGCGATGGGGATAAACTCTTGCGGGGAAATCGGGCCCATCGTTGGATGAACCCACCGTGCCAACGTTTCAAACCCAATGATTTGTTTGGTCCGCAAATCCGTTTGCATTTGATAGACCACAGAAATACTGTTGTTTTTCAATGCATTTCTTAACTCTGCGTCAAGCAATGATTTACGATTCACGACCGCTTCTAGATCTGTGTGGAACACATTGAACCTGCCTCGCCCACTATTTTTCGCCTCATAGAGAGCCAAATCCGCGCGGCGCACCCCATCCAGTGCACTCAATTCTGACGCCTCAACATGAGAAATTCCAATGCTTAACCCGGTGTGCAAAGTTCGCCAATCCACCTGCTGTGGATGGCTCAATTCTTCGATCAATTGTCTAGCAATCTCGACCAAACGTTCCTCGCTGTTTTTCCCTTTTGCTAAGATTGCAAATTCATCCCCCCCTAAACGCACCGCCAGATCCTGATCGCCAATGCGGGAACAAAAAATCTTTGCAATATGCTGTAACAGTGAATCCCCGACAAAATGCCCAAGCGTATCGTTAATCAGCTTGAAATCGTCTAAATCCGCCAACAGAATCGACGTGTCCTGCTCTTCGACATGCACCCATTCATTAAGGGTCTCTTCCATTAGCCGACGATTTGCTAAGCCGGTCAGACTGTCATGTTCTGACAGATATTTCGCCCGTTTGGTTTGACGCGCCTGTTCGGTATAATCTGTCGCCAGAATAACTGTCCCCAAGAACCCCCCGTTTTCGTCCTGAATAGGTCCACAACGCAAATACATATTCAAATCGCCAGACTCGTGTTTTGGGTTCACTTTGGTTTCAAATTGAAGGTTGGACTTTGTGTTGATGGCAGCGGTGACTTTGCGCGCAGCA
The DNA here is from genome assembly GCF_040932005.1 of Aestuariibius sp. HNIBRBA575. Lineage (NCBI taxonomy): Bacteria > Pseudomonadati > Pseudomonadota > Alphaproteobacteria > Rhodobacterales > Paracoccaceae > Aestuariibius > Aestuariibius sp. HNIBRBA575. The sequence continues at coordinate 2,426,794 of NZ_CP162414.1, forward strand.
TTTGTATCAAGCCATTGTTTTGCGTCTAACAATTCCCCGACATAGGCACCGCGGAAATATTCGGTTGCATTGTCATTGCAAAAAACCACGAGCCCGGTTTCATCCATAAGCAAAACCGCGTCCCGCGTAGAGGCCAGCGCCCGCCCAATTCGTTGCCGGTCGCGACGGGCATATTCGTTATCCTGTGCCCTGAGACTTGTTACCTCTGCCTCATTTTTGCGCCACTGATCAATCGCAAGCGCAACCATCCCAATTTCATCTCTGCGGCCCAAACCAGGGATCGGGTCATTGATATCTTCGCATCCTATTCGGGAAATCACCTCTGTCAAAGACACCAATGGCTGAGAAAGTTTTGATAATATCGCAAACAAAATAGCAGCAATGGAGATCAGAAAAGCAAGCCAAATCAATGCCTTTTGATACATTGCTTCGACAAAATTCGAGTGATTTTCATGCGCATTCAAGGTGACAAATAATTCCCCCAAGGGGACTATTTGCCCGATTTCGTCAGCGGTCAGAACATGTGAAACTGTTAGATGCGTGGCATCGGGAACTATCCCCTCTGCTGACTGGCTGGTGACAACAGATGCATCAGGGCGGATAATCTCAATTCTAGCGATTGATCCGCCGTGCAACACCTCCCGCACAAGTTCATCGACCTGAGTAAGCTGAGCATTTTTAAGCGGTGCGATGACCGAATGCCCAATCAATTGGGCGGACAAGTTGGCCTGTCGCTGCAATACCTGTTCATATTGATTGCGTAGTTTAAGGATGTCGAAAACGAAGCCCGCACATAGCAACACAAAAATCGGAGCCAAGACTCCAAGCAACAAGCGTATTCGAAAAGAGGATCGCACCCGCGCTAACATTTGAGCTTACTTTTCCAGATCGTGGCACAACAAAGAACAATGAGGTATTTCCACCTCAGAGTGCGCAGAATTTGATTAAGTATGCGTTCAATCAACTGGAAACTATCCAGTTTTTTTCAAATGGCTTGGCGTGTAAAAGGATAAAAATTTTCACAACTGGTTTTGTGTGCGCAAAACAGGTTTGTGGCGTGTTGGTTTTGCGACCACAGATCAGACGACATTCGTGAAACTACAGTTTGATTGTCTGTTTAACCAAACAATGAAATCACCTGCCGTCACCGGACGACCACCAAGGTATCCTTGAAAGTTTTGACAATGCGTTGTGCGTAGAAATGCGAGCTGTTCCTGCGTTTCTATCCCCTCAGCAACCACATTTGCGTCAACGACACGTGACAATTCGAGGATCGTGTTAAACAGCTTTTTGGCGTCACTGCGCCCGTTCATTCCCGGCAACAGGCTTTTGTCGATTTTTAATGTATCAAAAGCGAGGTTTTTAAGACGCGCCAAATTCGAAAACCCGACACCAAAATCATCAATGGCAAGCCGCACCCCGATCGAACGCAAAAGATCGATGTTAAACACAGCCGCATCGTTATCAAACATCGCAGTGTTTTCGGTAATCTCAATCTCTAGACCACTTGGATCGACCCCAGTTTGATGAATGAGATCAACCAAATCAGAAACAAAATCGGGTTCCAACAACTCCTCAACAGAAAGGTTTATCGCAAGAACAAAGTCTTTGTGCGCAATAGCCTGGATATCCTTGGCGATGGAAATGGCAAGTCGGGTAATTTCCCGACCGATAAACGGCAACAGGCCAGAACTGGCCGCAACCGGTAGGAATACATCCGGCGTAAGAAGCCCCTTTTCCGGGTGGTTCCAACGTACCAACGCTTCTGCGCCAGAAACATCCCCGGTTTTGACATCAAACTGAGGTTGCAAATACAAAACAAACTGCTCTTCTTCGATCGCGGTCCGCAACTCGTTTTGGATTTGACTAACGCTCAGAAGCTCTTCGTGCAGTTTCTCATCGTAATATTGATAGCAATTCTGACCGGCTTGTTTCGCTTGATACATTGCGGCATCCGCAACCTTTAGCAGGTCATTCGCAGATCGGGCGTGCACCGGGAAAACGCCAACCCCGATACTGGTCGTCACGGTAATGGACACTTGCTTTGTATCCACTGGAACTTTCATTGAATTAACGATCCCTATGGCCACACGTTCGGCATAGCGTTCGGGCAAAATCAGTGTAAATTCATCCCCGCCGAGACGGGCGATTAACGCCGATGTTTGGGTTAACCCGCGTGGTTGGTCTATCGTCGCAGCCTCTAGCCCCAAATCGGTCACGCAGTGGGTTAACCGTTTTGATAAGGCAACCAACAACGCATCCCCCACATGATGCCCGTGTCGATCATTGATCGTTTTGAAGTTGTCGACATCAAGGAACATGATCGCGAAACGTTCACCTCGCATCGCGGCTGCCACCGTGACGCGTTCAAGCTGATCACTAAACCAAGCCCGGTTAGGGATTTCCGTCAGCTTATCTATATAGGCAAGCCTATGAATTTGCTGGATTGAGCCCCGCATCGTTACAAGCATCGTTTCAAAAGAATGTGCCAAACTTTCGATTTCGTCATTGGTTTGAACATCAATGGTTTGGTTCAAATCCCCGGCAGCGGCGCGTTCGGTAACTTGGGTCAAATGGATCAACGGTTCGGTCAACCTGCGCGCCAATATGATGCTGATTGTCATACCTAAGAAAATGAACACACCGCCAAGAATGGCGTTTCGAACCCAAACCGTTCTGATTTCATTGCGCAGCGTGTCCAGCCGCACATCAAGCCGCATGGTACCATACGTGTTATGGCCCAAGACGATGGGATGGGCGATACTCTCGATATTATCTGCGACAATGCGAATTTGCTCTTTCTGATCAAAGGCCTGACGTGCCAACGGGTCATCAATTTCCGCTAGAAATCCACCGATTTCCACATCGGACCCATCCACCAATAAAGTCCCGTATTCGTCCAGCAAATAGAACCTTTCAACGTCGGGCTGATTGCTGATTTCTTCGAATATGGCTTCAAGCTCTCCCGGCCTCCCTTCGATCAGGTAGGGCATGGACACTTCTAACCCCAATCGCAACAATTGTTGTGACCGTAGATCCAGCCGTTCACGGACCAGTTCCACTTGGGTTTGCACATTGAAAAAAATGACCGCTATGACAAAGACGCTGATCATCACGCCAAATATAGCCGCAAGCTTGCGCGCCAGACCGTAGCCCAACAGGGACAATTTAAGTTCCGATTTGGTAGGTTTGACCTTCATGTCCGACCCAAAGCTTAGATCAAATCCGCCGCCGCAAGCCGGTCAAGCAATGTATAAATGGGGTCAAATGTTCCCGCGACCCCCCGCGGAAATTCATCAAACCGAGAGGTTTTATGAAACTGTTCCAGTATTTCTGAGGTTTCTTCGTTTTCGGACATGTCTTGCAACACATCCGAAATACGCAGCGACAGGGCCGCGTCCAATCCGCCACGTCGGACCACGACTTGGCGCGGCACCTCAACACTTGTGGCGATGATACGGAACGCCCCTGGACGGGCTTCGTTCAATTGTGCCCAACGCCGTGGGTCCGTCGCCCCGGCTGCGATCCATCCTCTGGCCAGCCAAAGTAGGGTATTCTTGTCATCTTCGGTAAACACGTACCCAATTTCATCCTCATCGGGATTTTCCGTCCGATCAACGAGTTCCCTGAGAGGTAGGCGCGCATCAAGCAACATATCAACCGGCAACAGAAAACCCGAGGTAGAATCCGGCTCTTGAAAGCCAATTCTCTGCCCCACCAAATCCCGAAGGTCGTGTATATCACTATCTGTCGGCACGATAATCAGCGAGTGATAACTGGCCTCGCCCCGTTTCCACCGCCGCAGAAATGGCACGGCACCAGCACTACGCGCGACGTGCGCGGCGACCAATGGGCTGTCAAAATAGAGATCGACCTCGTTGGATTGCAGTGCCGAAATCATCCCAACAGAGCTTGTCTCAACTCTGATTTGTACTTCGGTAATTCCAAAATCTGCCAGCTCTGTTTCCAGATACCGTGCCATCGGGGTCATTCGATCAACATGTTTGCGAACGTTGTCATTGACACTGCCCAGCACCAAGACATCTGCATTTGCAAAAGTTGAAACACACAGAACACTGAAAACAAAAGTTAATACCTGTCGAAGGATGTTCATGTTCGATGTCCTCATTTGAAAGCATTTCAATATCGGTATCAATCATGCGTTAATTCACCGCTAATGTTGCCGCCTAGAAAATCCGGCGATTTTTACCGAAAATTTGTCTGTTGTGGGAACAATATGCGCACCCCTATTCGGAGCGATCAATTGAAGTGGCGTGCATTCGCATTTTTCGGACCGGTGCTGTTATTGGTTTTTGCACCGCAAGCCCAGGCAGAAACCCAAAGGTTTAACGGACTTTGCGACATTTCCGCAGCCGCGTCTTTAGGGGATGGAACCCTCATCGCGGCGAGTGATGAAGAAAACAAGTTGTTTACATTTTCGGTCCAAGCCGGTGCCCCGATCGCGATTTTTGATCTGAACAATCCCTTGGATCTGGCGTTTGGCAGTTCAGAAATAGACATCGAAGCCGCTGCAATTGGGGCGGATCGGATTTGGTGGATCGGGTCACATCAAGCGTTCAAACCCAACCGTCAAATGGTGTTTGCAACAAACATTCCGGCCCCTTCTCTACACGATCTAACAATCGAAGTACCGCCCTTTAACTTGACACAAGCCCTTCAAAGCTCAGAACAACTGGCAGAGGTTCTGCATCCGCTGACCTTTGTTGAGGACCCCAAAAATGGCGGTCTCAATATAGAAGCCGCCGCGTTGACCCCGCAGGGGCACCTAATGATCGGCCTGCGATCCCCCCTTGCGGGGACTGACGGGGTGAATGGGCCGGCGATTTTGATCAAGCTCAACCTGACACCCTCGGTCTCTGTGATCGATGTGGCATTGCTGGACCTTTCCAACCGGGGATTACGGGGGATGACAGCGCTGGATACGGGTTTTTTGATCATTGCTGGGGCATCTACGGGCGTTGGTCACAGTGAGTTGTTTCACTGGATTCCGGGGCAAACCCCCATTGCCGTTTCCGGGCAAAACATCGCGAACCTGAACCCTGAAACGTTGGTTTCGCTGCCAAATGGGCTTCTGGTGCTTAGCGATGACAGCTCTGCAATTCGTCATTCCCACGACGGAGGGTTCGAAAAATGCAAAACATTGCAACGAAACGAAAACCCAGACGACACAGGCGCAATTTTTACCCAAGGACTGCTTTTGCCGCGTTGACATCTGAATCTGCTCAGCCGTGTGACTGGGGTAAATTGGGGTGGCTTTGCCGTACTGGGCGCACCATTACGATGCTGATAGTCCCCTACCATTTCCGCAATCGACTGAATTCACGCAGCATTTTCAACCACACTTATTATTGATCTTAACCGCCACCAATGAGAACATAATTCTCTGGCCTTTTGGCAACCAACAAAGAGAGAATCGATATGAGAACCCGTGCTGCAGTTGCTGTCCAAGCAGGAAAGCCGCTTGAGATCATGGAAGTGAACCTTGATGGCCCACGTGCGGGCGAGGTTTTGGTAGAAATAAAGGCGACGGGACTGTGCCATACAGATGAATTCACCCGGTCTGGTGACGATCCAGAGGGTATTTTTCCCGCCATTTTGGGCCACGAGGGTGCGGGCATCGTTTTAGAAGTGGGCGAAGGCGTCACCACGTTGGAACCCGGTGATCACGTGATCCCGCTTTATACGCCGGAATGCCGTGAATGCGAATATTGCCTGTCGGGTAAAACCAACCTTTGCCAGAAAATTCGCCTGACCCAAGGCGCTGGATTGCTGCCTGACGGAACAACGCGGTTTTCGATGTTGGATGGCACGCCGATCCACCACTACATGGGCTGTTCGACCTTTGCCAACCACACGGTTGTGCCCGAAATCGCGCTGGCCAAAGTGCGCAAAGACGCGCCATTCGACAAAATTTGCTATATCGGATGCGGGGTCACCACAGGGATCGGCGCCGTCATCAACACCGCCAAGGTCGAAATCGGATCGCGCTGTGCGGTCTTTGGTTTGGGTGGCATTGGGTTGAACGTCATCCAAGGTTTGAAAATGGCCGGTGCGGATCAGATTGTTGGCGTCGATTTGAACGACAACAAAGCTGAAATCGGCAAATATTTCGGCATGACCGACTTTGTGAACCCGTCCAACGTCGAAGGCGATCTGGTGGCGCATTTGGTTGAACTGACCGGTGGCGGCGCGGACTATACCTTTGATGCGACCGGCAACACCGCCGTCATGCGCACCGCCCTAGAGGCCGCGCATAAAGGTTGGGGGGAAAGCATTATCATCGGTGTTGCCCCTGCTGGCGCCGAAATTTCAACGCGCCCGTTCCAGTTGGTCACAGGGCGCGTTTGGCGTGGCACCGCGTTTGGTGGCGCCAAAGGGCGGACCGACGTGCCAAAAATTGTCGATTGGTATATGGATGGTAAAATCGAAATCGACCCGATGATCACTCACAAATTGACGCTGGATCAGATCAACGAAGGGTTTGATTTAATGCACAAAGGTGAAAGCATCCGCGCCGTCGTCGAATTCTAATTTACGATCAGGTATGCGGCGGGGTCCCGTCCGCATACCTATTCCTGCACCAGTGAGCTTTCCCAATTTCGCAGAAATGTCACCCGCCGCATTCTGTCCAAAAACACCAGCAGTCCCGGACCAAAACGAATGGGCCGCAACGCTGAATTTTCCTGAAAACTTGTAGTGTCGATTGCGGGCAAACCAGAGGATTGGCTCAGCTCGGGCCGTTGATCCAAGCTCAGCAAAAAGTTTATCATTTTTTGAGCATCCGCTTCATTTTCGGCGCTGGTCGGGATCAAAGCGGTGCGTAACATCACACTGACGTAATCCTCTAGCTCGATGATTTGGAACCCGTCAATCACCTCGCTTTGGGATGCGGCATAACTGCCTAGCACATTGTATGCGAGGGCCAATTCCCCGCTCGCGACATCGCGGATCATGTCGCCGGAACAGCAATATAACCGCGCTTCCAATCGTCCCATGACTTCCATCAAACGCCAGAATGCTTCGCTGTTTCGACTGTCCTGCGTCGCCATGAGATACCCAAACCCCGACCTGCGAATGTCATACGTGCCCACCCGGTTTCGAAATCGTTCCGGGTTTTCGCGTAGAATATTAATCAATTCGTCCCGCGTCCTTGGTACGTCTGAGCCGGAAAAAAACGCATCCGACACCACCAAAACCGCCGGTTCCTGAGTAAAGGCAAATAGTTGATTTCGCCAATGCGCCCATGCCGGCAAATCCCCCATTTCCGCAGCCCCAAAGGTCTGTGCAAACCCGTCATTTGCCAGCTTAGTTTGCAGATCCATTGCCGATGAAATGGCCAGATCAAAAACCGCCCCTTCGTCATGGATGGCCTGCATCAGTTCCGATGTGCTGGTGATTGTGTAATCCACTGTAATATTTTGATTTTCCGACTGAAAGGCGAGGATTATTGGTTCAAACGCGCCGCGATCCGCCGTGGATATGACGCGCAAAACCTGACCGGTTTCCTGCGCCGGATACACAACCTGATCTTCGATCTCAAAACTAGCTGCAACGGACCCCGCAACGATCAGGCCTAACGCGGCAAAATTAGTGAAACGCATGCGCCTGCTCCTTGTGTGTTTGAAGAAATATCAAGCCGTCCACAATGGGCATTGGCCACGTCATCGGCGATCGTCAGACCCAGCCCAGAGCCCACAATATTGCCAACGTTCGCCCCGCGTTGATAACGGTTGGTTAATTGCGACAGGTCCATATCGGCAAACCCATATCCCTGATCAGAAATCGAAATGGTCAGCTGGTCAGCGACCTGCAATGTCACCGTGATTGCACTGTCATCGGGCGAGTATTTGATGGCGTTGTCCAAAATATTCATCAGCGCCGCCTGCAACAAAATCCCGTCGCCATTAAAGGGCACCGGGTCATTGGGCAGATCGCGATTTATCAAAATGTCCCTCAAATCTGCGGTCGGGGTCAGCCGATCACAGGTTTCGCCTACCAATGCGCCCAATTCCAAATCCTGTTGCGTCAGACTGTCTGCGCGAAACGTGACCATCGCGTGATCCAGCATTTGTCCCGCCGACCGAGAGCTTTCATCGATGGCGCGGATCATTTCACGGATCGCCTGTTTGTGTTCGGGTTTGTTCAGTTTTCGATGGGTGACTTCTGCTTGGGCGCGCACCGTGGCAAGCGGCGTGCGCACGCGATGCGCAGCTTCGGTGATGAAATCTTCGGTACGTGACAGCGACGTGCGCAAACGGGCCATAAAGCTGTTAAGTGCCTCGACCAAAGGGATTAATTCCGCCGGGGTTTGGGCGCGCACAGGGCGCAAATCCTGTGGGCCGCGCCGTGTCACAGACAGGGTCATGCGATCAATTGGCGCTAATGCGGACCGCGCCGCCCACAATGACAACGCGGTTGCCAACAGGAAAAACCCAACCCCAACCCCCATCGCTGTGTTCGTGATGCGCCGTGAAATCGCTTCTAATCCTTGCCGGGTTTGGGCCACTGTCACGATCACATCGGTGGATTGCGCCGCCGAACCGACCTGCCGCAACACGGAGACGGACCGCACCTCGTCACCGCGATAGAACAAGGTCACAAAATCCGGCGCATTTGGATTGGGCACCGTGCGCGGCACGGGCAGATCGTCGTAACCGGTCAGGGTTTCGCCATCCGTGACGATGCGATAAAACACCCGGTCCTGCCCCACCGTGCCCAACATCGACAGCGCGGAATAAGGTAATTCTAACGACACGCCGTCCACTTCGCTGCGCAAACTGTCAGCAATCGCTGTGGCCGATGCGGCTAGGATGTCGTCCTGCGTGCCCTCTGCTGCGCGTTCAGCGACCCCGCGCACCACCAGGAAAAATGCCACCGACAGCACCGCCGCCACGCCTGCCAGTTGGAAAAACAATCGCTGGCGAATGGAGCCATGGGACGTCATGCCACCACCAACCGATATCCAAGTCCACGTACGGTTTCGATTTTTGCATCCGACCCTTCGAGCCGTTTTCGCAACCGGCCAACATAGACTTCGATGGCATTTTCGCTGGCCTCATCCGATAGGGAAAATAACCGATCCATCAAATACGATTTCGAAAAAACCTGCCCCGGCGCATTATAAAACACCTCTAGCAAACGCAATTCACGGTTGCGCAATGTCAGCGTTTGGGCCCCGAATCGCAACTCACCAGCCGTCGAATCAAGCTCGGTATTAGAAAAGGTTTTGGCGTTATTGGCTTCGCCTCCCTGACGTCTTAGCACCGCACGACACCGGGCTTCGAGCTCGGAAAAATCGAACGGTTTGGTGATGTAATCATCCGCCCCGAGATCCAGCAATCCAACCCGATCCGACACGGCAGATCGGGCTGTGATCACAATCACGGGCGTTCGTTTTTTGGCGCGTCTTTGTTGAACCAAAAAATCGCGACCATCCCCATCTGGCAGCATAATATCCAACAATATCAAATCGTAATCCGCCACGGATATACAGGCCTCTGCGGTATCAAGCGTGTCGGCGTGATCCACAGCATGCCCGTCCAACTGCAGTCGTTCGACCACCGCTTGGGCAAGCTTTAGATTATCCTCAATCAACAGGAACCGCATGAATGGCCTTTGGGATGGGACGTCATCCATGTCGGATGCCGTGTCAGGTGGATGTCAGGTTTGATCGTTCTGATCAAAGCATGGGCGGCGAAATCCGCCATGTCAAACGGGAGGAAACCATGACAAAACGTCTTTTTAAGGCGCTCGTAACGAGTGCGGTATTGGGTATGGGCGCAACCGGCGCTGCCAGTGCTGCTGAATGTATTGCCCCAGCCAACCCCGGCGGCGGTTGGGATTTCACATGCCGTCAGATCGGCAAAATCATGTTCGATATCGGCACTGTGGATCAGCCTATTCAGGTCACCAATATGGCTGGCGCTGGTGGCGGACTTGCCTTTGGGCACGTTGTTGCGGAACGTGGCGATGACGCGGATCTGATCATCGCGGCGTCCTCTGCGACCACCACACGTCTGGCGCAAAACGCCTATGCGGGCATGACAGCTGACCAAGTGCGCTTTGTCGGGGCCATTGGTGCCGATCCCGGTGTGATTGTTGTGGGTGCTGACAGCCCCTATCAAACCCTGACCGATCTGGTTGACGCCATTCAGGCAGCTCCCGGCGACATCGCCTTTGCGGGTGGTTCTGCGGTGGGTGGGTTTGATCATCTGAAACCGTTGATGATCCTGCAACGTGCGGGCATCGCCGACGTCACCGCGATCAAATATATCGGCGTTGATGGCGGCGCGGATGCGATCACCCAAACCGTTGGTGGTTTCACCGCTGCCATGTCGGGTGACATGTCCGAAGTGGTCGGTTTCCTGAATTCCGGCGACGTGCGTGCGCTGGCGGTTCTGACCGAAGAACGCGTTCCCGGCTTTGAGGACATCCCCACCGCCAAAGAGCAAGGCCTGGATGTTGTGGCAGTGAACTGGCGTGGCCTGTACGTACCCAAAGACATCAGCGACGAAGATTTCAACATGTGGGCCGACCGCCTGCAGGCGGTTGCTGACAGCGCAGAATGGCAAGAGGCCATGGCCGCAAATGGTCTGGCTCCGTTCACATTGGTTGGTGGTGATTTCCAAAGCTACGTCGATGGCGTTGTTGAAGAAATCCGTGACCTGTCCAAAGAAATCGGAGTGATCCAGTAATGGGAACCGACCGGACATTTGGACTGGTCGTAACACTGACAGCGCTGGCATATATTGCCAGCGCGACCCAAATTCAGACGAGCTTTTTGACGGACCCGGTTGGGCCGCGAATGTTTCCGATGCTGATAGGGTGTGTTGCGGTCATTTGTGGTGTTGTGGTGATGGTTCGCCCTGATCCGAACCCGGATTGGCCTGCGATGCGCACCTTTGGGTCGCTGTTGGTGGCGGTGGTTGTGCTGATTGCCTATGCCTATTCGCTCAAACCGCTGGGTTTTCTTTTTCCCACAGCCATCACCGCCGCTATCCTTTCATATCAGATCAACCCCCATGCCGGGCGTTCAATCGCCGCTGGGATTGGCCTATCTGCCGGGTTGTTTCTGATCTTCAAATTCGCGCTTGGACTTGGGCTTGTTGCCTTTCCCAAGGGCCTGATCGGCTGAGGTCAATCACATGGAATTACTTTCAAATCTGGTGATGGGTTTCGGCATCGCCCTGTCCCCGTTCACCCTGCTGCTGGCCGTGTTTGGCTGTTTCATCGGCACCATTATCGGCGCATTGCCCGGGCTTGGTCCGTCAAATGGTGTGGCGATCCTGATCCCGCTGACCTTTTCGATGGGGCTGGATGCAACCAGCGCGCTGGTCCTGATGACGGCTGTTTATTACGGCGCGATGTATGGCGGGCGGATCAGTTCGATCCTGCTGAACATCCCCGGTGATGAACCCGCGCTGATGACCACGTTAGACGGCTATCCAATGGCCAAAGCCGGCCGTGCAGGCGACGCCTTGGTGATTTCGGGCGTCGCATCGTTCACCGGTGCGTTTTTGGCCACCGTGGGCCTGATGCTGCTGGCACCATTGCTGGCAGGCGTGGCGTTTCTGTTTGGCCCTGCGGAATATTTCGCCCTGTATTTACTGGCCTTTGCCACATTGGGCGGCATGGCGTCCAATAACCAAGCCAAAGCCGCCATTGCATCCTGTATCGGGTTGGGCATTGCGATGATTGGCGTGGACAACAATTCAGGCCTGCCCCGGCTGACCGGTGGCAATCTACATCTGTTTGACGGCATTGATTTCCTTGTGGCAATCGTCGGACTGTTTGCGATTTCCGAAGTGTTCTTTTTCATCGAAAGCCACGGTAAAAACACGTCTATCGGCGTGAAATTGGGCAAAGTTCGCGTTCCATGGAAGGATTTGTGGCACACACGCTGGACCCAACTGCGCGCGTCTCTTGTCGGATTCGTCGCGGGTATTTTGCCCGGTGCAGGCGCGTCCTTGGGCAGTTTTATGGCCTATATGTCGGAAAAATCCATCGCCGGCGAAAAAGGGGGCTTTGGCACCGGGGTCGCCAAAGGCGTCGCCGCGCCAGAGGCCGGAAACAACGCCGCTGCGGGGGGCGCTTTGGTTCCGATGCTGACGCTTGGGGTTCCCGGGTCGGGCACGACGGCTGTGTTATTGGCGCTGTTGATGACGCTGAACATCACCCCCGGTCCCACCCTATTCACGGACCAACCCGAAGTGGTCTGGGGCCTGATCGCCAGCCTGTTGATCGCCAACGTGGTGCTGTTGTTGATAAACGTCCCGATGGTGCGCGTATTTGTGCATATCCTGTCCGTGCCACCCTGGATCCTGTTGCCGGGCGTGACCATGATCAGCTTTGTCGGGATTTTCTCGCTGTCCGGGTCTTACTTTGATCTGTTGCTGATGGTCGCCTTTGGCGCATTGGGATATGTGTTGCGCAAAATTGACGTGCCAACAGTGCCGATCATTCTGGGCATCCTGCTGGGCGGCAACATGGAAGACGCCCTGCGCCGTGCCATGGTCCTGTCCGACGGCGATTGGACTTATCTGTTCAGCTCTGGCATTTCGATTGGTCTGTGGGCGGTTGCCGTGATCGGCTTTGTCGCGCCCATGTTCCTGCGCAACGTTTTAAAAAAACCACAAAGGGTCACTGATTGATGGTCAAAGTCCTTATTCCGTCCGGGGCCCTTGGGCTTGGATATGACCGCGCGGCCTTGGCGCGCGGGATTACCCAGAAACCGGATATTATCGCAATTGATGGGGGATCCACGGATAGTGGGCCCCATTATCTGGGCACCGGCACGTCCAAATATTCGCGCAATTCAACCAAAGCAGAATGGCGTGAATTGATGCAGGCCCGCGCCGAGGCGGGCGTGCCATTAGTCATCGGCACTGCAGGAACCTGCGGCGCGGATTCCGCCGTGGATTGGCTGGTGGACATCACCCGTGAAATCGCCGCTGAAACCGGGGCAAACCTGAAACTGGCCGTGCTGAAATCCGGCCAAAGCGCCGCCGATATGGCCACGGCCTTTGACGCGGGCCGCATCACCCCCCTGCCCGCGGCACCGGATGTGGATGCGGACACATTTGCCACCTGTACCAATATCGTTGCCCTTGCTGGCGCGGAACAAATTCAAGCCGCGCTGGACACGGGCGCGGACATCGTCATCGCCGGGCGCACCACGGACACGGCCATCATTTCTGCCCTGCCATTGGCGCGGGGGTGCCATGCAGGCGGCGCGTGGCACGGCGCCAAGATCGGCGAATGCGGCGCGCTGGCCACCACCAGCCCCAATTCCGGCACGATCCTGATCGAATTTGACGCCGACGGTTTCACCATGACCCCCATGGGGACCGAGGCCCGCGCCACACCCCACACCGTGTCAGCGCATATGCTGTATGAAAATTCGGACCCTTGGATCCTGTTTGAACCGGGCGGGCATTTGGACGTCACCGGGGCCACATATACGGCGCTGGATGACCGAGTTGTGCGTGTCATTGGCAGTGAATGGATCCCGTCAGACCGCTATACGGTCAAACTGGAAGGCGCGCGTTTGGCCGGATACCAAACCGTGTCCATCACATTGGTGCGCGACCCACGATATGTGGCGCATATCCGGGAATGGTGCGATGACATTCAGACCAAATGCACTGCCAAAGCCAAGGAACGCGTCGACGGAGAGTTCACCATCGAACTGCGGCTGATTGGCGTGGACGCCACGCTGGGCGCGCTGGACACAAGCGGCAAAACCGGCACCGAGGTGGGCGTGATGGGCATCGTCACCGCCCAAACCGAAGCCCTGAGCCGCGAAGTCGCCAAAATGCTGAACCCCTACCTGTTGCACCACCCCTTAACGGAACAAGAGGAAATGCCGACCTTTGCCTTTCCGTTTTCACCCCCGGAAATGCCACGGGGTGCGGTGCATGAATTTTGCCTGAACCACGTGCTGACCTTGGACAATCCGATGGATGCATTTCACCTAAGCGTAGAGGACATTGGCGCATGACGGCCCTATCAGACATCGTCACCAAAATCCGGTCCAAAAATGCTGGGCCATTTTGGCTGACAATCGACATTTTTTGCGGGTCTGCGGATGCCTATGACACAGTGTCAAATGGTTTGGATACGGCCGTGGTCGCACAAGTGTTCGGCATCCCGGTGAGTACGTTAAAACGGTTTGATATCAAGGACCTGAACATCGTAAAATTCAGCCTGCCCCGTCCTGAAATACAGGGGATTCGGCTGGATCGTGACATGCATGGCGCGTCGTTTGCGCAGATTTTGACCACGTTAGAAATCTAATCGCGCGCTGGTTTCATAGGGCGGTTTCTATTCCTGAGGCCGCCCTATTTCATGTAAAAAACCTGCTCCATCGACGCCCACCATTCCCCATCAGCACGACTGTCCAAGGCCGCCTGCATCGGGCCACAAATGTCCCACCATTTCTGAGTTTTCGCATCCGCAGCGATTGCCGCCATATCCGCTTCAAAATCGTGGCCGACATATTCCCAATAGCCGAACATCACATTTTCTGGTTCGCGCAGGAAAATCGAATAATTGGTGATATTTGACGCTTTCAATCGCGCCAATATTTCGGGCCAGACATCCGCGTGCAAACGTTTATATTCAGCGATCGCCTCTGGCTTTAGGCCGATCATCATCCCCATTCGTTGTGCCAAATCTGGCTCCTTTTTATTCGGTCAAAGATTATAAAACTCAACCGCGTTTTGCCCCATGATCTGGGCTTGTTCTGTATCGGGCAAATCCGTGATCAAATCCGTCACAAACGCGATCCAGTCCGCATATGCACTGGCCAGATTCACAACCGGCCAGTCCGACCCAAACATCACCCGATCTGGGCCAAATGTGCCCAACACAACCTGCGCAAAGGGCCGGATATGATCAGATTGCCAATCGGGGCCAATTTCAGTGACCATTCCCGATAGCTTGCACAGCACATTGGGATGTTTTGCCAAGGCTTTGATCCCAGCAAGCCATTGACCAGAAGGCATAATTCCCGGTCCCATCTGCGGCTTTGCCACATGATCAACAACGATGGGCAATGCAGGATACCGCGCCGCCAATTGATCCATGACCGGCAAATGACGTGGCTGAATCAACGCATCAAAACACAGACCTGTTTCTTGCATTTGGTGTAATACCGGCGCGGCAGATGGTTGCAAAATCCAATCCGTATCAGCGATGTTTTGCAACATCGGCCGCACCCCTTTGAGCCACGGGTTTAGTTGCAAGGTCTGCAGCGTTTCCACAGCATCGGACGCTATAAAATCGACCCACCCGACCACACCGGCAACAGGATCCGTTTGCGCCGCGATGTCGAGCAAGAAACGCGTTTCTGCGACCGTGTCGGTGGCTTGGACCAGAACCGTTTTGTGAACATTGGCCGCGTCTAGCAATGGGATCAAATTATCGGGGCCAAAATCCCTAAAAATAGGGGCAACATCCTGATTTGGCCACGGATAATCCCCGCGCGATAACGTCCAAAAATGCTGATGGGAATCGACAATCATGATCAGTTCAGACCCGTTTTAGGCATGTGTAATCTGAACTTTATTATTAAAAACACCCTCAACTCAAGCCCTATGGTTGTAACAACCAAAAAGCAGAGCAAATTCACCCTCTTTTCACGTCAGGTTAACTGCGTTCCAGCCTGCCAAACTGACTGTAATTTACCCGCCTTCAGATGCATAAAATCTGCTTGCCTCCCGGGCAGTAAATGTCCGATTTGGTCTGCTTTTCCGATCACGCGCGCGGGGATCGAACTGGCCATCGCGATCGCCTGCGACAGGGAGACATCCGATAGGGACGCCACATTGCCAATGGCCGTCACCAAATCCAGATCAGCACCCGCCAGCGTCCCATCGGCAAGGGTTAACCTTGGTTTTCCGTGGGTTTTGTCACGGTTGATCCGGCGAGAGTTAAGATAAAAGTGATCGATATCCGACCCCGCCGTCGCCATCGCGTCGCTGACCAAAAATATCTGTCCGGGTCCGACCTTTGCCTTCAGCGCGATCTCAATACTTGTGGGGTGCACATGAACAAAATCGGCGATCAAACCCGCTGACAAAGCCCCAGTAGCGATCGCCGCGCCAACCAAACCGGGTTCGCGATTTTGAATTTGGCTCATGGCGTTAAACAAATGCGTCACACAGCGCACGCCATTTTCAACGCTCTGCAGGACCACATCATATGATGTATCGCTATGGCCGATCGACAAAAACACGCCCGCATCCGCGAGGGTTTTCATCTGTGAAAACGTAACATTTTCAGGGGCTAAGGTGACTTTTAGAAATGGAAGGCGCGCGGCGGCATCCAGCAACATGTCCAAATCGTCGGGGGTCATGGGTCGGATCAATTCACCGTCATGCGCCCCTTTTCGCGCGAGGGATAAATGCGGCCCTTCCAGATGTAAGCCCATGATACCCGGCACATTTTGGGATATGGCCTGATCCACAGCATCAATCGCCGCCTGCGTTTTTTCGGCACGATCCGTGATCAAAGTCGGCAAGAAAGATGTCACGCCAAGGGCCGCATGCGCACAAGCCATGATCCGCAGCGTTTCAACATTCGGCGCGTCGTTAAACATATGCCCGCCGCCGCCATTAACCTGCAAGTCAACCAATCCGGGTGCCAATATGCCGCCATTTAGCATCACCAGCTTAGCATCCAGCGGGATATTTTCCGGTGCGACAATCCCCATGACACAATGCTTTTTGATCACCAAAACATGATCTTTGATCATATCTGTGCCATCAAATATGTCCGCGCCAGAAAATGCCGTCAAATCAGAGTTCATTGGATGTACCGTCTTTCGCTTGGGCCAGCGCATGCTGTGTTGCCAAATAGATTGCCCCGTCTAAGGCCGAACCTTTGGGGTCGACGCATTGGGCCGAAATTTCGGATGGCAGAAACGGGGTGTAATGCGGCCCAACCCCGCCCATCAAAACCAATGGTTCATCCTGCGTGCGCCCTAAGGCAGAACAGGCGGATGTTATGGACTTTGCCCCCATTTGTACCAATGCCAGCCCCGTTTTATCCCCTGCCTGAGCCGCCTCAAAAATGCGAGGAGAAAAAGCGCCAAATTGGCTGGCTGTTGCGATTTTAGCAAAGGATATCATCCGCTTTGGCATATTCGAAAACTCATCCCAAACCTGATCGCTCAGCGGACTGCGCGGGTAAAACCCATCCAAAACCAGCAAACAATATTGCAATAATTTAACCCCAAGCCATGCGCCGGATGCATCATCCCCCAATTGCAGACCATAGCCCCCAATCAGTTTGGATTTCTGCCCGCATTGACGCGCAAAAAACGATCCTGTTCCGATCCCGGCCACACATCCATCTGACCGCCCCAATGCGCCTGCCAATGTTGTGATCCGGTCATCCGTAACCGTTGCATTTGTAAACGCCAAGGACTGAGAAACACGCTGACCAATCTCAACATCCAGCACCCCCGCCAGCCCCAAATGGGCCGGGTAATGGGCAATTTGATCAAAGCTGAGGCCCGCCAGATGCGCCACGGATTGCAATCCGTTGCGGATGGTTCGCAATGCGCCGTCAAAATCGGAATAAACATTCGCCGATCCCACATTCAGTTGGTGGCGCTGGCCCTTATGGATCAACACAATCCGACAACGCGTTCCGCCGCCATCAACCGCAATTAAATTCTGAGACGTCACATGTTCCATTCTCTATCTATAGGTCACCTTTAATGCGGATGACATGGGGTTTGACTGCGCCGCGATCCCCCTACGTCAAGCGGGGGCCGCTATTGCAAAACAGGTGCAGGCGCGGCACGGTCATCAGACCGTGACAGGGGAACCGTGATGTACCAAGCAGCCATAACCGGAACCGGGGTGTTTACCCCAACCGAAATGATCACAAATGACGAATTGGTGGTTGCCTTTAACGCGTTTGCGGACAAACAAAACACCGCAAACAAAGACGAAATTGCAGCCGGAACCGTGTCGGAAATCGCCCATTCCTCGGCTGACTTTATCTATGCGGCCTCGGGGATCGAGAACCGATATGTCATGGACAAATCTGGCATACTGGATCCCGATCGGATGTTTCCAAAACTGCCTTCTCGCTCAGATGACGCGCCGTCGATCATGGCAGAAATGGCGGTGGATGCCGCAAATCAGGCGTTGAAACAGGCCGGCAAAACGCCTTTGGATGTGGATGCGGTGATTTGTGCCGCGTCCAATCACGAACGGGCCTATCCGGCAATTGCTGTGGAAATACAGTCACTTCTGGGAACTTCCGGGTTCGCATTTGACATGAATGTGGCCTGTTCCAGCGCGACTTTTGGCATTCAGACGGCCACAGACATGATCAAATCAGGCTCCATTCGGGCGGCATTGGTTGTCTGCCCCGAAATTTGTTCGGCGCATCTGGAATGGCGGGATCGCGATTGCCATTTCATTTTTGGCGACGTGGCGACGGCTGTGTTGATTGAACGTGACGAAGCGCTGGCTGGCGATCATTTCAAAATAAAATCCACCCGGCTGGCCACTCAGTTCAGCAACAACATTCGCAACAATAACGGTTTTTTGCGGCGCACCCATGATCAGATGGACGACCGCCGCGATATGCAGTTTATGCAGAACGGGCGAAAAGTGTTCAAAGAAGTTCTGCCCATGGTCAGCCGCCATATCAGCGACCATATGTGCGCCGAACAGGTGCAACCGGACGATCTAAAACGGCTTTGGCTACATCAGGCCAACAAAACCATGAACGATTACATCGGTAAAAAAGTGTTGGGCCGCGCCCCTGCCCCCAATGAGCAACCCAACATTTTGCAAGATTACGCCAACACGTCATCCGCCGGATCAATCATCGCGTTTGCCAAACATTCAGCAGATTTATCGCCCGGCGACACGGGGTTAATCTGTTCCTTTGGCGCGGGATATTCCGTGGGGTCCGTGATTGTGCAGCGCGCCTAAAGCTCTGCTATCTTGACGTTTATGTCACCGTTTCGCGCGGCTTAATCGGTCTTGGGAAATGTGTCTTTGGTCCCCTTCAGTGGGGTGATCCAATCCGGCGAGTTGAGGAGCGGATTAACTCAGCCAGCATCGTACCCATTTTGCGCTATAACCGCCGCGTTTGATGGACCTAAACCGACGGTTATTTTTGCGCAAATCTACTTTGGGAACGTTGCCCCAAGGTCAGTTCCATTTGGCTTCCATTACAAAACGTGAAACCGAAAGTTGTTGGGTTATAAGGTTAACCTTGTTCTGGCGCACCTTTGGGTACATCAGATTCGGCCCCCCTAAAACGCTGACGTCAGACGGTTTCTTCTTCCAGATGCATCTTCATGTCCAACAACACTTTCTGCAATTCAAGCGTTTCGCGCAGCAGGCGTTTGGCTTCGTTTACAGTGATGATCCCGTCTTCGATGGATTGATTATACTCACCCATCAACATCGCAAAACGCTGCGATAATGCGATCACATCTGAATTGACGCCGCCAACCGAATTCTTTGGAGATTCATCATAAGACAATGTAATCCCACGCAATTCCGCCAGTGCAGATGTTACATGCGGATATGATGACGCAGCTTCCAACGCGGCAACAGCATCCACCGGCATAAACCGATCTGCATGTTCTTCTGCGTCAGAATAATAGCGCCCCAACGTCGCTTTGGATTTGCCTGTCAATTTACATGCAGGTTCAACACCCACATCCTTAACCAGCGCCTCAGTGTGCTTTTTTAGGTAATTCCCAACCCCAGCCATATGTCCACCTATTCCGATCTTAACTATTCGGGGAAAGCCCGAATGCTTTTCCCATTAATGACTTGGCGCGCATTTGTCATTGGTAAAGCGTCCTCACGAGGACAAGTAACCAGTGATCGGCGCCATGCGCGGTGCCGTAGGGTTGGGTTGGGCACCCCATCCTGCCACTGTCTCCTTGCTGGCTTTAGGAGAGAGTGGCAACGCCCAACCTGACCCGCTGTTCTTGGTCTTTTGGGATCGACCACTCACGGGAACCCATCATGGTTGCATAGTTGTTTGTCGGGGTTGCAAAGCCCCGGCAGGCAGCGCTACCAAGCGCGCATGGCAAAACTATATTTTCATTTTTCGACCATGAATGCCGGCAAATCGACCGTTTTGCTGCAGGCGTCTTATAACTATATCGAACGCGGTATGCAGACCTATCTGTTGACCGCCCAGTTTGATGATCGGGCCGGTCAGGGGCAAATCGCCAGCCGAATCGGGATCGCGGCAAAGGCGGATACATTTGCCCCAGACGAAGATCTGTTTGCCAAGATCGAAGCGCGCCTCAATTCTGGTCCCTGCGCCTGTGTGTTCATCGACGAGGCGCAGTTCCTGTCCGAAGAACAGGTTTGGCAATTGGCGCGTGCCGTGGACGATCTGGGCGTGCCGGTGATGTGTTATGGGCTGCGGGTGGATTTTCAGGGCAAATTGTTCCCTGGATCGGCCGCCTTACTGGCCTTGGCCGATGAAATGCGCGAAGTGCGCACGATCTGTCATTGCGGGAAAAAGGCCACCATGGTGATCCGACAGGACGCCGAAGGAAACGTCGTCACTGACGGGGCACAGGTCCAGATCGGCGGCAATGACAGCTATGTCAGCCTATGCCGGCGGCATTTCAGATTGGCGACCGGCCGCAACTGATCCGTCGCGGCTGGCAGATTTCATCACTGGAATGCCCTACCCCAAATCCTGAGGCAAAGGGCGCCCTTCGGACATCGCAATGACATTGCCCAGCGCCATCATGCCCATCTCTTCGCGGACATCCATCGCAGCGGTTCCCAAATGCGGCAACAACACCGCGTTTTCCAAAGCCCGAAGCGCCTCTGGCACATGCGGTTCCTGCGCATAAACATCCAGACCAGCCCCGGCGATTTGCCCCGTCTGCAACGCGGCAATCAGCACCTCTTCGTCGATGACATCGCCGCGCGCAATATTGATCAGGAACCCGGTCGATTTCATCGCGGCAATCGCCTGTGCATCGATCAGATGATGGGTTTGCGCACCGCCCGGAACAGTCACAACCACAAAATCGGATTGCGCCATCAGATCCGTCAGGGTTTTCACCTGTTTCGCCGGCACATTGGAATGCTTTTTCGACCGGTTATAAAACAGCACTGGCATGTCAAAGCCATAATGACAACGCCGCGCCACGGCCTGTCCGATACGGCCCATGCCCACGATCCCAACCGTTTTGCCGGTCACATGGGTGCCCAACATCTGGGTTGGCGCCCAGCCATGCCATTGCCCGGCCCGCACGATCCGTTCGCCTTCGCCTGCGCGGCGCGCCACAGACAGCAGCAACGTCATGCCGATATCGGCTGTGGCATTGGTTACCGCATCTGGGGTGTTGGTGACTTTGACGCCTGCTTTGCGCGCGGCTTCAATGTCGATATGGTTATATCCAACGCCAAAATTGGCCAGAACCTTGCACCGGATTTTATCCGCATTTCCAAACACTTGGGCAGAAAACGCATCCCCTAATGTGGGCAGCACCGCGTCAAAATCCTGTAGCGCCCATGTGGCTTCTTGGGGGGTTAACCCTGTGGGTTCCTGACGGTAAGTCACGTCAAATTTTTCACGCGCTGCATTCAGGACCTTGTTGGGTAAATCCCGTGTAATCAACAATTTCATCAATGTAATCTCCCCCCTGTTGGCACGTCTTGGTCCGGGCCAATCAGAACAATTTCTCCGGTTTCGTCGGGCAATCCCAACACCAGAACTTCGGACATGAACGGCCCGATTTGGCGTGGTGGAAAATTCACCACGGCCATGACTTGTTTTCCCACCAACATATCCGGCGTGTAATGCGCCGTGATTTGGGCCGACGTTTTGCGTTCGCCGATCTCATCGCCGAAATCAATCCACATCTTGATTGCGGGTTTACGCGCCTCTGGGAAAGGTTCCGCGCGGATAACCCGGCCCACACGCACGTCCACTTTCAGGAAATCATCAAACGAAATCTCAGCCATTTGCCAGTTCCTTGGACCGATCAGCCGCCGCTTTGACAGCGCGACCAACCAGCGGGCCAAACCCGGTTTCACCATCCATCAACACCTCAAGCGCGGCTTGGGTTGTGCCGTTGGGGGATGTGACGTTGATGCGCAATTGATCCGGCCCCTCAGCGGCATCTTCGGCCAATTGCCCCGCACCGCCCACTGTGGCCTTGGCCAAGGCCATCGCCAGTTCGGCAGGCAATCCTTCGGCCTGCCCTGCGGCGGCCAGCGCTTCGATCAGATGGAACACATAGGCCGGGCCGGACCCGGAAACGGCGGTGACTGCATCCATCTGATCCTCACCGTCCAGCCGCACCACTTGGCCCACGGCCAGAAGCAGGGCTTCGGCCAGGTCCAGTTGCGCTGCATTTGTATGTGCATTGCCCACAATCGCCGTGATCCCGCGGCCAATCGCAGCCGGAGTGTTTGGCATCGCGCGCACAATCGGGGTCTGTTCCCCCAAGGCCTGTTCAAACGCATGGATCGGCGTGCCCGCCGCCACTGACACAAACAACGTGTCGCCATTGCCCAGCGCCTGCAACGCTGGCAATGCGTCGCCCATCATTTGCGGTTTCACAGCCACCAGCACTATCGCCGGATTGGCAGGCAGATCCACGTTGATCGCGACCCCTTGCTGTTTCAACCAATCCGACGGATAGGGGTCCAAAACCCAGACAGATGACGCAGGCAATCCACCGGCCAACCAGCCTTGCAACATCGCCGACCCCATTTTGCCACACCCCAACAGAACCAGCCCGCGCTGCGCCACATCATCCATCTGCATCTGAAATCCCCCCAAATCTGTCTGGCCATCCAAGGGCGTCTGTTGGCGACAACCCTAATTTGATTATACCATGTCTGTTGTTGTGTTACGGCCCCGCTTAGAAACACGCAAGACAAGGAAACGTCTGCCCCACTTTCCTGTTGTTTCGTGCACACGCAACGCTAACGGGGCACGATTTAAGGTTCTTATCAGCATTCGCACCAGACAATACTGCCCCGCATCGCATGTTCTGAACCTAGATTGGCCCCAATCGACACCCGGACCAATGAAGGCGCGTTGGTTAACTGCGTTTTCGTCTTGGCCAGACCTAGGTCCGCTTTGTTGTCAGAGCAAGTCGTCTTGTTTGGGATCATCCGGAACAAAGGTGCAGCCGGGGTAGTTCAGCATGAACGACGCCAGATCAGGGTTCTTTTCGTGGACGTGCGCAAACAGCTTTGCCACAGCCAAGGTATCGCGTTCATCATAGGATCCTAGTTCCCGACAGATAAAGCCTTCGTCCTCGCCACTCGCGAACATTTGCGTGGACCAAGCAACCCTTGAGCTGCCACATGCAGAAGCAAACCCTGCAATTGCATCAGCCGAGACCACCGGGTCAGAGTTAACCAAGCTGAGGCATCGTTCTGCAATCATCAAACAATTGTCGGAAAACCATTGTTCGAGATTGATGAGAATGGGCCTGTCGTCAATCGTTAACCATTCACTGTTCGGTATCCATGCATGCTGATGATCGGCGATTGTTGTCGATAAACCTCTATATCTTCCTCTCGGCCCGGTTCCGTCGCATCCTGTGCCACCCTCGGAACATGCACAATGGATAACGTGGGACAGAAAAAGATACGTTTGTTCAAACGCTTCATCATTAGGATGTCTGAGTTCAACCAACCAGGGCAAAGACGCAAAGGTCGCAGGGTAGATATCATCTTGATGATGCAGCTCTTCCCAGAAAAGCTCTTTGGCAGCTGCATCGTCCCATTTTTCGCAAAGTGCTTTTAGCTGAATATTAACAGACCGATTACCGTAGGGGCCGTATAAACGACTCCAAATCCCATCTGAAAAAGCAATCTTCATAACGCCTCTTGCGGAAGTCACGGCAACCAGAACTTTGGCCACCAACCAGCCCCTCGCTGCGTGCTGACCAAAGGTTTGATTGGCAGATTTCCTAGGTTGGGCCGGATGATGATGTAGACATCAAAACCGAGTGACGTTTAACGGGACATTAGGCCCTCCCGTAGGCCTCGCCTATGGCGATCTGGATTGCCTCACTCGCCGGACGTTCGGCCCATGTCACCAATTGCAATGCAGGATAATAGCGTTCCGCGCTGGTCACGGCGGCGTTGATCATGGTGTCGACCTGATCGGGGCTGACGCCCTGGTCGCCATTCAGCAGCAAACCATAGCGATAGACCATCAATTTCTGTTCGGCCCAATAGGTGAACCCGCCGGCCCAGCATTGATCGTTAATCTTATTCAACGCTTCATAAAGGGCTGGGATCCGGTCCTCTGGGGGTTCCATTTCGAACGTGCAAATCAATCGCAGCGTTTCGTCATAGGCCGACCAAGCCAACGTGATCGAATATGTCCGCCACTGACCCTCAACTGCCATGGCGATCTGATCATCGGTGATCCGGTCGAATTCCCAGTCGTGGTGTTCTGCAATATATTCCACAAGGTCAATGGGATGCACGTCATCATTGGTAATGAACTGCTCGGAAAGTGCCATATCTCGGCCTCCTGTCTTCCAACATTGGGGAATTGGCAGCACCCCAAATGCTAGATACCTGCTCTAGGGAGGCGATACATAGTCAGCCTCCTTACTAGATATGGTGCTGTGCAAGAGGCGACCTGTAAAGCTATTTTTTGTGGATAAGTCATAATTCTTGTGGGTGAACGATCCACAGCCACTAAATAAGGCATGTCGATAAAGTTGATTTCAGTTGGCAAATCCCCCCTCTGATTTGCCCCTTGCGATCACGTTCAGCCCGGTCCACTCTGCCGCAAATGTATCCCCAAATCGGAGCCCCCTGATGTCGCTGGACCTGTTAAAAACGCTTTGTGAAACCCCCGGTGTACCCGGCAACGAAGACCGCGTGCGTGATCTGATCACGTCCCAAATTGACGGGCTGTTTGATGAGGTGCGCGTTGATCCGATGGGGTCGCTTTTGTGCAAACGCAACGCTGACAAACCGGACGCGCCGCGCATTATGTTGTTGTGCCACATGGATGAAATCGGGTTTCTAGTCAGCCATATCAGCAAAGAAGGCTATCTGCATCTGACCCCGGTTGGCGGTTTTGATCCGCGCAATCTGTTTTCGCGGCGTGTGCTGGTCTGCACCGATAACGGCGATTATCGCGGCGTGATGAATCCGGGCGGCAAACCGATCCACATTTCGTCCCCCGAGGATCGTAAAAAAGTGCCCGCCGTGACGGATTTCTTTGTTGATATCGGCATGGGGGAAAAGGCGGCTGATCTGGTGCAGGTCGGGGATTATGTAGTCATGGACGAACCGTTTATGGAAATCGGCGACAAAGTTGTGTCAAAGGCGTTGGACAATCGCATTGCCTGTTGGCTGGGGATCGAAGCCATCAAAGGGCTGGGTAAACTAGGCCGGGGCGCAGAAATCCACGTGGCCTTTACCACCCAAGAAGAGGTCGGCCTGCGCGGTGCGCGCACGGCGTCCTATGCGATCAAACCCGACATCGGGCTGGGCATTGACGTAACATTGGCCTGCGACACGCCCGGCGTTCCCGAAAAAGATTACACCACAACCCAAGGCAAAGGGTTCGGCCTGCATGTCCGCGATGGGTCCTTTATCGCTGACAAAGAATTGGTCCGCGAATTTGACGCCTTGGCCCGCGAAAAGGACATCCCATTTCAACGCACCATTCTGGCCACCGGGGGCCAAGACGGCGCCGCTGCCCAACAGGCCGCAGCCGGTGCGCGCGCCATCGGCATCACCGTGGGCACACGTTATATCCATACTGTGACGGAAATGATCGATACCACAGATTTATATGCAGCCCGCGATATTCTGGTGGCCTATCTTTCCAAATTTTAAACACACTGAATAACAATTGGGGTGTATAACGCCCCAATTGCCAACCCATTTTTCATTTAAAGTCTGACAGTTACGCTCCTCAAAAACTAAAGGTTGCGACAGAAATAAACTTCGCTCCATCATGCATCAGTGGAAAAGGGGCGGAAAATGGATAACCGCAAAGCTCAAAAATCGCAGATCGTCGAAGGTGTGGTCGATCTTTTGCAACGTCAGGGGCCCCCATTTCCATCTTATGGGCAGGTTGCGGATTCCTGTGACCTGTCGCGCCAATTAATCAAATATTACTTCGACGAACCCGAAGATTTAATGTGCGAAGCTGGCGCAAGCCTATCGCATGGCTTTGGTCAGCGGCGTGGACACCCTAAAAGGCCCCAAACGGCTACAATTCATTTTTGATTTCTATTTTGATCTGGTGGACGACGTGCCCAAGCCACGTGACGACCAAAGCTATGATGCAGCCATGGCATTTGCCGCTGGATAAACCCGGATTCGTGCAAATCTTAGGGCGCAATACACGCTGTTGGGTCAGGTTTTGCAACTAGAGATCAAAATGCAATATCCCGATCTCAGCCTCGAAGATTGTGCAGAGATCAGCTATCTCTTTGTCTGCGTAATGTATGGGCATTGGAAACTGGTCGGGTCTTTGGGCGTCGCTGAGGATCACAAACTGATTGCGCGCAGGTCCATCGATAGAATCATCGCATCCTATGTCCATCAAGATCTGGAAAAACTGGGACATGTGCGCGTCTGGGAAACCTAGCGGTTTTTCATTTTGGAAATTTTAACCATCGTAAACATTGAAATTGACCGAATTGTTATGAAAACGCGCATTCAGGATCATTTTCAAATGGCAAAATCCTTAACATAAACATTGACACATCGCGGTCAGATAGACCTGCTTGGCCTGCGTTACAGAGCAAATAATTACAATATTCAAAGGGTTTGGGATGAAAAATCTATTACTGGCGGCGGTTTTATCAGTCGGCACTTTGGTATCCGGAACAGCAAAAGCTGCAATTCTGGAATTTGATGTAAGCGGTGTGTTTTCTAGTGCCGGGTCTTTGGGGGGGAGTTTTCTGTTTGATACTTCCACCCAATCCATAACGGATATCAATGTGATCGGGGGCAGCGGATTCGGGTTGATCGGATATGATTCATCGCTGACCGCAGAAGCGTCTCTGATCCGCGATGGTACGGACCCTGCCCCGTTTGATTTCACGAGTATCGAGCTCTATTCCGATGCATCTCATTTGAGCTTGCTCAGATTTGACATCGGCGGCTTTCAGACCGTCATGCCCGGCTTGGCCATTGGCGCGACTGATTTTTTGGGTGTCACCGGAATTGAAATCGCGGCCGGTTCTGGCAGCAGTGCATTTATCGATTCAACAATTGTCGTAACTCGTTTGGCAGATCCGGGATTGCCTGCTGTTCCGCTGCCACCTGCATTGCCGATGCTTGCTGCTGGGATCGGATTGTTTGGGATCGCGCGCCGTAAGCAACGCTAAATCAAAAGCCCTCACAATTCGATTTGTGAGGGCTTTCTAATTTCAAATTGCAGGTCATCAAAAACCAAGGCTTTGATTTGTTCAAAGCCGTACCCTCTGATTCAGCCTGCTTGCCAGCGATCAATCTTTGGCTTCTAGCGCATCCAACCGCGCTTTTAGCGCTTCGTTTTCTTCGCGCGCCTTTTGAGCCATCGCGCGCACAGCGTCGAATTCTTCGCGTGTGACAAAATCACGATCCGCCAGCCAACGATCCATCACGGATTTCACGGCTGTTTCCGCTTCGTCTTTGGCCCCTTGCGCCACGCCCATGGCGTTGGTCATCAATTGGGACAGGTCGTCAAAAATTTTACCTTTGGTCTGCATCTCAGCCTCCGATCGGGTTTGTCCCTATATGGGCCGCCGATCCGGCAATCTCAAGTCACTGTCTGGGTCTGGGCGCAAATGCCCGCCTTGGCCCCCCGTGACTTGGTTGACTTCCTGCCCCCCCTTGCCCAGAAAAACCCCATGACCGGTATCCCATTTCCAAATCTTTCACCCGAAATCTTTTCGATCCATTTGTTTGGGTTTGAAATGGCGCTGCGCTGGTATGCGCTGGCTTATATCATTGGCATCCTGATCGGCTGGCGCATTGCGTTGGCGGCGATCAAACGCCCCGCGCTTTGGCCAAATAACACAGCGCCCTTGAACCGCGAACAGGTCGAAGATTTGCTAACGTGGATCATCATTGGCGTCATTCTGGGTGGGCGCATTGGCTATGTGCTGTTTTACGGCGAAGGCCAGTTTCGCACCGATCCCTTGTCGGCGCTGAAAATCTGGGAAGGCGGCATGTCCTTTCATGGCGGATTTGTCGGGGTAATCGTTGCTGTTTGGCTGACCGCGCGCAAATACGCAGCACCTGTGGGGCAAATGGCAGATATTCTGGCCATGACCGCGCCGGTTGGCTTGCTGCTGGGCCGGATTGCCAATTTCATCAACGCCGAATTATGGGGCCGCGCCACAACCTTGCCTTGGGGGGTGATTTTCCCCGGCCAGGCGGCCCAGGCCTGCCCGGATGTGGTCGGGGCCTGCGCCCGCCATCCATCACAACTCTATGAGGCCACCCTAGAAGGTTTGATCCTTGGTGCCTTTTTGCTGGTCATGGCGTTTCGGCGCGGCTGGTTGAAAACCCCTTGGCGTGCCACGGGCACGTTCTTTGCCTTTTATGGGATCAGCCGGTTTCTGGTGGAATTTGTCCGCCAGCCTGACGCGCAATTTATATCCGAAGGCAACCCGCTGGGGCTGGCCTATCATATCAATGGATTTGGTGTGACCATGGGCCAAACCCTGTCCCTGCCGATGGTCGTCATTGGCGTGGCCCTGATCATCTATGCCCACAAGAAAGCCCCAACCACCACATGACCGCACTGCGTGATATCCTGCTGCGTCAGATCGCAACCACCGGGCCCATGCCGGTGTCGGATTATATGACGACCTGCCTGCTGCATCCTGAACACGGCTATTACACCACCCGCGATCCGCTGGGCCGTGCGGGCGATTTCATCACCGCGCCGGAAATTAGCCAGATGTTTGGGGAATTGATCGGGCTTTGTCTGGCACAAAGCTGGATCGACCAAGGCCAGCCCAGCCCGTTTGTTCTAGCCGAACTTGGCCCCGGTCGCGGCACGTTGATGGCCGATATTTTACGCACCACAGCCAAAGTGCCGGGATTTAGCGACGCCGTTCAGGTCCATCTGGTTGAGGCATCGCCGACCCTGCGCGCCAGCCAATCCAAGCTGATCCCAAACGCCACTTGGCATGACAACATCGACACATTGCCCCAATTGCCGCTGTTTCTGGTGGCCAACGAATTCTTTGACGCCCTGCCGATCCGGCAATTTGTCCGTGACGGCGCAGGCTGGCGCGAACGGGTGATCGGCGCTGAACAAAACGTTCTGACCTTTGGTCTTAGCGGCGCCGCCCCGCTCAGCGATCTGGCCCATCGACTGGACGACACACAGGATGGCGATCTGGTGGAAACCTGCCCCGCCCTGCCCGGCATCATGCGCCAGATCAGCACACGAATAGAAACCTTTGGCGGTGCGGCCCTGATCATCGATTATGGTGATTGGCATTCATTGGGCGACACGTTGCAGGCCCTACAGGACCATCAAACCATCGATCCCCTGCACCATCCCGGTGACGCCGACCTCACCAGTCACGTCGATTTCGAAGCGATCGCCCAACATGCATCCCCGGCCGCGTTTACACGTGTCACCCCGCAGGGCGTGTTTCTGGAACGGCTCGGCATCACCGAGCGCGCCAAAACACTGGCCACCCCGCTGTCGGGGCAGGCCTTAGAAAACCATATCGCCGCGCATCACCGCTTGACGCATCCCGAACAAATGGGCCACCTTTTTAAGGTCATCGGAATTTTCCCGACCGCTGCCACCCCACCGCCCGGACTTGAGACATGACCCTGGAAATCATCACCTCTGAGCTTTTGACCCCTGTTCGTCATGGGTTTTTCACCCGCCTTGGTGGCGCATCCTCTGGCGTTTTCAAGGGTTTGAACTGCGGCATAGGCAGTTCCGATCAGGCCGAAGCCGTGACCATGAACCGGACCCGCGTCGCAGAGGCCATGCAGGCCGACCCCAGCCAATTGGCACGAATGCATCAGATCCATTCCGCCGATGTTGTGACCGTTACGACCCCCTCACCTGAAGCGCCCAAAGCCGACGGGATGGTGACCAATCAGCCCGGTATCGTGCTCAGCGTACTGACCGCTGATTGCCAGCCCGTGCTGTTTTCCGACCCAGAGGCCGGCGTAATCGGCGCGGCCCATGCGGGATCAAAGGGCGCGTTGGCGGGTGTTTTGCAAAACACCATCGCCGCCATGGAAAACCTAGGCGCGAAACGCGGCAACATTTGCGCGGTCATCGGCCCAACCATTTCCCAGCGCGCCTACGAAGTGGGGCCTGACTTTATGGATGATTTCATGATCGAAGATCCGACCTATGTGCGGTTCTTTGCCGGGGGTCAGGGCGACCGGATGCAGTTTGATCTGCCTGCTTTTGGGCTTCATTGCCTGCGCGAGGCGGGTGTCGGGCAGGCTGAATGGACCCGCCACTGCACCTATAGCGATCCCGACCGTTTCTTTAGCTATCGTCGCTGTGTGCATCAGAAAGAGGCCGATTACGGTCGATTGATCGCTACGATCCGGCTGTGATCTGGGCGGATTTGGGGCAATCCACAGCCCTTGATTGGTCACAATTCCAGAAACAATACCCGCTCTTTGATCCCAACTGATCAACAATTCCTGCAAAACAAGGGCATCGCGACGGTCGTTGCGGTCATCTGCTTGCGTCACATTTCATCGGGAAAATTTTAGAAAAACTTTTCACAACGCCCAAATAGCGCCGCTTTGCACCGCCATATTAATCCCAACGCCGCGTTGACCGTCATCAACCGGCACCAGAACCAAGGAGCGAGCAGAATGAAAATCAAAACCCGTTGGATCGAAGGCATCAAAGCTGAGGCAGCCAAAGACACAACCCGCCTGCCATGGGAACGTGGTTTGCCGCGCCAAGCGATGATCGCACGCCGAAACACAGCACCTGCCCCGGCACGAAAAACGGCCAACGGCTAACACCACCACATTTTTCCCCCGTGAAAGGCCGCGCAAATTTGCGCGGCTTTTTGCGTTTCTACGGTGCAATAAAACCCTGATCAGAATCAGAATGTGGCAGTTTCGTTTACGACTTCGCAACAATTCCAACCTAGATTTAGATATTGATCGCGTTAACCGTGTTTTTGGCCCTGAATTTTGACAGGTCGACCCCGAATTCGTCACATTCAGGGAAATTAAACGTCAGTCAGATGTTGTCGGTGGGGGCCGGCAGATGATGTGACCAACAGTGTTGGTGTAAACATGTCTATGACCCCCAATGCTGCACATGGTGCGGCAACACAGAAATTACCTTCGGTCCCTCGGGATCGGTTCGCTCGGACAGAAGGGCGACTTCCTCGCATAAAGCCTCTCATGCGGAAATACGAAGTCGCCCATCTGGCCAACAACGGCGATATCGCCGAATTTTCCCGCATTGCACCTGCCACTGCTGCCTTCGAAGAAAGCTTTGCCGCCTTTGCGCGTGGGACATTGTTTCAAACCAATCATGGTCAAATGGCCATCGAAGACATCCTGCCCGGTGATGAAATCCAAACGGTTGATGCCGGGTTTCAGCCGCTGATTTGGCGTGGCGGGATGACCATTATCCCCGGCGCTGTCGGCCAATCACCTGACATGGGTACGCTGATCCGCGTGTCCGCCGACAGTCTGGGCATTGCACGACCGATGTTTGACCTAATCCTTGGCCCAAAGGCGCGCCTGTTCAACGGCAGCCATAACGCTCAGGTTTTGTCGCGCACTGACGGTGCGTATATCCCTGCCCGCGATTATATCGACGGGAATAATGTGATCGAACTGGCTCCGCCCAGCCCGGTTCAGGTGTTCCATCTGGGCTTTGCCCATCAACACCGCGTTGTGGCCAATGGCGTTGAAGTCGAAACACAGCATCCCGGAACCCTGCATGAATTGGGGCTGCGCGGTGATATGCTGACGCTTTACATGTCACTGTTCCCACATGTTCAGCAATTTTCTGATTTTGGTGCGCTGCGTTACCCGCGGTTGCGCAAATCGGATCTGGACATGTTGAATGAATTGTCTGGGGTGGTCGCCTAACACATGGCCTGCGACCAATTAGGCTTCGCGGGCCAATCGTTCTTCTAACACTTCAAATGGCACACCGGGCTGGTCTTTTGCACCGCGGATCACCAGTGATGTTTTCACGCTTGCGACATTGTCTGCGGCGGTCAGTTTTTCGGTCAAAAAGGTCTGGAAAGTCCGCAAATCCGGGGCCACACATTTCAGAACAAAATCCACCTCTCCGTTCAACATATGACATTCGCGCACCAGCGGCCAATCCTGACAACGGTCTTCAAACGCGCTCAGATCAACCTCTGCTTGGCTGACAAGCCCGACCATCGCAAAAACCTGCACCTCAAATCCCAGTTCGCGCGGATCAACATCAGCATGATATCCGCGAATAAACCCTTGCTCTTCTAGGGTGCGCACACGACGCAGACATGGAGGCGCAGAAATCCCTACCCGCTTGGCCAATTCAACGTTTGTCATTCGACCATCCGCCTGGAGCTCAGTCAGAATCATTCGATCAATGTCATCGAGCCGGGTGCCGGGCATGTAAAACTCCTGAGATTTTTGCGAACACTATGCGAGACACGACCGTTGCGCAATAATATTTCGCGATTGCGCAATATCATTATAAAACCAACGGTCAGGACGCAGTGACTATCCGAAAACGCTCGGGGGTTTCAACCCGGCCGCTGGACGCTTATATGGCGGGGAACACAGATCGCTGGGGAACTGAAGTCATGTCTGATACACGCCACACCAAAGTTTTGATCATCGGCTCTGGGCCTGCCGGATATACGGCTGGCGTTTATGCCAGCCGCGCGATGCTGTCGCCGATTTTGGTCCAGGGGATCGAACCGGGCGGCCAGCTGACCACAACCACCGAAGTCGAAAACTGGCCCGGACATTCCGAAATTCAAGGTCCGGATTTGATGGTCAATATGGAAACCCATGCCCGTGCAATGGGGACCGAAATCATCGGCGACATCATCACCGATCTGGACATGTCCAAACGTCCCTTTGTCGCCAAAGGTGACAGCGGCACGACCTACACAGCCGACGCGGTTATTCTGGCCACAGGCGCGCGCGCCAAATGGCTGGGCCTGCCATCAGAGGAAAAATTCAAAGGCTTTGGCGTGTCTGCCTGTGCCACTTGTGACGGATTTTTCTATCGTGGCATGGAAATCGTCGTGGTTGGTGGCGGCAACACCGCCGTCGAAGAAGCGCTGTTCCTGACCAACTTTGCCTCCAAGGTGACGCTGGTGCATCGCCGTGATGAATTGCGCAGCGAGAAAATCCTCGAAGATCGGTTGATGAAAAACGAGAAAATCGAAACCCTGTGGTTCCACGAAATCGAAGAGATTTACGGTACTGAAAACCCGCTGGGCGTCGAAGGGGTGAAAGTGAAACACACCAAAACCGGCGAAATCACCGACCTGCCCTGCAAAGGTGTGTTCATCGCAATCGGCCATGCGCCCGCAAATGAATTGGTCAAAGACACGCTGGAAACCCATATGGGCGGCTATGTCGTGACCCAACCCGACAGCACCGCCACATCCGTGCCCGGCATTTTCGCTGCTGGCGATCTGACCGACCATAAATACCGCCAAGCGGTGACCAGCGCCGGCATGGGCTGCATGGCCGCACTAGAAGCGGAACGGTTTTTGGCCGGCGAATCCTAAATCTGATACCAACGATTGACCCGCTTTGCGGCGGGTCAGCGGCGCGGGCGGGGTCATCCCGCCTGCGCCGTCATATGCCCATTCTCGTTTGACGTTACCGATGGGACACACAGCAACACTCTGTTTCCGCCTATTCACTATGTTTGTTCTTGCGTGAACAAATACCGTCACTATGTTCACGCATGAACAAACCAGTGAGTCGCCGAGTATGGCCCTGTCGCCCGCCAAAATCACCCCGCCCAAAGTGAAGGGCGAACAGGAGGATCAATTGTTCCGCCTGTTACGACAGCTGGACATCGCGCCTGACGCGTCCCAGCGGGTAACAGCCGAAGCGATCGGTGTCTCTTTGGGGCGCTTGAATGCGTTGCTCAAACAAGCCACAGATACCGGCCTTGTTCATATCAAAGATCGCAACGGCCCCGATAAACGCGCGCGTTTTGCCTATACGCTGACCGCACGTGGGGCCGCTGAAAAACGACGATTGACGGACGATTTCCTCGCCCGGAAATTTGCGGAATACGACGCCCTGCATGCGGAATTAACCGGTAACGCCAGTGGCTTAACACCAATCAAACATAGGACCCATCCCATGGAAAACAATCTGGCTCCGATCCCCGAGCTTTATGTTTCATATGAAAGCGCCCAGAAATTGAAAGTGGACGCCGGCAATCTAGTCAGCCTTGATCTGACCCCTCGTCAGATTTGCGATCTGGAATTGCTGATGAATGGTGGGTTTAACCCGCTCAAAGGTTTCTTGACCGAAGAAGATTACAACGGCGTAGTTGAAAACATGCGTCTGGCGGACGGCACATTGTGGCCAATGCCGATCAACTTGGATGTGTCCGAGGATTTTGCCGCCTCTTTGGAGCTGGGCCAAGACATCGCGCTGCGCGACCAAGAAGGCGTGATTTTGGGCACTATGACGGTCACTGACCGTTGGGAGCCAAACAAAGCGCTGGAAGCTGAAAAAGTATTCGGCGCCGATGACGACGCCCACCCTGCCGTAAACTATCTTCATAACCAAGCTGGCAAAATCTATCTGGGCGGTCCGATCACCGGCATCCAACAGCCCGTACATTATGATTTCCGCGCCCGTCGCGACACGCCAAACGAATTGCGCGCCTATTTCCGCAAAATGGGCTGGCGCAAAGTCGTTGCGTTCCAAACACGTAACCCGCTGCACCGCGCGCATCAGGAACTGACATTCCGCGCCGCCAAAGAAGCCCAAGCCAACCTGTTGATCCACCCGGTTGTTGGCCTGACCAAACCCGGCGACGTTGACCACTTTACCCGCGTGCGCTGCTACGAAGCGGTGCTGGACAAATACCCAGCATCCACCACATCCATGTCGCTGCTGAACCTGGCCATGCGCATGGCAGGCCCACGCGAAGCCGTTTGGCACGGTCTGATCCGCGCAAACCATGGCTGCACCCACTTTATCGTTGGTCGCGATCACGCTGGCCCCGGTAAAAACTCTGCCGGAGAAGATTTCTACGGTCCTTATGACGCGCAGGAACTGTACCGTGCCAACCAATCCGAAATCGGCTGTGAAATGGTTGATTTCAAACACATGGTTTACGTTCAGGAACGCGCCCAATACGAACCAAATGACGAAATCGCAGATCGCGACAACGTCACCATCCTGAACATTTCCGGCACCGAATTGCGTCGCCGTCTGGCCGAAGGTCTGGAAATTCCAGAATGGTTCAGCTTCCCCGAAGTTGTCAAAGAGCTGCGCCGCACCAAGCCGCCGCGGTCCAAGCAAGGGTTCACCGTGTTCTTTACGGGTTTCTCTGGCTCTGGCAAATCCACCATCGCCAATGCGTTGATGGTTAAACTGATGGAAATGGGCGGTCGCCCTGTGACGTTGCTGGATGGGGATATCGTTCGTAAAAACCTATCCTCCGAGCTGGGCTTTAGCAAAGAGCACCGCGATCTGAACATCCGCCGCATCGGCTATGTCGCGTCTGAGATCACCAAAAACGGTGGTATCGCCATCTGTGCGCCAATCGCGCCTTATGCCACGACCCGTCGCGCTGTGCGTGAAGACGTCGAAGCCTTTGGTGCCTTTATCGAAGTGCACGTCGCGACATCCATCGAAGAATGCGAACGCCGTGATCGCAAAGGCCTGTATAAACTGGCGCGCGAAGGCAAGATCAAGGAATTCACAGGGATTTCTGACCCTTACGACGTGCCTGTTAATCCAGAGCTGTCCGTGGAAACCGAAAACGTGGACGTCGACAATTGCGCCCATCAGGTGATCCTGAAATTGGAAAGCATGGGTTTGATTGCGGGTTAATTCCCAATTAGAAATTACCAAATTAAATGGCCGGGCAATTTGTCCGGCCATTTTTATTGTGCCTGCGAAAAGGCTTAGCTTAGCCGCTCAATCCAGAGCTGAATTCAAAATAGGTTAGTCAATGGACCAACCTATTAGTGTTTTTCGCTTTAGTGCAACGTCAGCAGCGACACGTCATATTCATCGGCTAAATCCAACGCCAGCTGTCGATCTGCGATCAGTGCAATCTGCGCGCCAACGGCGTTATGCACGGAATAGATGATATCCAACGTGCCGGCCTGATCCTGCAATTCCTCAGGTAAATCAGATACATTCACCGGTTTCATATAAGCGATACGTTCCCCATCGGGACCCAGATCCAACTTCATTTCCATAGGTCTCAGCTCCTCTTGATCTTGATGGTTTGTACGATGGATTCAGGCACGCTGCGGGTCAGGTCGACATGCAGCAATCCATTTTCCAACTGCGCTTCGCCCACATCCACCCCTTCGGCCAAAACAAAGGACCGTTGGAATTGACGTGCGGCAATTCCGCGATGCAGGAAAATGCGCCCTTCGCTATCGTCGCGCTGCCGGCCACGGATCACCAGCGAACTGTCCTCAACCGTGATGGCAAGGTCATCGTCGCCAAACCCGGCCACAGCCAAGGTGATGCGGTAAGACGTTTCAGAAGTTTGTTCGATATTATAGGGGGGATATCCGTCATTGCCGGATTTCGCGGTCCGTTCCACAAGCCGTTCCAGCTGTTCAAAGCCGAGCAGAAAGGGATGAGTCCCCAGAGTCAATTTGGTCATACGACACGTCCTTAGGTCAAGCGACAGTCAACGCGTGACCCCGTTCTGGCAGCCACATCTAAAATATGGGAACATTCGAACCAAATCGCAAGAGGCAGGGGCTATGATTGCGCGCGCGACAGGTCTAAACTGACCGCAACCATGCTTGGATACAAAGTTGGGCAAACAATGAACACATCCAATCGGATGAACGAAAAAGACGTTTTGCGCGTCGAAGTAGAAGTTCTGAAACGAGAACACCGTGATCTAGACGAAGCGATTACCGCGCTTCAGGAACGTGGCACGTCCGACATGTTGACGATCAAACGGCTCAAAAAGCAGAAATTGGGGCTTAAGGATCAGATTGCTGCGCTCGAAGATCGCATAACCCCCGATATCATCGCCTGAAACCCGTTCTTTTCCTGATCAATGATTGCGCGGCGCTGCGGCTTGGCTATAGTGCCGCTTCCTGAAACGGATGGGGGCATCATGACCCAGATTAAAGTCGGAATCATTATGGGCAGCCAATCAGATTGGCCGACCATGAAAGAAGCAGCAGATGTGCTGGATGAACTGGGCGTGCCTTACGAAAAGAAAATCGTATCCGCCCATCGCACCCCGGATCGTTTGTGGGACTACGGCAAAACGGCTGTTGATCGCGGATTGCAGGTAATTATCGCTGGCGCAGGGGGCGCGGCACATTTGCCCGGCATGATGGCGTCTAAAACCCGCGTGCCCGTTGTGGGAATTCCGGTTCAGACACGCGCATTGTCTGGCGTTGATTCCCTTTATTCGATTTTGCAAATGCCGCGCGGATTTCCGGTGGCCACGATGGCTATTGGCGCGGCGGGTGCCAAAAACGGCGGGCTGATGGCCGCGCAAATTCTGTCGCTTCAGGATGCTGAATTGGCAGAACGCTTGGACAATTGGCGCGCCGCTTTGTCGGCCTCGATCGCGGATGAACCTGTGGATGACTGATATGCTGGCAACTGGATCAACAATTGGAATTTTAGGCGGTGGTCAATTGGGCCGCATGCTGTCTGTGGCGGCGTCGCGATTGGGGTTTAAAACCCACATTTTTGAGCCAAGCGCCAACCCGCCTGCGGCCGATGTTGCCCATCAGGTGACAACCGCCGGATATGATGATCTGGATGCGCTGCGCCGCTTTGCCGATCAGGTGGATGTCATCACCTATGAGTTTGAAAACATTCCAACATCTGCGTTGGACGTTTTGGAATCGTTGCGCCCTATCCGCCCCGGTCGGGTCGCATTGGCCACCTCCCAAGACCGTTTGACAGAAAAGAATTTTTTGCAAGGATTGGGGTTAAAAACGGCCCCCTTTGCAGCCGTTGAAACCGCGGATGAACTGACCGCCGCACTAGAGCAAATCGGAACACCTTCGATCCTGAAAACCCGTCGTTTTGGGTATGACGGCAAAGGTCAGGCACGGATCATGTCCCCTGATCAGGCGGGCGCGGCCCTTGCGGAAATGGCCGGCGCACCCTGCGTTTTGGAAGGCTTCGTTGATTTCAGCCACGAAGTGTCAGTCATTGGCGCGCGCGGCGTTGATCGGTCTGTTGCTTGTTTTGATCCCGGCGAAAATGTGCATCGCGACGGTATCCTGCACACCACCACCATTCCGGCAAAGCTAACGCCATCTCAACGCACGGATGCCGTTTTGTTGACGGCTAACATCCTGAACGCATTGGACTATGTCGGTGTGATCGGCGTTGAGCTGTTTGTTACGAATGCGGGTTTGATCGTCAATGAATTTGCCCCACGCGTGCACAATTCGGGTCACTGGACCCAAAATGGCTGTGCAACAGATCAGTTTGAACAGCACATTCGCGCAGTGGCTGGCTGGCCTCTGGGGGATGGGCAACGTCATTCTGATGTGATCATGGAAAACCTCATTGGCGACGACATGGATCGCGTTTCGGACCTGGCACGCGAAGGCTGTGCATTGCACCTATATGGCAAAGCCGAAACGCGCGATGGGCGCAAAATGGGGCATGTGAATCGGGTCCGTAAGCCCAGCTAAGGCGCGATAATACGGCCCCAAATTTCGGTCAGATCGCTTGGGGCTTGGGGTGTCCACAATCCCTGGCCTGTAAACAGCACCTCTGACAAGGTCAGGGCGTGGTCAAACTGGCCCAGTTCTAGGAACGTGATTGTTTGTGCCATAACCAATGGATTGTTCATCATAAATGTGTGGGTCACTGGCAGAGTGATATGGTCGGACATTCCTGATAATTTTGTTGATGCCACGGAAACTTTGCCGTCATCCGGGCCCTCAATCAAACGTGAATAAATCGGGTTGAGCGACCGATCCCCCGCAATAATCCCCAGTTCATATCCCGGCAGCTGAATAACATTGGGTAGGCTGTCCACCTGCGTGCCCAACTGCATACCGGCCGGGCCGTTGACCCACTGGAATGGTTCCCATTCCCCCATAATATCAACGAGTTCGGACCCATGGTTGGGTGGTGACAACATCACAACACGTCCCATATTCTGCGGACGGTTTTGGCTAAGCCAGTATCGAACCAAAATGCCGCCCATTGAATGGGTTACAAAATGGGTTCGCCGTTCTGCACAAGACGCGACATCCGCTGGCAGGGCGTTTGCGGCCAAGGTGGGGATGTCTGCGGCGGTTGACGGATAGCCGTTATTTACAACTTGATAGCCGTTTAAGGTCAGCATCTCTTCGAGTGCAGCAAACGAATTTTCGCTGCGCGCCAGACCATGTAGCAAAATCACACAATCCTGATCCGCCTTGGACGAAGACGGAAACAGGATCGATAATGCGGCAATAATCGTGAACAACTTTATCATGCGGCACACATAGGTGATCTGCGTGAAAAAGTAAGGTCTAACATTTCTGCCAAGCTTTAGCGGCAGATTAGTGCCACTTGTCAGCCCTCGCCATCTGATGGTGATTAAGCAGCGGCCGCACCTTCTGAATTTGCCCCAGCGATAATATTGCCGCCTGCGTTTTTGGCCCGTTGCAATTGCTCTTCCACTTCGGTCAGCAATGCAGACACTTCGCCCCCGCCCTGATAATTTGCCAGCCCGAAGGACGCCGTCAGGGTGAGGTCCCCTTTAAAGATATCTTCGGAAATGGCGCGGCCCAAACGTGCGGAAATGCGACCCGCAACTTCGCGGCTCGCTCCGGGAAGGAAAACAAGGAACATATCGCTGTCGATTCGTGCGAGCATGTCGTCCTGGCGCAAAACATCAGAGCAGATTTGAACAACATCACACAGAATTCGATCGCCCTCTCGGCGGCCTAAATCCACATTGATCAAGTCAAATTTATCCAGATCCATCGCAATCAGCCAGCCAGCAGGTGCATCCACCAAGAGCCGTTCAGCCCCTTGCAGGTTCAACGCCCCGGTTAGCGGATCACTGTCTTCTTCGGTCCAGGATCTGTCCAATGACCGCTGTGCCCGTGCAAGCAGCCGGTTGGTGCGTGCCAGCAAGGTGCCAATGTCGTCTGTATACCCTTCTGGCAGGGGTAAAACCCGGCCCGTACGCCCCCATTCGCGCATGGTAAATGCCAATCGACCCACAGGTTTCAGCAGAGATCGCACCGCGAAAACCGACATCACAAACGACGCCACTGCACCCGCGGCCAAAGCCATGGCAACCTGCGCAAAGAGATCCGGCACAATCAATGCGACAGCGACCAGAGGCAAAACCGAACTGACCACCAACACAGAGGTGAATTTCATGAGGTAGCTATGCGGAAATACCCGCGCAAGAAGATCATACAAGTTCATGACGACGCCCAATTACTACTTTGTCGCAGCATCATGCATTGCTGTTTAAGGGCGGGTTAAAGCTAAAACTTTAACCTTTGGCCGCCCTTTTGCGTTCAATTCCAATGGCCAGCCCGCCCAGAACCAGCCCAGCCGACAGGAACAATTGCAGTGACAGCGGCTCTGAAAAGGCAAGCGTGCCACCAGCCACTGCGATCAACGGCACAGTCAGTTGCGCCATGGCGGCACGTGTCGCGCCGAGTTGAGGCAGAATATGATACCAGAGCGCATATCCAAGCCCGGATGTTATGGCCCCAGACAAGGCCGCCAACAGCACGGCCTGAGGTACAAGAACCGGGGTTGCCAGCAACAAAGGCACCCCAACCAGCGGCAATGAAATGACAAAATTTGCGGCGCTCGCGTTTAGTGGATCAGTTTCCCGTTGACCCAACAAAGAATAAACGCCCCAGCCGAAACCGGCGGCGCACATGTATAATAATCCGGTGAAATCAGGCGGTTGCCCCCCCGCTGGGGCCAGCAAAATGATCAACCCGACAAAGGCAATCACGGCCCCAATGACACGCCGCTTGGATGGGGCCGGTCCCTTCATCACCGCCCAAGAGAACATGGTGAGTTGAACAATCCCAAACAGAACCAACGCCCCAAGTCCGGCATCCAGCGTTTGGTAGGACATCGAAAATCCGACCATATAGACGGTCAGGGACAATCCCCCGGCCCATCGTGCCGTCGATCCCAGATCCATCGTCATTCCGCCGCTGCGCAGCCGCACGAGCAACACCAGGGTGATCACGCCAAACAGGACCCTGAGCCCCGAAAACGTCAGCGGCGCCATCCCGAATAGATCAACAGCCCCCCGGTTCAGCAGAGAATTCGCCGCAAAAGCGATCATGGTGAGGGCGGTCAAGAAAAACAGGCGCATAACCCTGAGCTAGAGCAGTGCAACTGGAATTGGAATTCTCAATTCTGTGATCTTGTGAAATTACGGTTTTACATTGTCAGTTTGCGCCGCATCGACCACGCCGTTTATTCCGCGTTCTGATCCGGTGGGGTCCAATCTGGCTGCGTGTCAAATGACATTACGTCAGGGTCAACCTGATCCCAATGCGGTTTATCGCGACCAAAAATAACCACCTGCACATTCAAATCCACCGGTTCATTCATTGTGCCCAACGTAAGTGTCATGTGATCCGATAAATTAGAGTTTTTGCCATAAATCGGACTGCTACAGGTCGGGCAAAACACCTTGGTCACCTGAGATCCATGTGCTGAAGTATATTGAAAACTCTGAGTTTCGCCCAATATATCAACGTCCTGCACTGCGAACATCGCCCCGACGGCATGCCCGGTCCCGCTCAGCTTGCGGCATTCATCGCAATGGCATTGCGCAACGATCTTTGGTGAACCGCTAACAGAATACGTGACCTGACCGCACAGGCATTGACCGGTAATAGGATTGCTCATGTTGGCACCCTAACGCGCAAATGCGGCGTGACAATCCCAATTCAATCAAGCGTCGGTTTTGATGAATTGAACTTACCCCCAACAGGCACACTGCCCCTGGGTTCGTTCATGAATGCGCGCGCCATGCCAATCAAGGGCGCCTCATAGAACCTTCAATTTTGATCGGACACATTGGCCGGTTAACTACCCCAAATCCGCAACAAAAAAGGGCCCGCCAAATAGCGGACCCTCAATTCTGTCAGCTGCCAATCAGCAACCCAATTTCCAAAATGGAATTCAGATTACATCATGCCGCCCATGCCGCCCATGTCTGGCATGCCGCCTGCAGGCGCGCCGCCGTCTTTGGATGGCTTGTCTGCAACCATGGCTTCTGTTGTGATCAACAGGCCCGCGATGGAGGCTGCGTCTTCCAACGCTGTGCGTGTCACTTTGGCAGGATCGATCACACCGAAAGAGAACATGTCGCCATATTCTTCGGTCTGAGCGTTAAAGCCGAATGCTGCATCTTCGCTCTCGCGGATTTTGCCAGCAACAACAGCGCCGTCGACGCCAGAGTTTTCAGCAATCTGGCGCAGAGGTGCTTCGATGGCTTTGCGAACGATGTTGATACCAGCGTTCTGATCGGCGTTTGCGCCTTCCAGACCTTCCAGAGCTTTGCCGCCCTGTACCAGTGCAACACCACCACCAACGATAACGCCTTCTTGAACCGCAGCGCGGGTCGCGTTCAGCGCATCGTCAACGCGGTCTTTGCGTTCTTTCACTTCGACTTCGGTCATGCCGCCAACGCGGATAACGGCAACGCCGCCAGCCAGTTTCGCAACACGTTCCTGCAGCTTTTCACGGTCGTAATCAGATGTTGTTTCTTCGATCTGACCACGGATTTGTGTCACACGTGCAGCGATCTCAGCTTTGTCACCAGCGCCGTCCACGATTGTGGTTTCGTCTTTGGTGATGTTCACGCGCTTGGCAGAACCCAGCATGTCCATGGTGACTGATTCCAGCTTCATGCCCAGATCTTCGGCAATCACTTGGCCGCCAGTCAGGATGGCGATGTCTTGCAGCATGGATTTACGACGATCGCCGAAACCAGGTGCTTTGACAGCTGCGATTTTCAGACCACCGCGCAGTTTGTTCACAACCAAAGTTGCCAGGGCTTCGCCTTCAACATCTTCTGCAATGATCAACAATGGTTTTTGCGACTGGATCACTTGCTCCAGCAGAGGAACCATTGGCTGCAAAGAAGACAGTTTTTTCTCGTGCAGCAGCACGATGCAGTCTTCCAGCTCGGTTGTCATTTTGTCAGCATTGGTGACAAAATATGGGGACAGGTAGCCACGGTCGAACTGCATGCCTTCAACAACATCGGTTTCTGTTTCCAGACCTTTGTTCTCTTCAACAGTGATCACGCCTTCGTTGCCGACTTTCTGCATCGCATCCGCAATTTGACGGCCGATTTCAGCTTCGCCATTGGCAGAGATTGTGCCAACTTGTGCAACTTCGTCAGTGTCTTTGACTTCACGTGCGGACGAAACGATGGATTCAACAACTTTGGCAGTCGCCAGATCGATGCCGCGCTTCAGATCCATTGGGTTCAGGCCAGCAGCAACCTGCTTGAGACCTTCACGAACGATGGCTTGGGCCAGAACTGTTGCGGTTGTTGTACCGTCGCCAGCTTCGTCGTTGGTGCGCGATGCCACTTCTTTGACCATCTGCGCGCCCATGTTTTCGAACTTGTCTTCCAGCTCGATCTCTTTGGCAACGGAAACACCATCTTTGGTGATGCGTGGCGCACCAAAAGATTTGTCCAGAATAACGTTCCGGCCTTTTGGACCCAGTGTTACTTTTACCGCATCTGCGAGAACGTTAACGCCGCGCAGCATTGCATTGCGGGCATCGGTGTCAAATTTGACTTCCTTAGCAGCCATTGGCTTGCTCCTAATACTTAGAATTCTTGAAAGGGTTCAGGGTCGAACGACTTAGGCCAGAATGCCCATGATGTCGGACTCTTTCATGATCAGCAGCTCTTCACCGTCAATGGTGACTTCTGTGCCAGACCATTTGCCGAACAGAACTTTGTCGCCTGCATTCACAGCAGGTGCGATCAGTTCGCCGTTATCTTTGCGTGCGCCAGCGCCAACAGAAATAACTTCGCCTTCAGCGGGTTTTTCTTTTGCGCTTTCAGGAATGATCAGACCACCAGAGGTCTTTTCTTCGGATTCAACACGGCGGACCAGAACGCGGTCATGCAGCGGTGTAAATGCCATCTATGCAACTCCTCTTGCATTTAACGCCCCGCGAGGGGCTTTATCACTCACTCGGTTTGAGTGCTAACGGCGTATAGCTAGGGAGTCATTTCCGGGCTGTCAACGGCGATTTGGACAATCTGACATTGGGCTGCACCGCCATCTGGTTACCAAATAATTAATGTTTTCAAGGCCTCAGGCGCAATCATGCCGCCACGAGGTCCGCTCGACAAAAAGGCCACACTTTAAAGTTGTTTCAAAAGCGCCCCAAATTTCCGGTTCACAGAATCTGTTGGCCCGGTTACCAAACCGCCATTCACCGCCCCACGGGGCCCATAAAAGGATGCGATCATGACCCTCGAGGTAACATTTATCTGCCGATAAGGCTGCGTCGCACTCTTTTGTCCAAGTGGCGCCGCGCGCGCCTTTCTCGAACAGCACTGAACCCACCCTCGCCCGCATAATCTGTGGTCGTCTGTCTGCGTTCCCCCATTCTGTTCCCCGGACTCTAAAATTATCCAAATTTCCGATCCCATCGGAGCCAAAATTATAGGTGTGCCATGCATCCGTTTTATATTCACATCGATCACAAACATGATCCGTCTCAATCCGCATATAGGCCGGCAAAGTCAGTTAAAAAACGCCATGCCCCGGAACGTTTG
Organism: Aestuariibius sp. HNIBRBA575; assembly: GCF_040932005.1. Lineage (NCBI taxonomy): Bacteria > Pseudomonadati > Pseudomonadota > Alphaproteobacteria > Rhodobacterales > Paracoccaceae > Aestuariibius > Aestuariibius sp. HNIBRBA575. The sequence continues at coordinate 2,471,755 of NZ_CP162414.1, forward strand.
AATCTGGGCCTGCCATCTCAGGGTTTTCCACCCCTGCTGTTTGATGCGAAAACCGACAAAGCAATAGAAGAGTTCAAACGCGCCAAAGATCAAAGACTTGCGCCGCGCCCTTCATTGCGTGAACGGTTTGGGTTTGCCTTGATCCGGGCCGGTCAGCGGTTGGCGCGGGTCCACGTTGCAGGATAAATACATCCAATAAATCGGGATCAGATGGTTTGCATTCTGATCCCGACAAACTACGCTTGTTGCAAAGAAAAGGTGTGTTTATGCGATTTAAGTCCAAAGTTTTTGCAACATTCTGTGCTGCGTTTTTCCCGATCTCATCATGGGCGCAATGCAGTGGGCCGGATTATCTATCGTCATTGGAACCCGACACTGTGGCGGCGATCACTGCGCGCGCAGATGCGGTGCCCTTTGGCCAAGGTCTGATCTGGCAGGCCACCCGTGGCGACGCCAAAATCACCCTTCTGGGCACGATGCATCTTTATGACGATCGTCATCAGGATTTGATGATCCGCGTTACACCTTTCCTGCAAGAATCCGATCTGATTCTGCTGGAAATGACCCCCGAAGTCGAAGCCCAGGCCCAGTCTGGCATGTTGTCCAACCCCGAAATGCTATTTTTGCCGCTCGACAGCCCAACCTTGCCGGAATTACTTCCTGCTGAGGACTGGGACATGCTTGCTTCAGAAATTTCAAAGCGCGGTATTCCCAGCATTTTAGCCGCCAAATCACAGCCATGGTATATCGCGATGTCGCTGGCCATTCCGACCTGCGCGATGGCGGATATTGCATCAGGCAAACGCGGGCTGGATCATATGATTATGGACTGGGCCACCACCCATTCCGTCGACATGCAGGCGCTGGAACCGTGGGACACTCTGTTTACGATCATGTCCGCAGACAGTTTTGAAGATCAGTTGACCAATTTGCAACTGACCCTGCAAACCATCAGCGACCAGCCCCCGCTGATGATGTCGCTGCTCAACGAATATTTCGCTGAAAAACCGGCGCTGATTTGGGAATTATCGCGATATTCGGTTGAAAATACCCCCGGGATCAGTGTGGTTGATGCGGCGATGTTGATGCAGGACATGCAGACGGATCTGCTGGACACACGCAATGCCAACTGGATCCCCGTGATCACTGCTGCCAGCGCCCAAAACGACACAATGGTTGTGGCCGTTGGGGCCGCGCATCTGCCCGGTGAAACGGGTGTGCTGCGCCTACTTGAACAGCAGGGCTGGACCATCACGCCTGTGAATTAACGATGTCTGTCGCGGCTTTCTGGCCGGGTTCCGTCAGGCGATAAACGCCGCGCGATACACGTTCAAACCATCCGTAGTGATTGTCCGCCATGATCCGTGTGGCGCGGCTCACATCCGCCTTTTTGGCGATAGCGGCGCCTTTGCTGGGGCCGTTTTGCGCCAAAAACATCGCACAACGTTCCGCATCCTGACGATAGGACGTCACGATGCCGCCATTGGTGCCGCCTTTGTTTGGATCCCCCGTGCGGGCCGAAAATTCGCGCAGCAACGCCAATTTTTTGATGTTGGATTTGCGCGGCACAAACGGCACCGGATCGGAATGCACCTGCACCGATCCATCCTTTAGCTGCACAGACACGACCCCAACGCCCAGCCGTTTGCACAGGCCCACATTGCCTTTGAACGCGCGCCAGCCTGCTTTGCCCGACCAACGCGGCACTGCAATATAGACATTGTCGGTGACCGCCTGTCGCGCCACGGCCTGTTGCAACAACGTCAGCGAAAACCCGGTCTTTAGCTCGACCACAATCGGTGCACCATCCTCGCGCACTGCCATCACATCCACCGCGCCGATCTCGGCTTTGACCTCATAGCCCAACGCTTCTAGCCAGGATTTCACCGGATCATATAAGTCAGTTTCGCGGATTTTTTTCATAGGCTTAGTCCTAGCAATCTTTACACCCTGTCGCCAAGCCCGTCAGATAGGCCCATGACCCGTGACGAATTTAACACCTATTGCGCAACCTACCCCCATGCGACCCATGTCGTGCAATGGGGCAATTCCGATGTCTGGAAAATCGGTGGCAAGGTCTTCGCGCTTTGTGGTTGGGCAAATGACCAACCCGCATTCACATTCAAAGCGTCAGATATGGCGTTTAACGTTCTGGGGGATGGGCCCGGCATCCGCCCTGCCCCTTATCTGGCATCGCGGGGCATGAAATGGCTGCAGGTTTATGATCAGCCCGGTCATGGATATGGGCTTTCGGATGAGGCATTGCGCGACCATTTGCGGGCCTCCCATGACATGGTGGTTGCCAAGTTGACCAAAAAGCTGCGCACAGAACTGGGCCTGACTTAAACCCACCGCCCAATCGCGGCATTTCCGCTCGCATAGCTGGGCTGTGCAGACTGCATCGTGACAACACGATATCCCCCCCCTATAAGAGCGCGAAAATCCGCTATATTCAGGACAGAACACATGACAACTCTCGTTTTTGGCCACAAAGCCCCCGATACTGATTCCACCGGCGCTCCGATCATCTGGGCATGGTATTTGAATGACATCAAAGGCCGGGCCGCAGAGGCCCGCCTGTTGGGTGCACCAAACACCGAAGCCGCGTTTGTTGCGCAGCGTTGGGGCTATGACCTGCCTGCATTGCTGGACGATGTGGCTGACGATCAGGCCTGTGTCATTGTTGACACTAACAACCCTGCGGAATTGCCTGCCAACATCAACAATGCCGATATTCAGGCGATCATCGACCACCACAAATTGGTTGGCGGCCTGGAAACCAAAGGCCCGATTGATATCACCATCCGCCCGCTGGCCTGCACCGTCACCGTTATGCACGACCTGATGGGCGACGATGCGGCCAAAATGCCCGACGCCATCAAAGGTTTGATGCTGTCCTGCATCCTGTCGGACACGCTGGAATTCCGGTCCCCGACCACCACAGCCACAGACAAAGCTCTGGCGGAAAAACTGGCGGCAGAGTTGAACATCAACATTGCCGATTATGCAGCTGAAATGTTTGCAGCCAAATCCGACGTTTCCGCGTTTTCGGATGCTGAATTGCTGCGCATGGATTCCAAAGAATTCACCGTGTCAGACACCAAATTCCGCGTTTCCGTTCTGGAAACCACCGCACCTGCCATTGTGCTGGACCGCAAAGCGTCCTTGATGGACACAATGACAACCGTCGCGTCCGAAGATGGCGTTGATCAGGTCCTGCTGTTTGTGGTCGACATCCTGAACGAAGAAGCCACCCTGCTGGTTCCCAACGATCTGGTGAAAACGGTCGCTGAGAAAAGCTTTGGCGCGTCTGTTTCCGGCGATGCTGTTGTTCTGCCCGGCATCATGAGCCGCAAAAAACAGATCATTCCAAACCTGGCTGTCTAAGCCCGTTTGGAATGGCTGGCTTTGGCCGGTATGTTTAAAACAAAGGCCGGATTGGAAATCATCCGGCCTTTGATATTTCAACTATCTGACTTTGTTGGTCCCCAGCGAAAACACCTCATCTGGAAAGTATTTCGCCAAGCGGATATCGGCGGTGCGGGCGTGGCCTTCCATGCCTTCCATCCGTGAAATCCGTGCTGTGGCTTCGGCGATGGGGCGCATCGCATCACGGCTAGAGGCCTGCCATGTCACGGTTTTCATGAACTTTGCCACCGATAATCCCCCCGTGTACCGCGCCGCGCCGGATGTTGGCAAAACGTGGTTTGGACCGGCTGCCTTGTCCCCAAAGGCAACGGTGGTTTCTTCGCCCAAAAACAGGGAACCATAGGCGTTCAAATTGGACAGCCACCAATCCTGATCCGCGCATTGCACCTGCAAATGTTCCGGCGCATAGCGATCAGAGACCTGCACCATTTCATCGCGATCCTCACAAATCACAATCTCGGCCAAATCATCCCATGCGGTTTGCGCGCTGGACCGGTTTGGTTCGGGCAATGACGCGATCATATCGGGCACCTGCTTCAAAACCTGTTCTGCCAGCCCGACGTCATCCGTCACCAGCCAGACCGGGGAATTGGCCCCATGTTCCGCCTGCCCGACCAGATCCCAAGCCACAACAAACGGATCCGCCTGCCCATCCGCCAACACCAGCAAATCCGTGGGGCCTGCGACCATATCAATGCCCACTTGGCCAAACAAAATGCGTTTGGCATCCGCCACATATTGATTGCCCGGCCCCGCCAGAACATCGACCTTTGGCAGACCAAAAAACCCATGCGCCATCGACGCAACCGCCTGAACGCCGCCCATATTCAACACCTGATCCGCCCCACAAACCTGCATCGCATAGAGGATTTCCGCAGGAATACCGTCAGGGCCGCTGGGCGGGGAACAGGCGCAGATATACCCAACCCCCGCCACTTTGGCGGTGGTGATGGTCATAATGGCGCTGGCGATATGGGCATATCGACCACCCGGCACATAACACCCGGCGGATTGCACCGGAATTTGGCGCTGGCCTGCCACAAAACCCGGCAGGATTTCTATCTGTGTGTCTTGGATCGTGGCCCGCTGCGCCTGCGCAAAGCGGCGCACATTGTCATGGGCAAATTCGATGTCAGCACGTTCTTGGGCGGTCAGTTTTTCGGCCGCCTGCGCAAGCTGCGCCTCAGACACCAAAACATCGCCCGCCCAACCGTCAAACTGACGGCACAAATCCCGCGCAACCTGTTCGCCACCGGTTTCCATCTGATCAAGCAGCCCTTGCACCACATCAGACACATCTGAGGCAGATTGTTCCGCGGCTGCATTTTTGCGTTTCAGGTAGCGCATGATCGATGTCCTTTGGCTGTGATTGCGATCACGTAACCAAAGAGAAAGGGCCCGCGCTACCTTTTTCAGATCGCGCGGGCCCTTGTTTTGTTGGGGCGAAATGCCTCTTTAGAAAAGCTGAAAGTTGATCAGCCTTTGCCTTTCCATGGCACCAAGATCCGTTCAACCCAGCGCATCAACATATCGATGCCAAAGCCGATGACACCAATCAGGATAATCCCCATGATCACGATATCGGTGTTTTGGAATTTGGACGCTGTCATGATCATCATACCAGCCCCCTTTTCCGCCGCGACCAATTCTGCGGCCACAACCGTGCCCCAGCAGACCCCCATCGCAACCCGGGCTGCGGTAAAGATTTCCGGTAGGGAATTGGGAATGATCACATATTGCATGATCTGGCGTTTGCTTGCCCCCAGGGAATAGGCCGCGTGCACTTTGGTGATGCGCACCCCTGAAACACCGGATCGCGCGCCAATGGCCATGATCCACAAAGCCGCAAGGAACAGCAGAATGATTTTGCCGCTTTCCCCAATGCCGGCCCAAAGGATCACCAATGGAATCAAGGCCAATGGCGGCACTGGGCGCATGAATTCAACGATTGGATCAAACCAACCACGGAACCAATCCGACAGACCCATCGCATAGCCCAATGGAATGCCCACCAACGCCCCAAGCGCAAAGCCAACAATCACACGGAACAGTGAAAATCCAAGATGTTCAGCCAATGTCGAATTGCGGAACCCTTCGGTTGCGATTTCGCCCATCCGTTGCCAGACGCGTTCCGGTGCCGGAAGCCAGATTGGCTCCATTTGCCAACCCGGATTTGGCGTGATGTTTAGCGTTCCGCGTCGCGTCAACGACACGTTCAGATCAGAGGTCGAAACTTCGCTTCCCGGAACGACGGCCTCTCCGTTGATGGCGACCACGACGTTGCCATCTTCGCGGCTGACCTCATCATTGCGATCCGTGCGCAGCAATTCACTGCGATAGGCCTCAATCAGGATAAAGTCGTTCTTAGCAAACCCATCCCCGGCTTCGATGTTGGGTTCAACATCATCAGCGCCCGCCGGACGAACAGCAACGTAAACACTGCTGTCATTCTGGTTGCCGTTGCCATCCTCGACCGTGATCGAAAATTCGGTGTCGCCCGTAAACGGCCCCGGCGCATGCAGAAACGACGGCAGTAATTTGGACCCGGTGAACGCGCCCCAAAGCACAAAAATCAACACGATCGAAACGACGGACGCAACTAAATTGGAACTAACCGCGCTTTCATCGCCAAAGGTTACGGTTTTCAGCGATCCGTAGTCCTTTTTGGGTGTCAAAAATTTGCGCACCGCATTCCAGATCAGCAAACAAGCCAGAATCAGGACCACATAGCCCACAATAAATGGCAGCGCCTTGATCACCGTTCCCATGATGGCCAGCAATTCGGCCCCTAGTGCAGAAAACAATTCCATTATGCGTCCTCCGAACGGCCCATGATTTCTTCTTCCATATCCCAGATCATGTTGAGGATCTCATCACGTTTGGGGCCAAAATCGGGGTGTTTCTTAACTTCTCGCAGGTCCGCGCCGACGCCCATTTCTGCAAACGGCAAACGGTATTCCGTGTGAATACGTCCCGGCCGCGGCGCCATAACAATCAGCCGCTCCCCCAGCAACAGGGCCTCTTCGACCGAGTGGGTGATCAGAATAATGGTTTTACCGGTTTCTTTCCAAAGCTTTAAAACCAGCGACTGCATCTTTTCGCGGGTCAGCGCATCAAGCGCGCCCAGCGGTTCATCCATCAGGATCACATCCGGGTCATTGGCCAGACACCGCGCCAGCGCCACACGCTGCTGCATCCCGCCCGACAATTCATAAACCGCTTTTTCTTTGAAATCCTGCAAACCCACAACTTCTAGCAGGTGGTCAACGATTTCCGCCTTTTCGCCTTTTGGCATCCCTTTCATGGACGGGCCAAATCCGACGTTTTCGCGCACCGACATCCATTCAAACAGCGCCCCTGCCTGAAACACCATGCCGCGTTCCGCATCCGGGCCAGTCACATTATGCCCGTTCATTGAAATCACACCATCCGTGGGGGCCAAAAAGCCCGCCAAGATATTCAAAAGCGTGGTTTTCCCACAGCCGGATGGCCCCAAAACCGACAACAAATCGCCTTCGGCCAGATCAAGCGACACATTCTGGAGCGCCTGAACTGATGACCCGTTCGGCAAATCAAAACGCATCGAAAGATTTTCTATTTTAAGTCCAGACATAAAGTGCCTTTCAGATGAGCGTCATCCATCACCCCAACGGGGCGCCAGATGGAATAAGGGCGGGATATTTCCCGCCCTCGTTAGATTACATTTCAGACGCAGCGGTCAGCGGGCCAACATTTACGTTGCCATCATAGCTGTCCAATGCGGCGTCAATGGATCCCGCACCTACAAAGACGTCAGCGACACCTTTCATGAAGGTTTGCGCGTTTCCGCCCAGCCATTTTTCTGACAATTGGTCTTCGACACTTGGGAATGTGAAGGTCGCCAGCGAAGATGCAGCGGCTTCGATATCCATACCCGCGTCTTGTGCGATAACGGCCAGCATTTCGTCAGTGTGCTCACCCGAATTCCACATGGCGTTTGCCGCAGCAGTCACACCCAGGAATTTTGCAACCAATTCAGGCTCTTCGGCAACAAAAGAAGCAGAAGCAGAGGTGACATCAAACACCAGAATGCCCAGCTCTTCTTTTTCTGCACCTGTCAGCAATACGTTGCCGTATTCCATCATGCGACGCAGACCGCCACCGTAGCCACAGGCCATGTCAACCTGGCTCTGACCCAGCGCTGCTGCGCCTTCTACCGGGGCCATGTCCACGATATCCAACGTCGAGATATCAACGCCAAAGTGGTTCATCTGCGACAGGAAACCGTAATGCGCAGCGGTTCCCAATGGCACGGCCACTTTGGATCCGGCCAGATCAGCCGCAGTGGATGCATCAATTTCCAGATCTTCGCGCACGACGCAGTTGTCATTTTCGGAATAAGAGACCGCAACATCCAGAACCTGCAGATTCTGACCAGCAGACGCCGCCACAACAAAAGGAGGAACCCCCTGCGAGAAGGCAAGATGCACATCACCAGATGCCATCGCCGCGCTCATGGCGGTCCCTGTGTCAAAGCTTACCCAGTTAACTTTCAGGCCCAGTGCTTCGTCATAAGTGCCGTTCACTTTGGCGAATTCAAATGGCATGGGCCATTCGAGGAAATACGCAACTGTGATCTCTTCCAGATGACCTTCGGCCAATGCGGCCTGTGCACCCGTCAGCAGAGCAATGGATGCAACGGCACCTGCAAGTTTTTGTTTCATTGTCATAAGATAGTCTCCCGTGTTGAACTTTAGGTTTTAGGCGATGACGCCTCGGGCGGTTTCCGCCTCAAATTCAAGTTCGACCAAGCCGTTTGGCCCCGATCAACATTGATCCGAGCTTAAAACCTCGTTTCAATCAATGTTTTTCTCGGTTTTCATTTGTGTGAAACAGACATCACACCCCGCATAACAAAATGACCTGCAAAAATTATTTGTTTATTTTCAATCCACTAACAACAAGAAGCCCCATAAACAGGCAGGTTGAAAAAAATATTTGGATATATGACAGTGCCCAATCTGGCCCTATTACAGACATGTTACAAACGATGAAGGTATAATCATCAAACGCCAGATTCTCTGACGTCATAACTGATCAACTCTTGTTTTATGGAAAGGGCCTTACGATGGACGGCACGTTCAAAGAAAATGATCTAAGCAAGGTCGTTGCCGCAGACAAAGCGCATGTCTGGCATCACCTGTTGCAACACAAACCCCTTGAAGAAAATGATCCCCGGATCATCGTCGAAGGCAAAGGGATGCGGGTCTGGGACCAAAATGGCAAAGAACATCTGGATGCCGTATCCGGTGGTGTCTGGACCGTAAACGTTGGCTATGGCCGCAAACAGATTGCGGATGCCGTCCATGAACAGCTGATGAAGCTGTGCTATTTCGCGCAAACCGCCGGGTCTATTCCGGGGTCCATTTTTGCCGAAATGCTGATCGACAAAATGCCCGGCATGTCCCGGGTTTATTACATGAATTCCGGTTCTGAGGCGAATGAGAAAGCCTTTAAAATCGTGCGTCAGATCGCCCATAAAAAATACGGTGGCAAGAAAACCAAAATTCTGTACCGCGACCGCGACTATCACGGCTCTACTTTGGCCACGATGTCGGCCGGTGGTCAGGACGAACGCAACGCGCAATACGGTCCGTTTGCACCTGATTTCATCAAAGTTCCTCACTGCATGGAATATCGCAAGCACGAACAGGATGGCGCCCCAGAAGAGGGTTATGGCGTTTGGGCGGCCAACCAGATCGAAGAAGTGATCCTGCGTGAAGGTCCCGAAACCGTTGGTGCATTATGTCTGGAACCCGTGACCGCTGGCGGTGGTGTGATCACCCCACCAGAAGGATACTGGGAACGCGTTCAGGAAATCTGTAAGCAATACGATATCCTGCTGCACATCGACGAAGTGGTTTGTGGCGTTGGCCGCACCGGCAAATGGTTTGGCTATCAGCAATACGGGATCAAACCCGATATGGTCACAATGGCCAAGGGTGTGGCCTCTGGCTATGCGGCCATCGCCGTGCTGGTCACAACCGAAGAAATCTTTGACCAGTTCAAAGACAATTCCGCCGATCCGATGAACTATTTCCGCGATATTTCCACCTTTGGCGGCTGTACCGCTGGCCCAGCTGCGGCGATCGAAAACATGAAGATCATCGAAGAAGAAGGTCTGCTGGAAAACTGTGTCGCAATGGGCGATCGCATGTTGGCCAACCTAGAAGCGTTGATGGAAAAACACAGCGTCATCGGCGATGTGCGTGGCAAAGGTCTGTTCCTGGGTGCGGAACTGGTCGCCGATCGCGACACCAAAGAACCCGTCGCAGAAGCGCTGGTTCAAAAAGTGGTCGCAGAATGCAACGCCCAAGGTGTGATCATCGGTGCGACTAACCGGTCCATCCCCGGTCGCAACAACACCCTGTGCTTTAGCCCTGCTTTGATTGCGACGGCCGATGATATCGACCAAATCACCAATGCTGTTGACGTCGCATTGACGCGCGTTTTTGGCTAAACGAACATCAAAGGGCGGCGTTGAATAACGCCGCCCTTTGTCATTCACGAATGTTAATTTCAGGCGTCAAACCACGCTTCGACTTTAGCGATTTGATCTGCATCCATCCCCAGCCCCAGCTTGGTGCGGCGCCAGATCGCATCCTCGGCGGTGCGAGCAAATTCTTTGTCGCGCATCCAGATCAGTTCGGCCTCACTCAGGGTGTTGCCAAAGTCAGTGCCCAAATCCGCCACCGTTTTCGCGTCCCGCAGCACATCCCATGTTTCGGTGCCATAACACCGGATCAAACGCTGCGCCCAACTGGCTGATAAAAACGGGTAATCCGCAGCCAAACGATCCTGCAACGCCTCCACGCCATCAACCGGGAAATTCCCGCCGGGCAATGGCATGCCTTTGGTCCAAGGCGCGGTTTTCAGCGGTAAATGTTGGCCAATTTTTTCCAACGCATTTTCCGCCAAACGCCGATAGGTGGTGATTTTACCGCCAAACACATTCAAAATCGGCGCGCCAGCGTCATCCACCGTCAAAACATATTCCCGAGTTGCCGCCTGCGCAGAACTGGCCCCATCATCATAAAGCGGGCGCACACCGGAATAGGTCCATACCACATCATCCCGTGTCACCGGATTTTTGACGTAATTTGAAATGAACGCACACAGGTAATCCTGTTCTTCGATTGTGCATTCCGGGCGTTGGCTGGCATCAGGATGATCCTGATCGGTGGTGCCAATCAGCGTATAATCCTGTTCATAAGGAATTGCGAAAATGATACGTCCATCTTCGCCCTGGAAGAAGTAGCATTTATCGTGATCAAACAAACGTTTGGTGACGATATGGGACCCGCGCACCAACCGCACGTTTTCTTGTGAATTAATCCGCACCTTTTGCTGAATGACATCCCCAACCCAAGGCCCGGCCGCGTTGACCAGCATCTTGGCCCGCACCACGCGCTGACCTTGTGCATCCTCTAATGTGATGGCCCATTCTTTGCCGTCGCGTTCTGCGGAAACAACCTTGGTGCGCACCAGAATATCCGCGCCACGCATTTCCGCATCCCGCGCATTCAGCACAACCAACCGCGCGTCCTGAACCCAGCAATCAGAATATTCATAGGCCTTTTCAAACCGATCATTCAGGGGGGCACCTTCGGCCTCAACTCGCAAATCAACGGTTGATGTGGCAGGCAGGATTTTGCGCCCCCCCAGATGGTCATACATAAACAGCCCCATCCGGATCAGCCAAGCCGGGCGGCGCCCCTTCATCCAAGGCATCACCACGCCCAACAGCTTGGATGTGGGGGTGTTTCCCTCAAATCGCATGTCTTTGTGATAGGGCAGCACAAACCGCATCGGCCAGGAAATATGCGGCATGGCGCGCAGCAGATTTTCCCGCTCGATCAGGGCTTCGCGCACCAACCGCACCTCAAAATATTCCAGATAGCGCAATCCACCGTGAAACAGTTTGGTCGATGCGGATGACGTAGCCGACGCAAGATCGTTCATTTCCGCCAGCCCAACCCTAAGCCCCCGCCCAGAGGCGTCGCGCGCGATGCCGCAGCCATTAATGCCGCCACCAATAACAAAAAGATCATAAGTCTGGGTCATGGGATCATCCGAGTCGATAAATGTTGCCTTGACTTAGCACGTCACGCGCGAAACGAACACCAATATGTTCGTATTTTTTCGTTTTGTCGCAATCGCGCTTGCATTGGCCCAGATTGCATCCCATGATCGCATGAAACAAACAGGCCAACATGACCCAAGCACTTAGACATCCCGCAATTCTGGATTTGGCGCGCCGTGACGGCAAAGTCACCGTGGACGGCTTGGCCGCACATTTTGGCGTCACGTTGCAAACCATTCGCCGAGATTTGACCGATCTGGCGGAATCTGGTCGGCTGGAACGGGTTCATGGCGGCGCGGTTTTGCCATCCGGCACAACCAATATCGACTACCAAGAGCGCCGCAATTTACAACGCAGCTCTAAGGCTGAAATTGCCGATATTTGTGCAACTCTTATTCCAAACGGTTCATGCTTGTTTCTGGGCATCGGAACCACCTGCGAAGCAATTGCCGGTGCGCTCACCCAGCACGAGAACCTGCTGGTGATCACCAATAACATGAACGTCGCCAACCTGTTATCGGGGCATCGTCAGGCGGAAATCATCGTCACAGGCGGCACCCTGCGCAAAACCGATGGTGGCTTGGTTGGCAATGTGGCCACGCGCATCATTGAACAGTTTAAATTTGACGTTGCCTTTATCGGGTGTTCCGCGCTGGATGACGATGGCGATGTGTTGGATTTCGACATCCAAGAAGTGGCCGTCAGCCAGACCATTTTGAAACAATCCCGGCAGGTCTATCTGGCCAGCGACCAGTCCAAATTCCTCAGAAAAGCCCCCATTCGCGTGGCCAACCTAAAGGATTTGACCGGATTTATCAGTGACGCCCCCCCGCCCAGCGACCTGTCTAGCGCATGTATTTCCTGGGGAACTGACATTTATTTGACCGATTGCAGCTAAGTCCAGATTGCCTCTGATCTAAGTCCAGTCTATTTTGCGGTTATGGCCATTTCCGTCAACACATTCTTCTTGTCGCCAGACAGCGAACACACACTTCAAAGCCAGATCCGTCAGATCGTCGCCGAAGGGGTCCTGTCCGGCCGTTTCCAATCCAAAGAAAAGCTACCGTCGTCGCGCGCATTGGCGCGTCATTTGGGGGTCAGCCGGATTACGGTGACCCTCGCTTATACCGAATTGCAGGCCGATAATTACATCACATCGATGGGGCGTTCAGGCTATTATGTGTCCGACAACGCCCCCGAGCCGCCCAGTTTCCCAGCCCGCGCACCGGGCAAAGGTAATGTAGACTGGACCCGCGTCCTGGGGCATCGGCCAACACCCTACTGGCTTCAGAAACCGGCCGATTGGGCGACGTATAAATATCAATTCATTTACGGCCAGATGGATCCCGAATTGTTTGACAGCGCCAATTGGCGGCTCTGCGCGTTGCAGGCCTTGGGGCGTAAAGATTTTAAATCACTTTCTGCGGATCACTTTGACGCGGATGATCCCAACCTTGTTGAATTCATCACCCGTCAAACGCTACCTCGCCGCGGTATCCTTGCCTCTTCTGACGAAGTGCTGATCACGATGGGCGCGCAAAACGCACTTTGGCTGACGGTTCAGGTTCTGCTGAATCAACGTCGTCGTGCTGCCATCGAAACCCCGGGTTACCCGTCCTTGCGCGATATTTTGCATGGGTCGCGCTGCCATGTGTCCCATGTGCCAGTGGATGACGATGGCCTGCCCCCGGATTTGATTCCAGATGACACAGATGTTGTGTTCACCACACCAGCCCATCAATGCCCGACAACGGCAACCATGCCATTATCCCGACGCAAAGAATTGCTGGAAAAAGCCGAGCGGGATGATTTTCTGATTGTTGAGGACGATTACGAATTCGAAATGGCCTTTCTGAAACCGGCCTCGGCTGCGCTCAAATCTTTGGACGAAGGGGGGCGGGTTATCTATGTCGGATCCTTTTCCAAATCCCTGTTTCCGGGACTTCGGCTGGGCTATTTGGTGGGCCCTGCCCCGTTTATCCGAGAAGCACGCGCATTGAGGGCATCGGTTTTGCGCCACCCCCCCGGCCTATTGCAGCGCACAACGTCATATTTCCTGTCATTGGGACATTATGATGCCCTGATCAAACGTATGCAGACGGCGTATCACGATCGCCGGCGGGTAATGGACCAAGCCATTGGTGAACTGGGCCTGACCGTTGCAGGAGAAGGCAGTTACGGTGGATCGTCCCTTTGGATGCGCGCAGAAGGCGTCAATATGGACGAGGCCGCCGAAAAGTTACGCAGCCAAAGCGTGCTGATCGAACCCGGCGCTCCGTTCTTTGCAGGTGACACGCCACCAACCGATTTTTACCGGCTTGCCTATTCGTCCATACCCCAAACCAAAATCCATGATGGCCTGTCTTTGATTTCCCAAACCCTTAACCGCGGATAAGTGGAGAATCTGGCGAAAAACAGATTCTATGACACAGGTCAATTTTGACGACAAATTCGAAACCAATGCCCGCCCAGTGAGAATGAAAGTCTCAATTTTGAACAGAATTGAGAAGCCGTAAAGCGGCTGACAATCAGTATTTTTGTTAATGTACAACAAATTACGTGATAATTTCGAAATTTTAGGGAGCAAAATTCTGGACTTATCCAGAACCATAATCTGGCCCTATTTTGAACCACTGCCAATCCCTACAATCGCTGAAAGCTAAAAGGGGATCTCTGGCCATGAAGATGACGACAGAAGAAGCGTTTGTTAAGACTTTGCAGATGCATGGGATTGGGCATGCATTTGGGATTATTGGTTCTGCGATGATGCCGATTTCGGACATTTTTCCGAAGGCTGGGATCACGTTCTGGGATTGCGCCCACGAAGGGTCTGGCGGGATGATGGCGGATGGCTACACCCGCGCGACCGGCAAAATGTCGATGATGATCGCGCAAAACGGTCCCGGCATCACCAACTTTGTGACGGCTGTTAAGACCGCCTATTGGAACCACACACCGTTGCTGTTGGTCACGCCTCAGGCGGCCAACAAAACCATCGGTCAGGGCGGGTTCCAGGAAATGGAACAGATGCGCATGTTCGCCGATTGCGTCTGCTACCAAGAAGAAGTGCGCGACCCGACCCGTGTGGCCGAGGTTCTGAACCGTGTGATCATGAACGCCAAACGCGCAAGTGCACCGGCTCAGCTGAACATCCCGCGTGACATGTGGACCCAGGTCATCGACATCGATCTGCCTAAAATCGTGTCGTTTGAACGTCCCTCTGGTGGCGACGAATCCCTGCAGGCCGCTGCGGATCTGCTGACAGATGCGAAATTCCCTGTGATCCTGAACGGCGCTGGCGTGGTTCTGGCCGGTGGCATCGACGCATCCAAAGAGCTGGCCGAACGTCTGACTGCCCCGGTTTGTGTGGGCTATCAGCACAATGACGCGTTCCCCGGTTCGCATCCTTTGTTTGCGGGTCCTCTGGGCTATAACGGGTCCAAAGCGGGCATGGAATTGATCAGCAAGGCCGACGTTGTTCTGGCGCTTGGCACCCGGTTGAACCCGTTCTCAACCCTGCCCGGCTATGGCATTAATTACTGGCCGACCGATGCGAAAATCATTCAGGTTGATATGAACCCGGATCGCATTGGCCTGACCAAAGACGTGACTGTTGGCATCGTTGGTGACGCGAAAAAGGTGGCCGAAGGCATCTTGGCCCGTTTGGGTGACGCAGCAGGCGATGCAGGCCGCGAAGATCGCAAAAACCTGATCGGCACAACCAAATCCGCTTGGGCGCAGGAATTGTCATCTCTGACCCACGAAAACGACGATCCGGGCACCACCTGGAACGAACGTGCGCGGGCGGACAAACCGGATTGGATGTCCCCACGTATGGCATGGCGCGCGATTCAGGCGGCAATGCCCAGCGATGCGATCATCAGCTCGGATATCGGCAATAACTGCGCGATCGGGAACGCCTATCCATCGTTCAACGAAGGCCGCAAATATCTGGCCCCCGGCCTGTTTGGTCCTTGTGGCTATGGTCTGCCTGCGGTGATCGGTGCGAAAATCGGGTGCCCAGACGTGCCTGTGATCGGCTTTTCTGGCGATGGCGCCTTTGGCATCGCGGTGAACGAACTGACCGCGATTGGCCGCGAAGAATGGCCCGCCGTGACCCAGATCGTGTTCCGCAACTACCAATGGGGCGCTGAAAAGCGCAACTCGACGCTGTGGTTTGACGACAACTTTGTTGGCACCGAGCTGGACCAACAAGTGTCCTATGCCGGCATCGCGTCCGCCTGCGGCCTGAAAGGCGTGCAAGCGCGCACTCAGGACGAACTGACCGCGGCCCTGAACCAGGCTGTGATTGACCAGAAAAACGGCATCACAACCCTGATCGAAGCCATGATCAACCAAGAACTCGGCGACCCATTCCGCCGCGACGCAATGAAAAAACCCGTCCAAGTCGCAGGGATTAACCCAGACGACATGCAAAAAGAACAGGTTTGAGATTGAAAGGAGGCCACAGATGACAACATTTCCAACACTGGAAGAGTTACGGTCAAACGTGGCCTCTAACCCTGCGATCATCGCCCTTTCTGAGGGCGGTGATCCACGCGTTATTGCCGGGGCTGTTGCGGCGCAACAGGCTGGTATCGCACGTATTATTCTGGTCGGCCCCAAGGCCGAAATCGAAGCAGGTCTGTCCGCCATTGGCGCGCAGGTTTCTGCGGATCTGATGATCCAGGACCCGGCCACGTCTGATTTGCACGACGAAATGGCCGAAACATTTTTCCAATTGCGTCAACATAAAGGGGTTGATCGCGAAAAGGCCGCAGCGGTCGTTCGTGATCCTCTGGTGTTTGCGTCTTTGCTGGTCCGTCTGGATCACGCGGCAGGCACCGTTGGCGGCGCAGTGGCCACCACATCCGATGTGGTCCGGGCCGCATTACAAGTGATTGGCAAAGCCAAAGACAGCCCCATCGTATCATCGTTTTTCCTGATGGCCCCACCTGCGGGTGCCGCGGAACCGGCCCGCCCGATGATCTATGCGGATTGTGGCTTGGTTATTGATCCATCTTCGGACGATCAGGCCGCCATTGCTGCGGCGTCCTGTACATCCTTGCGCGCATTGTCGCTGGGCGAACCCAAAGTTGCGTTTCTATCCTTTTCCACCAAGGGCAGCGCCCGCCACCCTGCCGTGGACAAAGTGGCCACCGCAGCGCAGACCTTTGCGGCGCAAAACCCAGACATCGCATCCGATGGTGAGTTGCAGTTTGACGCGGCGTTTATGCCCGCTGTTGGCAGCAAAAAGGCACCGGGTTCCGCAACGGCTGGACAGGCCAATGTGATGATTTTCCCATCGCTGGATGCGGGCAACATTGCCTACAAAATTACCCAACGCATTGGCGGATATGCCGCCATCGGTCCGATCCTTCAGGGTCTGGCCAAACCTGCCAATGATCTGTCGCGCGGGTGCAGCGCAGATGATGTGACCATGATGATCGCGGTCACCGTTCGGCAGGCAAATAACAAGAATTGATACACTTTACTCGGCGGACCGGCCCCGAGTATTGATACACAATTGATACAAAGGCCGGAGGGGAGACCGACCATGACGCATCAACCGAAGGTGAACCTGTCGCCCGTCGTTTCAGACGAAGTGCGCAAAACCACCTGCTATATGTGTGCCTGCCGATGTGGCATCAACGTCCACATGAAAGAAGGCAAAGTTGCCTATATCGAGGGCAACCGCGATCATCCGGTCAACAAAGGTGTGCTTTGTGCCAAAGGCAGCGCCGGGATCATGCAGCATAACGCCCCGTCCCGTCTGCGTGCGCCCCTGAAACGGGTTGGCGAACGCGGATCGGGTGAATTCGAAGAAATCAGCTGGGACGAAGCCCTGACCATTGCGTCCGGTTGGCTGGAACCGCTGCGTGACAATGCCCCGGAAAAGCTGGCGTTTTTCACCGGGCGGGATCAATCGCAATCCTTCACATCCTTTTGGGCCCAAAGCTTTGGCACGCCCAATTATGCGGCCCATGGCGGGTTTTGTTCGGTGAACATGGCCGCCGCTGGCATCTATACGATGGGCGGCGCGTTCTGGGAATTTGGTCAGCCGGATTGGGACCGCACCAAAATGGTGATGATCTTTGGTGTGGCCGAAGATCACGACAGCAACCCGATCAAAATGGGCATCGGCAACGCCAAAGGGCGCGGCGCCAAGATCATCGGCGTGAACCCGGTGCGGTCGGGCTATAACGCGGTTGCAGATGACTGGTTTGGCATCACACCCGGCACGGATGGGTTGATGATCCTTGCGTTGATTTATGAATTGTTCCGGGCGGGCAAACTGGATCTGGAATACCTCGCGCGGTTCTCCAATGCGCCGGTTCTGTTGAATGCGGACCCGGACAGCCCCGATTACGGTCTGGCCATTCGCAATGACGAAGGCGTGCCGCAGGTTGTCGATGCGCGCAACGGTCAACTGGCGGATTGGAATGGCCAAGGCGTTGAACCCTATCTGAAAGGGTCGTGGCGTCATGGCGGCGTCACCCATCGGTCCGTGTTCCAACACATGGCCGAGCATTTCATGAACCCAGATCATGCCCCAGAAAATGTGGCGGACAAAACCGGTATTCCCGCCAACCGGATCAAGGCTTTGGCCGCCGAACTGGCCCGTGTGGCGTTTGATGAAGCGATTGAAATCGATCAGGAATGGACCGATTTCCGCGGCAAAAAACACGCCAAAATGGTGGGGCGTCCGGTGGCAATGCACGCCATGCGCGGTATTTCCGCCCATTCCAACGGGTTCCAGACCTGTCGTGCGCTGCACATGCTGCAAATCGTGCTGGGCACCGTGGAAACCCCCGGCGGGATGCGGTTCAAACCGCCCTATCCCAAACCGTTCACCGCCCATCCTAAACCGCACGGCAAATCCGAACCCGGATCACCGCTGAACGGTCCTCATCTGGGCTTTGTGCATGGTCCAGAGGACCTGTTGCTGGACGATGACGGCAATCCAAAACGTATCGACAAAGCGTTTACCTGGGAAAACCCCATGTCGTCGCACGGCTTGATGCATATGGTGATTTCCAACGCTCATGCGGGCGATCCCTATAAAATCGACACGCTGTTTATGTATATGGCGAACATGTCGTGGAATTCGTCGATGAACACGACCGGCGTGATGGACATGCTGACCGACAAGGATGAAAACGGTGACTACGTCATTCCCCGGATCATCTATTCCGATGCTTATTCGTCCGAAATGGTCGCTTATGCCGATCTGATCCTGCCCGACACCACCTATCTGGAACGCCACGATTGCATCAGTCTGCTAGATCGCCCGATCTGCGAAGCGGACGCCGTGGCCGACGCCATCCGCTGGCCCGTTGTCGAACCAGATCGTGATGTGCGTGGGTTCCAATCCATGTTGTGTGATCTGGGTGCGCGTTTGAACCTGCCGGGCTTTGTGACTGAGGATGGTGAACAGAAATACGCCGACTACGCGGATTACAT
The DNA here is from genome assembly GCF_040932005.1 of Aestuariibius sp. HNIBRBA575. NCBI lineage: Bacteria > Pseudomonadati > Pseudomonadota > Alphaproteobacteria > Rhodobacterales > Paracoccaceae > Aestuariibius > Aestuariibius sp. HNIBRBA575. Next base: position 2,490,770 of record NZ_CP162414.1, read on the forward strand.
CACCAATCACATCCGTCGTCCGGGCATTGGTCCGCTGGCGGGCTGGCGCAAAGGCAGCGATGGCGAGGCATCCCATGGACGCGGCGACGTGAATCCCGACCAGCTGGACGCTTATATTGAAAACGGCGGCTTCTGGATGGAACACGTCCCCGAAGAGGCGGCGTTTTTCAAACCTTTCAACATGGCCTATCAGGATTGGGCGGTGAAAATGGGCTTCTTTGACAGCCCTCAGCCTTATATCTTTGATCTTTATTCCGAACCGATGCGCCGGTTCCAATTGGCCGCCGAAGGCCATGGCCGTGTGCAGCCACCCGATCATCTGCGTCCCCAGATCAAAAAGGTCATGGCGCCTTTGCCGATCTGGTATGAACCGTTGTCAGATGCCGGGTCCACCGAATATGACGTGCATGCCCTGACACAGCGCCCGATGGCGATGTATCACAGCTGGGGGTCACAAAACGCGTGGCTGCGCCAGCTACACGGCCGCAACCCGCTGTATTTGCCCACAAATATCTGGGAAAAGCACGGATTTAAGACAGAAGGCGAATGGGCACGGGTCACATCCCCGCATGGGTCCATCACCATCCCAGTCGCGCATATGGCCGCGCTGAACCCCAACACGGTCTGGACATGGAACGCGATCGGTAAACGTCGCGGCGCTTGGGCGCTGGATGAAAACGCCCCCGAAGCCACCAAAGGGTTCTTGCTCAATCACGTGATCCATGAATTGTTGCCCCCCAAAGGCGATGGGTTGCGCTGGTCCAATTCCGATCCGATCACCGGTCAGGCCGCGTGGTTTGATCTGAAGGTCAAAATCGAAAAGGTCGACGCCCCAGAGGTCGCGATCCCGGATCACGCCCCGATCAAATCCCCGGTCGGCAAAGGCCCGGATCAACTGGCTTGGAACGTCGGAGGCAAAAAATGACCCAACTTCCTGCAACCACAACCCGCAAACTTGGTCTTGTGATCGATCTGGACACGTGCGTGGGCTGTCATGCCTGCGTGATTTCCTGCAAAGGCTGGAACACCGAAAACTACGGCGCGCCGCTGTCAGATCAGGACCCGTATGGGGCCAATCCGCAGGGCACGTTCCTGAACCGGGTGCATTCCTTTGAAATCACCCCCAAAGAAGGCACCGCCAAACTGGTGCATTTCCCCAAATCCTGCCTGCATTGCGAAGACGCGCCCTGTGTGACCGTCTGCCCCACCGGGGCCAGCTATAAACGAGTCGAAGACGGCATTGTTCTGGTCAACGAAGACAATTGCATCGGCTGTGGTCTATGTGCGTGGTCCTGCCCCTACGGTGCGCGCGAAATGGACATGACCGAAAACGTGATGAAGAAATGCACCCTGTGTGTGGATCGGATTTACAACGAAAACCTGCCCGAAATTGACCGTGAACCGGCCTGTGTGCGCACCTGCCCCGCTGGTGCCCGCCATTTCGGGGATTTCAACGATCCCGACAGCAATGTATCGACCCTGTCGCGCGAACGTGGCGGCATGGATTTGATGCCTGAAATGGGCACGAAACCGGTCAATAAATACCTGCCGCCGCGCCCCAAGGACGAAGCGATTGATATCCTCGCACCGTTCCTTGATCCCGTTGCAGAAGAACCCCAAGGCTTCCTTGGATGGCTTGATCGCAAATTGGGCGCCCTGCCCGGTGCCACCCCAAAAGAGGGAGAAAACTAATGCATCCCGCACGTTCCGTCATCCTCTTTACCACATTTTCGGGCATCGGTTTTGGCCTGTTATTCTGGCTGGGCCTTGGCCTGCCTGCGCCAACTGGCGGCGTCGCCTTTGTGTTCTTTGCGCTGGCTTACCTGATGTCTGTCGGCGGCTTGCTGGCTTCTGCGTTTCATCTGGGCCATCCTGAACGCGCGCTAAAGGCGTTTACCCAGTGGCGCAGTTCCTGGTTGTCACGCGAAGGGGTCTGTTCGGTTGCCGCGTTGATCGTTATGGCGATCTATGGCGCCGGTCTGGTCTTTGCGGGCACACAATGGGTTGCGATCGGCATAATCGGCGCGATCCTGTCGCTTGGCACGATTTTTACAACGTCGATGATCTATAATCAGTTGAAAACCATCCCGCGATGGCACCACTGGTCTACCCCTTTGATGTTCCTGACATTTTCCCTAGCAGGCGGCGCGCTATTTGCAGGCCAGATCAAACTGGCATTGCCGCTGCTGGCCATTTCCGGCACGGTGCAATTGCTGAACTGGATCGCTGGCGACAAGGCGTTGCAAGCCTCTGGATCGACCATCGCCACCGCCACGGGGCTGGGCAATATCGGGTCCGTGCGGGCGTTTGAACCGCCCCATACAGGCACTAACTATCTGATGAACGAAATGGTCTATCGGGTGGCGCGCAAGCGCGCGGCACAATTGCGGATCATCGCGCTGTTCCTCGGATTTGGCCTGCCGATTGCGCTGTTATTGCTGCCGGTTGGCCATTGGATTGGTGCATTGGCAGCGATCAGCCACATTGCTGGCATTCTGGCCAGTCGCTGGCTATTCTTTGCGCAGGCGGAACATGTGGTTGGGCTTTATTATGGTGCAAAGCCCGCCTGATTTTAGTTGGTCCAAATACGCAGATCATAGGGCGCAGCGAACGTCGCCCAAACGATTAAACCTGACGATTAAACCAAACGATTAAGAAAGGGCGCTGGACCATCTTGGTTCCAGCGCCCTTTTTGCATTCTAAATCTCGATCAGCGCAGACGCTGTTCGGATTGCGCATCAAACAAGAAGATGCGCGATGGTTCGATGCTCAGGCCCACTTTGTCGCCGATAGAGCTGCGTTTATCGCCCCGCTCTTCGACCACCAGTTTTTCACCGGTTGCAGCCGTCAGATAGGCATAGGACACTCCGCCAAGACTTTCGGTCAGCTCAACAGTGTGGGTGTCGCCAGCGGCCAGCACCAAATGTTCGGGACGTAGGCCAACCAGCACCGACTGACCCTCAATCGCTTCGCCCACAGACGGCAATGCACCGCCATAGCCAGGCACATCGACTTGGTCGCCTTTGACGGTGCCGTTGACGAAATTCATCGACGGCGACCCGATAAAGCCCGCAACAAACCGGTTGTCGGGATCACGATACAGATCCATCGGCGCGCCAACCTGTTCGATATTCCCAGCCCGCAGCACAACGATTTTGTCGGCCAAGGTCATGGCTTCGACCTGATCATGGGTCACATAGATCATGGTTGCGCCGATTTCTTTGTGCAGACGCGCGATTTCGACCCGCATTTCCACCCGCAATTCAGCGTCCAGGTTCGACAATGGTTCATCAAACAGGAACACTTCGGGGCCGCGAACAATCGCCCGACCAATCGATACCCGCTGACGCTGACCACCCGACAAAGCGGCGGGTTTGCGTTTCAGATAATCGTCCAGTTTCAGGATGCGGCTGGCCTCAGCCACTTTGGCTTCGATCTCATCTTTGGCGACGCCATTCATGCGCAGGCCAAACCCCATGTTTTCCTTGACCGTCATATGCGGATAAAGCGCATAAGTCTGGAACACCATGGACACGCCGCGGCGCGCTGGATCCATATGGGTCACATCCCGTTCCCCAATCGAAACGGCCCCGCCGGTGGTTTCTTCGAGCCCGGCAACCATGCGCAGCAATGTGGATTTACCACAGCCCGACGGCCCAACAAAAACGCAGAATTCCCCATCTTCGATTTGCAGGTCGATGCCATGGATCACTTCCACGTCACCGTATTTCTTGACAACATTCTTTAAGACGACGCCAGACATGTTTGGACCTTTCAGTTAGTTTTTTGAGTGTCGGGGAAATGCCAATTGGCGGCATCTGTGGCGATTTTTTGCGCCGTTTCCCGAATTTGCGGAACCAGGCGTTCTAGCCCTGCGAGATTCGTGCGCCGCATCGTTGATGTCACCGACAAAGCACCCAGCGCACGGCCTTGTTCGGTTAGGATTGGAACGGCGACACATATAATGCCGGGTTCATGTTCTTCTCGGTCAAACCCATAGCCACTTTCACGGATCGCCTGCACATCCTGCATCAGGCTGTCGCGATTGGCCAATGTGGCCGACGTAAATCGGTGATAGCTTTGTTGGTCTAAAACGGTGCTCAGCTCTTCTTCGGGCAGATAGGCCAGCATGACTTTGCCAACGCCCGTACAATAGGCCGGGCCAACTTTGCCAGCCGAGGAATACATCTGAACCGGTTCGGCGGGGTTGCGTTTGTCGACATATAAGACATGTGCGTGATCCAACTGGGCCAGATGCACGGTTTCGCCAACCGCTTCGCTCAGGGAATCCAAATAGGGACGCGCAATCGGCGCAAGCGATGCCTGCGCCCAAGCCGTATGCGCAAGACGCACCAATCGCAGCCCCGGCGTATAGGTTTGCCGATCTTCGTCATACGAAAGCATCCGCTGATTCGTTAAGGTTTGGACAAATCGATAAAGCGTCGCTTTTGGGAATGCCGAGCCTTCTAATAATTCACCGAAACGGACGGGGCGGCCAAAATCTGCCACCTGATCAAGCACTTCCAGTGCCTTCCCTACGGTTCCGTCGCTGGATCCAGCCATAAATTTCCCTCCCTCAAGGCGATCAAATCCCTCTGCATTGACCGCTTGCCTGTTGACAACCTTAGGCGAAAGGGCATTATGATTTCAATATCCAAAACCAAGTTTCATTATTTGGAACTTGTTCGGTGGAAGCAAAAGGGAGGATACCATGCATTCCATTCTTAAAACGTCCGTAGCTGCGGGCGCGACGATTGCCGCTCTGTCAGGGCCAGCATTTGCAGATCTGTCCGGCGATCTGAAAATTTTCTCAGACATGTCAAATCCAGCGCCACGCGCTGTGATCGAAGGCATGGTAGAGCGTTTCGGCGAACTGCACCCAGACCTGAACATCGAGCTGACAGTGATCGACCGGGAAGCGTATAAAACGCAGATCCGGAACTTCTTGACTGCGGATGCGCCTGATGTTGCCAACTGGTACGCGGCCAACCGTATGGGCCCATACGTTGAGGCTGGCCTGTTCGAAGACATCTCTGATCTGTGGGCCGAGCCTGAGATCGCAGAAGCCCTGGCATCCACCAAAGGTGCGATGACCATCGACGGCGCGCAGTGGGGCGTACCCTACACATACTACCAGTGGGGTGTTTACTACCGCGAAGATATCTTTGCAGAGCTGGGCCTGAGCGCACCATCAACCTGGGAAGAAGAGCTGGCCAACTGTCAGGTGATCGTTGATTCTGGTCGCGCCTGCTACACAATCGGGTCCAAGTTCCTGTGGACTGCTGGCGGCTGGTTTGACTACCTGAACATGCGGACCAACGGTTTTGACTTCCACATGCAGCTTGCTCAGGGTGAAGTCGCATGGACCGATGACCGCGTTCGCGCAACTTTCGCCAACTGGCGTCAGCTGATCGACATGGGCGGCTTTATTGCGGATCACCAGACCTATAGCTGGCAAGAAGCCCTGCCATTCATGGTCAACGGCGAAGCAACAGCCTATCTGATGGGGAACTTCTCGGTGCCGCATTTCCGCGAAGGTGGCCTGACAGACGATCAACTGGGTTTCTATCAGTTCCCAACAATCGACGCGTCGATTGCACCGGCTGAGGACGCACCAACAGATACGTTCCACATCCCTGCAAACGCATCCAACAAAGAAGCCGCACGTGAATTCCTGCGCTTTGTTGTGTCTGCGGAAAACCAGACATTGATCAACAACGGTGAAAACCTGGGTCAATTGCCTGTTAACGCAGCATCCGGTGTGGATGATGACGAATTCCTGAACGCTGGCTTTGATATGCTGTCCAACAACGCCACCGGTGGTGTTGCTCAGTTCTTTGACCGTGACTTCCCGGCTGAAATGGCTGCGGCTGGCATGGAAGGTCTGCAAGAATTCATGGTGTTCCCAGATAACCTGGACGACATCCTGGAACGTCTGGAACAGACACGTCAGTCTGTTTACGAATAATCACGTCATTGGGCGGAGCGGCCAAGCGCCGTTCCGCCCTTTCTTTCAACCGCAGCACGGCACCGGTTGACCCTTTCGAACATCACGGCCTCAGCTAAAAGCCACCACCGGACGACGCATCCCTGTGGCTTCTATTTGCGACCGTTTGAGGAGGACCAGATGGCAAACGCATCTCTCGATTATCAAAAGGACAACTGGTTGCATCGCAACCGAATGATCATCACCCCGTGGCTGTTTTTGCTGCCGGGGATCATTTTCTTTGTGATTTACGTGGTTTATCCGATCGCAGAAAGTTTTCGGGTTTCGTTTTACAAGTGGGACGGTCTGGGCGTTCCCGAATATGTCGGGCTGAAAAACTATTCCGACCTATTTAAGGATCGCGCGTTTGAAATTTCGCTGATCAACAACTTTAAATGGTTGATCCTATATCTGCTGGCGATCCCCGCAGGTCTGCTGATTTCGCTGTTTCTGAACCAGAACGTGCGGGGCATTCGGCTTTATAAATCACTGTTTTTCTTTCCGTTTGTGATATCCCAAGTGGTGGTTGGTCTGGTGTTCAGCTGGTTCTATCTGCCCAATGGTGGTCTGTTGAACGAAGTTTTGGCCGTGTTTGGCATGGGCAAAATCAACGTACTTGGCGATCCCAAATTGGCGACCTACGGCATTATCGCTGCGGGTCTGTGGCCGCAGACGGCCTATTGCATGATCTTGTACCTCACCGGGTTGAATTCGGTGGATCCTGAACAGATCGAAGCCGCGCGTTTGGACGGCGCCAAAGGATCGCGCATGTTGTGGCATGTAATTATTCCCCAACTGAAACCGGCGACGTTCATTGCCTTTGTTGTGACCATCATTGGCGCGCTGCGGTCGTTTGATCTGATTTCGATCATGACCAACGGGGGGCCGTTTGGGTCGACCCGGGTTCTCAGTTTCTACATGTTCGAAAAGGCCCTGTCAGAATACGGGTTCCGGATGGGCTATGGCGCGGCCATTGCTGTGGTCCTGTTCCTCATCATGCTGTGCTTTATCGGCTATTTCCTGTGGTCCATGTACCAAGACGAAAAGGGGCGCTGATCCATGTTTCCGACACCTCTCGAAAAAACATCCCGCACATGGCAGATCACCTACCAAGGTCTGCTTCCTGTTGCTGTCATCCTGTGGCTGTTGCCTTTGCTGGCGGTTGCGATCTTTTCTGTCAAACCCGCGGCGGATTTTGCCGGTGGCGAATACTGGAACTGGCCGTCTGAATTTGCCGGTTTTGAAAACTATATGCGGGTGTTCACCGACAGCCCCATGCCCCGTTATGTGCTAAACTCGTTCATGATCACCATTCCGACGGTGATCGGTGCGGTGGCCCTGTCCTGCATGACCGGATTTGCGCTTGGCGTGTATAAATTCCGGTTCAATCTGGCCGTGTTCTTTTTGTTCATCGCTGGGAACTTTGTCCCGTTTCAGATCCTGATGGTACCTGTGCGCGATCTGACGATTGATATGGGGCTGTATAATACCAAAACCGGGCTGGTTCTGTTCCACATCGCGTTTCAAACCGGGTTCTGTACCTTGTTCATGCGTAACTTTATCCGGGCATTGCCGGTCGAATTGATCGAAGCGGCCCGCGTCGAAGGCATCGCAGAATGGCGCATTTTCTGGTACATCGTACTGCCTTTGATGAAACCTGCGATCGCCGCCTTGTCGGTGCTGATCTTTACCTTCATCTGGAACGACTTTTTCTGGGCCGTAGTTCTGACCCAAGGTCCTTCTGCACAACCCGTAACGGCCGGTATCACCAGCTTTAACGCGCAATTCGGCGTCGCATATCACATGCTCTCTGCAGGCTCGATCATCGCAGCCCTGCCGCCTGTGGCGATGTTTTTCCTCATGCAACGGCATTTCATTGCCGGACTAACCCTCGGAGCAGTCAAATAATGATCCAAACCTGGCGCCTTGATGATGGCCGTCAAACTCTTGTCCTCGGTTCCAAACGGACTCGCCTCCCAGAGGTGGTCTATTGGGGGCCGAGGCTTCCGGACGACGAAGACCTCGATACCCTGTTCCTGTCCCATGCGATTGATGTGACAGGCGGGATGCTGGACGAAAATCCAGAGATTTCCCTATGCCCAGAATCCACCCGGACATTTCCCGGGCAGCCCGGCCTGATCCTGCGCGCGGCAAACGGCACGCCGATCCTGCCCAAATTCTGTTATTTAGGCGAAGAAACAGGCGGTGACGCCCTGACCCTGATTTATCGCGATGAGTCCAACGATCTGACGCTGGAATTTGCGTTTCAGATTGATCAGGACACCCATATGATCACCGCGCAGACCCACCTGCGCAGCGCCGATCCAGTGCATCTGCATTGGTTGGCCGCCCCGGTTTTGCCCGCCCCGCAACAATCCGACGATATGATCGATTTTGCCGGTCGTTGGTGTGGCGAATTTCAGATGAACCGCACGGCTTGGTCCGCCGGTATTCGTTACCGCGAAAACCGCACTGGTCGCACGGGGCATGAACATTTCCCCGGCCTTATTGTGCCCTGCCGTGGCGCGACAAATGCCAGCGGCCATGCCTATGCCTTCCATTATGGCTGGTCTGGTGGCCACCGTATGGTTGCCGAAGAACTGCCCGATGGGCGTCGCCAAATTCAGTTTGGCCATGCCGCTCGGTCCGAAATGGCCGCGCAGACTGAATTCAGCTCTGCCCCGCTATATGCGGTGTTTTCCGATGACGGTCTGAATGGGTGCGCTGTGGCCTATCAGCGGCACCTGCGCGACCGTGTTATCACGTGGCCCCATCCGGATCGCCCGCGCCCGGTGCATTACAATTGCTGGGAAGCGGTCTATTTCGATCACAACATTCCCGAATTGCGCGACATCGCAACCCGCGCTGCCCAATTGGGGGCAGAACGGTTTGTGCTGGATGATGGCTGGTTTGGCATGCGCGACGATGACACCGTCGCCCTGTCCGATTGGAAGGTCGACCCGCGCAAATATCCCGACGGGTTGCAGCCATTGATCGATCACGTCCATGCCCAAGGCATGACATTTGGCATCTGGTTTGAACCCGAAATGATCAACCCGGACAGTGACGTTTATCGCGCCCATCCCGATTGGGCCTTGGGCAGCGAAGATCAAATCCTTGGCCGCCAGCAAAAAGCCATCAACATGGCCCTGCCCGAAGTGCGGGATTTCCTGTTTGAACATATCGGCGCGATCCTGTCCGAATATGACATCGATTATATCAAATGGGACCATAACCGCGTGTTGCCGATGCCCGAAGCATCCCAGACACGTGGCTCTTATGCATTGATCGATCGCCTGCGGGCCGCCTATCCAAACGTGGAAATCGAAAGCTGTGCCTCTGGGGGGGGACGGATTGATTTTGGCATTATGGAACGCACCCAACGGGTTTGGCTGTCTGATAGCAATGACGCGCTGGAACGTCTGAAAATTCAGCACAATGCCGCGCTGTTTCTGCCCCTATCGGTCACCGGGTCCCATGTGGGTCCACGCGAATGCCACACATCGGGCCGGGTTCTAGATATTTCATTCCGCGCATGGGTGGCCGCGCAACGTCATATGGGGTTCGAAATGGACCCGCGTGAATTGACCGACCACGAAGTCAGCGTCCTACAGGACGTCACCGCATGGTGGAAGGCCAACCGTCACTGGATGGAAAAGGCCGATATTCTGCGCCTTGATTCTGCGGATGACGCAGTGATTGCCGAACAGCAATTGTCAGAAAATGGGGATCGGTTTGTGGTGTTTGCCGGCAAAGCGGAAACATCCCGCCAAATCGCGCCACGTCCCTTGCCGCTGACCCGTTTGACGCCAGATGCAAAATACAAGATTACGCTGAAAAACCGGGATGACGCACCGCGCCTGTCGCGCGGGGATCAAATCCTCAAAACCAATGATGTGATTTTGTCGGGGCGATACCTGATGAATCACGGGCTCACATTGCCTTGGTCGTTTCCTGACCGAATGTGGGTCATCGAAGGAGAGCTGATATGACCCAGCCCGCATGGATCGCCGTTGATTGGGGCACGACGCATTTGCGCGTTTGGGCCATGTCTGACACCCATAATGTGTTGGATCATCGGCAATCCGATCGCGGCATGGGCAAATTGGCGCAGGACGAATTCGAAGTCACATTAGAAAGCTTGTGTGACGGCTGGGATATCAGCTGCCCCATGATTGCCTGTGGCATGGTTGGCTCACGTCAGGGCTGGGTCGAGGCCCCCTATCAGGCGGTCCCTTGCCCCCCTCTGAGCCCCAATATGGTGACCGCCCCTGCCGCCAATTTATCGGTGCGGGTTATCCCCGGGATCAAGCAAAACAAACCCGCGGATGTGATGCGGGGCGAGGAAACCCAGATCGCAGGATATCTGTTGGAAAACCCTGATTTTGATGGGGTTTTATGCCTGCCGGGCACCCATTCCAAATGGGCTCATATCAGCGCGGGCGAAATCGTCAGCTTTCAGACTTTGGTCACGGGGGAATTGTTTTCGTTGCTGGCCAACAAATCCGTGCTGCGCCATTCGGTCGGCGAAGGATGGGACGACGCGGCATTTGCCGATGCCGTTTCTGACACCATTTCGCGCCCTGATCGGTTGGCTAGTCGGCTGTTTGGGCTGCGTGCCAATGATCTGTTATTCGGCAAAGACGGAGCCGAAACACGGGCGCAATTGTCCGGCATGCTGATTGGTGCCGAACTGGCGGCAACCAAGCCTTATTGGCTGGGCCAACAGGTGGTTGTGATCGGCGCATCCGGTATTTCGAACGCCTATGAACAAGCCCTGAGCGCGCAAGGGTTGTCCGTGACCCGCGCCTGTGGCGACGCCATGACTTTGGCAGGCCTGACTGCCGCCTATCAAACCCTAAAGGACACATTATGACCCGCAATATTATTGCCATTCTGCGTGGTATCACCCCGGATGACGCGCTGGCCGCGGCCGATGTGCTGATCAAGGCTGGGATCGACCGGATCGAAGTGCCATTGAATTCGCCAGACCCGCTGACTTCGATCAAATTGATGGCGGATACCTATGGCGATCAGGCCCTGATCGGCGCGGGCACCGTTCTGACCGTCGAGGATGTGCAAAACGTGTATGACGCCGGTGGCAAATTGATCGTGTCCCCCAATTGCGACACAGATGTCATTGCCAAAACCAAAGAATTGGGCATGCAAAGCTGGCCCGGCGTTTTGACCCCAACCGAATGTTTTGCGGCGCTGAAGGCCGGTGCGGATGGGCTTAAAATCTTTCCGGGATCCATCATCGGCCCATCTGGCGTTCAGGCCATTCGCGCCATCCTGCCCAAAGGCACCCAAGTTTACGCCGTTGGCGGCGCAGGTCCGGATAATTTTGACACTTGGATCAAAGCTTCTGCGGATGGGTTTGGCATTGGATCGGCCATTTACAAATCCGGGATGTCCATATCAGATATCGCCGAACGCGCGGCAACAATCGTCGCCGCCTATGACGAGGCGCTTGGATGATCTACGACGACACAATCTGCTCATTGGGCGAAGGCCCGTTATGGCACCCAGAACGGCAGGAATTTTTCTGGTTCGACATTCTGTCCAAATGCCTGCACCGCAAAGGGCAGCACTGGCAGTTTGACGAATGTGTCAGTGCGGCAGGTTGGGTCAATGACGATCAGATGATGATTGCCTCGCAATCTGCGCTGTCGCTGTTCACGATTTCCACGGGTCAATCCGATCTCATTGCCCCGCTAGAGGCGGACAATCCGATCACCCGGTCCAATGATGGCCGCGCCGACCCCTATGGTGGGTTCTGGATCGGGACGATGGGGTTCAACGCTGAGGACAAAGCCGGTGCGATCTATCGCTATTATCGCGGCGAAGTTCGTAAAATCATCCCCGACATCACCATCACAAACGCGATCTGTTTTGCCCCGGATGGTGATTTTGCCTATTACGTCGACACGTTGGATCGACGTGTGATGCGTGTGGCACTGGATGGCGACGGATGGCCTGTGGGCGACGCTGTTGTCTGGCTGGATGCGCGCGGCGAAACTTGGGGGGTTGATGGGGCTGTGATCGATGCACAGGGCCGGTTCTGGAATGCCCAATGGGGTGCCAACCGCGTGGCCTGTTATGACCAGAACGCCCAATTTATCGAAGCTGTTGGTTTTCCTGCCACCCAGACATCCTGTCCGGCCTTTGGCGGAAATGATCTAAAAACCCTGTTCTGCACATCCGCCGCAGAAGGCATCGAAAATAGCCTAAACCCCCATAACGGTAAAACATTTGCCGTCGACGTTGATGCCATAGGCCAAGCCGAACATCGCGTCATTCTCTAGAGGTTCAACATGAAACGCACATTAGGTGTTTGTTATTATCCCGAGCATTGGCCCGAGGATATATGGGCGCTTGACGCCAAACGGATGGTCGCAGCGGGTCTGACTTGGGTGCGCATTGGCGAATTTGCCTGGTCCCGTTTGGAACCCAGCCCCGGTGATTTGCAATTTGATTGGCTGGACCGCGCGATCGATGTGCTGGGCCGCGCCGGACTAAAGGTGATCCTTGGCACGCCCACCGCCACGCCGCCGTTATGGATGCTGGAAAAACACCCCGACATGATTCCGTTGGATGAACAGGGCCGCCCACGCAAATTCGGATCGCGTCGCCATTATTGTTTTTCCCATCTTGGATATCGCGAAGAATCCCGTCGCATCACCCGGCTTTTTGCCCAGCGCTATGGCAGCAATCCGCATGTGGTCGCATGGCAAACCGACAATGAATATGCCTGTCATGACACCACCCGATCCTATTCTGATGCGGCGCGTTTGGGCTTCCAAAACTGGCTGGCCCAAAAATATCAAAGCACCGACGCCCTGAACCGCGCTTGGGGCAATATTTTCTGGTCTATGGAATATGATGCCTTTGAAAAGGTGGATTTGCCCAACCTGACAGTGACAGAACCAAACCCGTCGCATGTGCTTGATTTTTATCGGTATTCATCGGACATGGTGGTTGAATTTAATCGCATTCAAGCCGATGAAATCCGTGCCCATTCCAGCGCACCGTTGATCCATAATTACATGGGCCGCGAGGTCAGCTTTGATCATTACAAAGTCGGCGCGGATCTGGATATTGCATCTTGGGACAGCTATCCAATTGGGTTCCTGTCAGATCGGCTGGAAGGCACAGAAGAGCACAAACTGCGCTATCTGCGTCAGGGCGATCCGGACAACCAAGCGTTTCATCACGACATTTACCGCGCCGTTGGCCGCGGGCGTATGTGGGTGATGGAACAGCAACCCGGACCGGTCAATTGGGCGCCTTACAATGCCGCCCCCCTGCCCGGCATGGCCCGCCTGTGGGCATGGGAAGCGTTCGCCCATGGGGCAGAAACCGTGTGTTATTTCCGCTGGCGTCAGGCGCCGTTTGCGCAGGAACAAAACCATGCCGGCCTGCTGCGCCCCGACAGTGCAGACGCCCCCGCCTTGGCCGAAGCCCGCCAGGTTGCTGACGAATTCGCAGCGCTGCCGGATGTCGGAACCGCCCGTGCCGATGTGGCATTGGTGTTTGATTATGAAAGCGCATGGGCCTGGCAGGCTCAGCCTCAGGGCGCTGATTTTGACATGTTCCGCCTTGGCTTTGCCTTTTATCGCGCGTTGCGTCGGTTGGGTCTGAACGTGGACATTCTGCCACCGGACGCCGCTGATCTATCCGCCTACAAACTGGTTCTGGCCCCCGGCGTGATGTCGTTGTCGGACGGATTGCGCCATGCGTTTGAAACCTTTGACGGTTTGGCCCTGCTTGGCCCGCGCACGGATACAAAATCTGCCGACATGGCGATCCCAACCCCGATGGGGCCCAACCTGTCTGGGCTGGACGTGACCGTGACCCTCACCGAGAGCCTGCCACCCAACGCATCCATCCCACTGACCGGTGGCGGCGCGGTGCTGCACTGGTGCGAACAGCTAGAAGGCGACGCGCAGGTGCTGGAAACCACGCAATCCGGGCAGGCCGTGATCCAAGGCACGCAAAAACTGCGCTATCTGGCGGGATGGCTGTCAGATGACACATTGGATCGGATTTTTGCCGAATTGTGCGCAGAAATTGGTGTGCAAACCCATGATTTGCCCCGCGATTTGCGCCTGCGCGACACGGATACCCATCGGTTCCTGTTCAATTACGGCCCCGAACCCGTCACGTGGAACGGCGTCACCATCCCTGCCGCAGGGGTGCATTGGCAACCGCTCTGATCGGGTTTTTCGGGGTCACATATTCAAACAAAACGGCGTGCTTCGGGCGCGCCGTTTAGCTTTGGGCATCCCGAAACCAGCGTACTATTGCGGCGCGCTCTTCGGGCTCCATCCAACTGACATTGGCTGGGGGCATTGCGTCAGACGCACCCGCATGCAGGTAAATTTCCCGCGCCATGCCCGCGATTTGCGCCCGGTTTTCCAGCATCACGCCTTTGGGGGGCCACAGGATATTTCCCCAGGCTGGTTCGGCCGCATGACACATCGAACAACGCCCCAAAACGATGTTTGCAACCTCTTCAAACCCATCAGCCGCCGCATAGTGCGCCGCCATTCCGGTCAATTCTGCCTCTTCCTCGGAATAGACATAGGCGCGTGGCGAAGACAGCCACGCCACCACCACAAACAGAATGATCGTCACCCCCCATGTCCAATGCGGATTGCCTTTGCGGGCATGGATGGAATTGAAATAATGGCGGATCGTTACCCCCATCAGAAACACCAGAGCGGCAATCAACCAATTGTAATCACTGGCAAATGACAGCGGGTAATGATTGGACAACATCATAAACAACACCGGCAAAGTCAGATAGTTGTTATGGGTCGATCTCTGTTTGGCAATTTTACCGTATTTGGCATCCGGCGTGCGGCCCGCCATCAGATCCGCAACCACAATTTTCTGGTTGGGAATGATGACCATAAACACATTTGCGCTCATGATTGTGGCGGTAAACGCGCCCAGATGCAGCAGGGCGGCGCGGCCTGAAAACACGTTGGTATAAAACAGTGCCATGCCCACCAGCAGCCCAAACAATGCCACCATCAGCGTGGTTTGATTGACATTCACAAACCGGTCACACAGGAAATTATAGGCCAGCCAGCCAAATCCCAGTGATCCAAGCGATATCAACACCCCCTGCCAAACCGCGATATCCAGCACGTCAGGGTCGATCAAAAACAACTCGCCGCCCAGATAATAGACCAGCGTCAGCATGATAAAGCCGCTGATCCATGTCCAATAGCTCTGCCATTTATGCCAGATCAGCCCGCCGGGCATTTGATCAGGGGCCACCAGATATTTTTGGATGTGGTAAAACCCGCCCCCATGAACCTGCCATTCTTCGCCATCCGCACCAGAGGCCAGATTGCGATCCCGGTGCAGGCCCAGATCCAGCGCGATGAAATAGAACGACGACCCAATCCACGCGATCGCGGTGATGACATGCAGCCAGCGCACGGCGAATTCCAGCCAATGCATCAACAATGCAAAATCGTACATCATGACCCCCGATAGGTTGAATAGCCAAACGGCGATAGCAACAGCGGCACATGGTAATGATCGTGCTGATCCATGGTGAATTTGATCGGGATTTCATCCAAAAACCCGTGGGGCTGGCCCGTGCCACGCAGATAATCCCCGGCATGAAAAACCAGTTCGTAATCGCCCAGTTCAAAATCTGCGATGTCAATGATCGGTGCGCCCGTGCGCCCATCTGCATTGGTCATCACATCGGCCCGTTTTTCACGTCCGCCCGTCAAACGATAAAGTTCAATCCGCAGCGCTTGGGCAGGCATACCCCGCGCTGTGTCCAGCACATGAGTGGTCAGATATCCGTTCGACATGTGGGCCTCCGTGTTTGCATCTAGGTTGCATCTCTTGCGTGGTCCGCGAGATGCGTTATGTCATTAAGGTGGTTGGCCAGAATGGTCAGCCCATGTTCGGGCGCATCGGTTGCGCTTGCAAGACTGAAATTTGACTGCATAGTCAAATAGATCAACCAGGAGCCAAAGATGCCCCAGCGTTACCCACGCAATATGACCGGTTATGGCGCAACGCCCCCCAAAGTGGCGTGGCCCAAACAGGCCAAAATCGCGGTTCAGTTTGTTCTGAATTACGAAGAGGGTGGCGAAAATTGTGTGTTGCATGGCGACGCCGCCTCTGAGGCGTTTTTGTCTGATATTCCCGGCGCGGCTCAATGGCCGGACCAGCGGCATTGGAACATGGAATCGATCTATGATTATGGGGCGCGGGCCGGGTTCTGGCGGCTGCATAATCTGTTCAAACGCCGCAATATCCCGATCACTGTTTATGGGGTGGCCACTGCATTGGCACGCAGCCCAGAACAGGTCGAAGCCATGGTCTCTGCAAAATGGGAAATCGCGTCACATGGCCTGAAATGGGTCGAACACAAAGACATGCCCGAGGACGAAGAACGCGCCGCCATCGCCGCCGCGATTAAGCTTCACACCGAAGTGGTCGGCACGCCGCCACGGGGCTGGTATACTGGGCGTTGCTCGGAAAACACCGTGCGACTGGCCGCCGAGACGGGACAATTTGACTATATATCAGACACTTACGATGATGATCTGCCCCATTGGATGTCCTTTCCGGATCGCGACCAATTGATCATCCCCTACACGCTCGAAGCCAATGATATGCGTTTTGCAACCGCCCCCGGCTATGTGACTGGGCGCCAATTTGGCGACTATCTGTGTGACGCCTATGACGTTCTTTTGGCCGAAGGTCAGGCCGGCGCGCCCAAAATGATGTCGATTGGCCTGCATTGCCGTTTGATTGGGCGGCCCGGTAAAATTGCCGGTCTGATACAGTTTTTGGATCACATAAAACATCGCGGCGGGGCGTGGCTCGCAACCCGCGCTGACATTGCCGCGCACTGGGCCCGCCATCATCCCAGCCCGCGCAGCACCCGACCCAGTGCTATCGCCCCGATTGACATGGATCGCACCGCCTTTGTCAAAGCGTTTGGGGGCGTTTTTGAACATTCCCCTTGGGTTGCGGATCGTGCATTTGATCTGGAACTGGGCCCAGCCCATAACAGTGCTATTGGCCTGCATAACGCCCTTTGCCGTGTGTTCCGCGCCGCCTCTTATGAGGAACGGTTGGGTGTTCTGACCGCCCATCCCGATCTGGCTGGCAAACTGGCCACCGCCAAACGTCTCACCGATGAAAGCACCTCAGAACAGGCCAGTGCAGGATTGGATCTGTTGACCGATGATGAGCGCGAAAAATTCACGCAGCTCAATCAAGCTTATGTCGAAAAACACGGATTTCCATTTATCATCGCCGTTCGTGATCACCGAAAATCCAGTATTCTGTCCGCTTTTGAACTGCGCGTGAACAACGACACTGAAACGGAGTTTTCCCATGCCTGTAAACAGGTTGAACGCATTGCCCGCCTTCGATTGATGGATTTGTTATGACCTATGCTTTCCCACTTGGTGGCCTGCCTGCGCAGGACGTAAACCCCGAAGGCAGCGCCATTTTCACCGATGCCTATGCGGTGATCCCCGCCCTGACCATGCGCGATATTGTGACGTCTTTGTTGCCGGGCTGGCAGGATACGCGCGCCTGGATATTGGCGCGTCCCATGACAGGTTTCGCCGAAACATTTGCGCAATATGCGATCGAATTATCCCCCGGCGGTGGCAGCGACACGCCCGAACCTGACGCCACAGCCCAAGCCGTGCTGTTTGTTGCCAAAGGTCATGCCCAACTGAATATCGACGGGCAAAAACACAGCCTGAAACCGGGCAGTTTCGCCTATTTGCCAGCCGGGATCACATGGTCGATCCAAAATACCGGCCAAACGCCATGTGGCCTGCATTGGCTGCGCAAACAATACCAAGCCGCCCCCGGTTTGGACGCCCCTGACCCGGTGGTTCTGCATGACAATGATGTGCCCATCACCATGATGCCTGACACAAATGGAAAATGGGGCACCCAGCGGTTTCTGGATCCAAGCGATCTGCGCTATGATTTTCACGCCAATATCGTCACCTTTCAGCCCGGCGGGCGTATTCCCTTTGCTGAAACCCATGTGATGGAACACGGGCTTTATGTGCTGCAGGGCACTGCCCGTTATCTGTTGAACACCGATTGGGTTGATGTTGGCCCCGGCGATTTCATGTGGCTGCGTGCGTTTTGCCCGCAGGCCTGTATCGCAACCGGGGACGAACCGTTTCGCTATCTTCTCTACAAAGACGTGAACCGCCACCCCAAGCTCAGCCTGACATGATCCAGATAGAACCCCTTTCCGCTGCTGCTTTTGCCCCGTTTGGGGATGTTCTGGATGCCTCTGGCGATCCGGATCTACTCATCAACCAAGGGCTGTGCGGACGTCATCATGACCGCGCCGCGTTGGATATGGGCGATGCGCGGGCCGGTATTTCCATCTTTAACGCCCAGCCACGCGATCTGCCGTATCGGCTTGACATGATGGAACGGCATCCCGACGGATCACAGGCATTCTTGCCCCTGCACCAGAACCCGTTTCTGGTCATTGTCGCCCCGGATCAAAACGGCCAGCCCGGCACGCCGCGCGCCTTTTGCACCGCGCCCAGCCAAGGCATCAATCTGCACCGCAATATCTGGCATGGGGTTCTGACCCCCCTGTCTGATCCCGGTTTGTTTGCGGTGATTGACCGCATCGGCGACACGCCCAACCTTCAGGAACATTGGTTCGAAACCGCCTATTTCGTCACCAACGCGCCCACGTCACGCTAGGTTGCTTTTTGCTGGCGCAAATACTCGTTTTCTCCCCGTCACAAATTCGATAAATCCACTTTATATTGCAAAGCTGCCCCGCGTTTCCCGCCAAAAGGAGCTTCCCCATGCAGCCCATTTTTAAAAACACCCCTTTTGATGCCCTCGAAATTGGCATGAGCGCCGAAAATACCCGGCTTTGCGTGGCGGATGATCTGTTTGTCTTTGCGCATGCATCCGGCAATCTGAACCCGCTGCATTTGCCCAATGAGGATGGCGATGGGGATGGCAAGCCTGAGGCAATCGCCCCCTCTGCATGGATCGGCACCCTGATTTCATCCGTTCTGGGCAATACTCTGCCCGGTCCCGGCACGCTGTATAAATCCCAGAACCTGCGGTTTCTTGGCCGCGCCCATGCCGGCGACACATTGATCGCCAAGGTCCGCGTGACCGCAAAATCCGACAATGGCGATGTGCATTTCGACACTTGGGTTGAACGCGACGATGGCACTGTGATTGCCCAAGGCGACGCCGTGGTGGTCGCGCCCAAAACTTCTCAAAGTTTTGAAGCAGATGACGTGCCCGGCCTGACGGTGCAACGTCATGTGCATTTTGATCGCCTGCTGGAACGCGCCGAACATTTGCCGCCCCTGCCCACCGCTGTCGTTGCCCCCGAAAAGGCAGATGCCTTGGCGGGTGCATTGCTGGGGTCGGATCACACATTGATCACCCCAATCCTGATCGGGGATCGCGCCAAAATTCAGGCCGCTGCGGATGAATTAAACATTGATATCTCCGCGTTTGAGCTGATCCACGAACCCGATCATGCGCGGGCCGCGACCCGTGCGGTGGCTCTGGTCCACGAAGGCCGCGCGCGTGCCGTCATGAAAGGGCATTTGCACACCGACGATTTGTTGCGCGCCGTGATCAACAAAGAAACCGGCCTGCGCACCGGGCGTCGCCTGTCCCATGTTTTTGTGATGGATGTGCCGGGCCTGTCGCATTTGTTGTTCATCACCGATGCGGCCATCAACATCGCCCCTGATCTGAAAACCAAGGTCGACATCACCCAAAATGCCATCGATCTGGCCATATCATTGGGGGTGGAACAGCCCAAAGTGGGCATCCTGTCCGCCGTGGAAACCGTCAACCCCAACATCCCGTCCACATTGGATGCCGCAGCCCTGTCGAAAATGGCGGATCGCGGGCAAATCACCGGCGGGTTGGTGGATGGGCCACTGGCCATGGACAACGCGGTTGACCTAGAGGCCGCCATGACCAAAGGTATCAAATCGCTGGTGGCGGGACGCGCAGAAATCTTGGTCGCGCCCAATCTGGAAAGCGGCAATATGATCGCCAAACAGCTGACGTTTATCGCCCATGCCGAAGCAGGCGGGATCGTGATCGGCGCGCAGGTGCCGGTGATCCTGACCAGCCGCGCCGATGACGACAAGGCGCGATTGGCCTCTTGCGCCGTGGCCGCGCTTTATGCGGCGGCGCAATCATGAAAACCGTTCTGACCATCAATGCCGGATCGTCGTCGCTGAAATTTGCGGCCTATGATGTGGAAAACGACCTGACTGTTGTGATGGACGGACAGATTGAAAACATTGGCAAAAAGGCACGCCTGATCGTCGATCATGGTGACAATCGCAAGATCAAAAACCTGGGCGCAATCGATCATCACGGGGCGATGGCGGCGGTGCTGAAAGTGCTGCGCAAACGGCTGGCTGGGCGGGTGATCCATGCGGTGGGCCACCGGATTGTGCATGGCGGCGTGAATTTCAGCGCGCCGCAAATCCTGACGCCCGATGTGATCGCCGAACTGGAAACCTATATTCCCTTTGCCCCGCTGCATCAGCCCCATAACCTGAATTGTGTGCAGGCGGCGATCGCGTCCTTTCCGGGTGCGATCCAAATTGGCTGTTTTGACACGGCGTTTCACCGTGACCATCCTTGGGTCAATGACACCTTTGCCCTGCCGCGCCGGTTCTACGACGAAGGCGTGCGCCGCTACGGGTTTCATGGGCTGAGTTATGATTATATCACCAGTGTTCTGGAACGGGATTACCCGGAATTGCATGACAAAAAGGTGGTTATCGCCCATTTGGGCAACGGCGCATCCATGTGCGCAATCCGTCAGGGACAATCGGTCGGTTCGACCATGGGGTTTTCCGCGCTGGATGGCCTGCCTATGGGCACGCGCTGTGGTCAGATTGACCCGGGTGTGTTGCTGTATCTGATGGATCAAAAACAGCTATCCGCGACGGAAATCACCAATATTTTATACAAAGAAAGCGGCATGTTAGGCCTGTCAGGCATCAGCGGCGACATGCGCACGCTGCAAGCCTCTGACGCGCCCGAGGCCGCGCAGGCGCTGGATTACTACACCTTTCGCGTTGCGCGTGAAATCGGCGCCATGAGCGCGGTTCTGGGCGGGATTGATGCGCTGGTATTTTGCGGCGGGATTGGCGAAAATTCGGCCCATATCCGGGCGCGGGCCACGCAAAACCTTGGTTATCTGGGGATCAAACTGAACCTCAATGCCAATGCATGGCATGAACGCGAAATCAGCGACGGCCCCACCCGTGTTTTTGTCATTCCCACCGACGAAGAACGCGTTATCGCGCGCGCCGCCAAGGCGCATATTGCGACCTAGGCCCGACCAGCGCGGTTTGCCGTCCTTTTGAACATCTTGAATGTTCGCGAAACGTTCTGCATATTTTTTCCATGTCACTGGGATTCTCTGATCATTTTCCACCCAAACCCAACCGCGCCCACGAAGTGTTCGGCGCGGGCGCCATCACCTTTGCCGCAATTCTGGCCGGGCGATTAAACGGACCGGTGATGTGGATCCGCGAAGCTTGGCGCCCAGAAAACCTGAACCCCGAAGGGTTTGCGCCGTTTTTTGCCCCCCACCAATTGTTGATCAGCCAATGCAAAGACCAGCCCGACATGTTGGCCGTCGCCGAAGAATCCCTGCGATCCGGGGCGGTTAAGCTGACCGTGGCCGAACTGAGCCAGCCGCTGGGCCTGACCCAGGGCCGCCGGTTGCAACTGGCCGCCGAAGCCGGGCGATCCACCGGTTTGTTTGTGATCCAGGACGGTATGGGCAGCAATGCCGCCGAAACCCGCTGGCAGTGTGACCCGGTTTTAGGACCTCAGGACTCGACTCTGTTTCGCTGGTCCCTTAAAAAGAACAAATCAGGAACATTAACGAGCTGGGATTTATCTTGGGATGCAGAAACGCGTCGTCTCCATGTGGTTTCCCCGTCTGGCCAGTGACCGGGTTCTGCGGGCGCGCCCGATGGATGGACCGTTTGTTTTAACGCTGCATGAACGCAATGCGGACCGGATTTATTGCCTGAACGCCGCCGCCCAACAGGCCGGGCTGGAACGGGGCATGGGCTATTCTGATGCGCGGGCATTTTGCCCGGATTTAACCAGCCAGCCCGCCAATACCAAAGCCGACGGTCGGTTTCAGCGGATGCTGGCGCGGTGGGCCGGACGCTATTGCCCGTGGGTTGGGCTGGAAGGGCGCGATGGGCTGGTGATGGATATCAGCGGCACGCCACATTTGTTTGGCGGCGAAACCCCGATGCTGGACGACATGAACGCCCGATTGGCGCGGGCCGGATTGCAGGTGCAGATGGGGCTGGGCGACACACGCGGCGCGGCCTGGGCGCTGGCGCGATATGGCACCGACGCGCGCGCCAATGTGGCCGCAGCGGGCCGGCCCATGGATCGGCTGGGCGGGCTGCCTGTCACGGCGCTGCGGCTTGAGGACAAAGCCAACACAGCCCTGTTGCGGCTGGGCGTTCGCACCATTTCCGATCTGGCGGACCTGCCGCGGGCCACAATCACCCGCCGGTTTGGGCCACATGTGTTGATGCGGTTGGCACAGGCGCTGGGGGATCAGCCCGAACACCTGTCGCCCCTGCCCGATCCGCCACAATTTTCCGTGCGCATGACCCTGCCGGACCCGATTGGTTTGGCCGGGGATGTGATGGCGGGCACGGCGCGTCTGCTGGATCGGCTCTGCGACAAACTAAAGGATCACGAACAAGGCGCGCGGGTGTTGCGGCTGGATTTGCGCCGGGTCGATCAGGCCAGCCAGCAGGTCGAATTGCGGCTGGCCCGCCCTTTGCGCGATCCACACCGGATTTTACCGCTGTTTCAACGCGGTGTGGATGGGATTGATGCGGGATTTGGCATTGATCAGATCCGGCTAGAGGCCGTGCAGGTCGAAGCTCTGCCGGTGCAACAGGTCAGCCATGTTGCCTATGCGCAGGCCGGGCCGGATATGGGCGACACGACCGGGCTTGAGGATCTGATCACCAAGGTCGGCAACCGGATTGGGCTGGACAATGTGCAGCGCTTTCTGCCCGCCGACAGCCATATCCCCGAACGCAGCCACATCATCGCCCAAGCCGCCTATTCCAGCCCCGCCCCCAGCTGGCCTGTCATGCGGCATCGCCCGCTGCGATTGTTTGCACCCGAACATGTGGCCGCAACGGGCCGCACCCCGCCGGGGCGGTTTCGCTGGCGACGCATGGCCCTGCAAACGGCGCGGGCCACGGGCCCCGAACGGCTGGCGCCCGAATGGTGGATGGCGGATGATGCCTGGCGCAGTGGCGTGCGTGATTACTGGAAGGTCGAGACCCAGCAAGGCCGCCGATTGTGGATGTATCACACGCCCCAATCGCCCGGCTGGTTTGTGCAGGGGGAATTTGCATGACGCGCCCTGCCCCCCCTGCGGCCGGTTCATCCACAGCGCCCCTGCCATATGTCGAACTTTGCGTCACCAGCAATTTCACCTTTCTGACCGGGGCCTCCCACCCCGAAGAATTGATGATCCGCGCCACAGAGCTGGGCCTGCCTGCGCTAGCGATCACCGATCACAATTCGCTGGCCGGGGTGGTGCGCGCCTATTCCGCGCTCAAGGAATTGCGCCGTCAATCCGATGAGGCCGCCGCCACCACGCCGCAGATGACCACCGATGCCGCCCGCCTGCCCCGGCTGATTGTCGGCACCCGCTTGATCCTGCGCGACAGCCCCCTGCATTGGCTGGCCCTGCCCCGGGATCGTGTGGCCTATGCCCGCCTGTCGCGCCTGCTGACGCTTGGAAAACGCCGCGCCACCAAAGGCGAATGCCATCTGGATATGGCTGATCTGCGGGATCATTGCGCCGGTATGATCCTGATTGCGCTGCCGCAATCCGATCCGGCCCAATCCACCACAGCCCATCAGATGGAAACCCAGCTAAAACAGGTCGTGCGCGCCTATCCGGGCCATGTGTTTCTGGGGGCCGCGCCGCGCTATAATGGGGCAGATCAGGCCTATCTGGCGACCTGTGCGCAGTTGGCCCATCGCAGCAATGCCCCGATGGTGGCCGTTGGCGATGTGTTGATGCACCGCGCCAATCGGCGGCAATTGGCGGATGTGCTGACCTGCATGCGCCACGGGCTTAGGATTGATCAGATCGGCACCCGCGCCCAGCCCAATGCCGAACGCCGCCTCAAAGCTGCGCCCGACATGGCGCGGATGTTTGCCCTCTATCCCGCCGCCCTGCGTCGCACGGTTGAAATCGCCGATCGGTGCAGTTTCTGCCTCAGTGAGCTGAGCTATGAATACCCGGATGAAATCGCCGATGGCGAAACCCCGCAGGCCCGTCTGGAACGGTTGGTCTATGAAGGCGTGAAAACCCGCTATCCCTATGGCGCTAGTCAGAAAAACATGGATATCATCCGCAAGGAATTGAACCTGGTCCAAAAACTGGGCTTTGCCGCCTATTTCCTGACCGTGCATGACATTGTGCAATTCGCCCGCAGCCGCGACATCCTGTGTCAGGGGCGCGGGTCGGCCGCCAATTCGATCCTATGTTTTCTGTTGGGTATCACCGATGTCAGCCCCGAAACCATCACCATGGTCTTTGAACGGTTTGTGTCCGAACATCGGGGTGAACCGCCTGATATTGATGTGGATTTTGAACATGAACGCCGCGAAGAGGTGATCCAGCACATCTATGAAAAATACGGTCGTCATCGCGCCGGGCTTTGTGCGACGGTGATCCATTTTCGCAGCCGCGCCGCCATTCGCGAGGTCGGCAAAGTCATGGGCCTGTCCCAAGATGTGACCAGTGGGTTGTCGGGGCAAATCTGGGGCATGTCCAATGGCGGCGCGGACCCGGACCGCATCCGCGAATTGGGGTTGGACCCCGACGATCGCCGCCTGTCCCAGACCATTCGCCTGATCGGGGAAATCATCGGATTTCCACGCCATCTGTCCCAACATGTGGGCGGATTTATCGTCACCAAGGGACGGCTGGATGAACTCTGCCCGATTGAAAATGCCGCAATGGAGGATCGCACCGTCATCGAATGGGACAAGGATGACATTGACGCGCTGGGGATCTTAAAGGTCGATGTTCTGAGCCTTGGGATGCTGACATGCATCCGCAAAAGCTTTGATTTATTGAAGGAATTTCACGGTCAGGACATGTCGATCGCCACGGTGCCGCAGGCCGATATGCCCACCTATGACATGCTCTGTGTGGCGGATGCGGTGGGGGTGTTTCAGGTCGAAAGCCGCGCGCAGATGAATTTTCTGCCACGTATGTTGCCGCGTGAATTCTATGATCTGGTGATCGAAGTGGCCATCGTGCGCCCCGGCCCCATTCAGGGCGGCATGGTGCATCCCTATATCAACCGCCGCCAAGGCAAAGAACCGGTGCGCTATCCGTCCAAAGCACTGGAACAGGTGCTGGGCAAAACGCTGGGCGTGCCGCTGTTTCAGGAACAGGCGATGCAGATCGCCGTGGTCGCCGCCGGGTTCACCCCAGAAGAAGCCGACCGTTTGCGCCGTTCACTGGCGACGTTTCGCCGTATGGGAACGATCAGCACCTTTAAGGATCGCTTCATCAACGGAATGCTGTCGCGGGGCTATGACCCCGGTTTTGCGGAACAATGTTTCGGCCAAATCGAAGGGTTTGGCGAATACGGCTTTCCCGAAAGCCACGCCGCCGCCTTTGCAATGCTGGCCTATGTGTCTGCTTGGATCAAATGTCACCATCCGGCGATTTTTGCCTGCGCTTTGCTCAATTCCCAACCGATGGGGTTTTATGCCCCGGCCCAGATCGTGCGGGATGCGCGCGAACATGGGATCGAAATCCGTCCGATCTGCGTCAATCACAGCGATTGGGATAACAGTTTGGAACGGCGCGGTGATGGGGGGCTGGCGCTGCGGCTGGGTTTTCGTCAGATCAAAGGTTTCAAAGAAGAAGATGCCGGTTGGATCACCGCCGCGCGGGGCAATGGCTATCCCGATCCCGAAGCGTTGTGGCTGCGCGCGGGTCTGACGCCCGCCGCACTGGAACGTCTGGCCGAGGCGGACGCGTTTTGCGACATGGGGTTGGGTCGGCGCGCCGCATTGTGGGAGGTCAAAGCCATCCGCGGTCAGGCCCCCCTGCCCCTGTTCAACGACCCGCTGGACGGCGAAGGCATCCGCGAACCTGACGTGGCCCTATCCCCGATGCATCTGGGCGAAGAGGTGGTCGAAGATTACGTCGCCATGCGCCTAAGCCTAAAGGCCCATCCAATGGAATTGCTGCGCCCCAACCTACCCGGGCTGACCCCCCATTCCGCGCTGGCCAATGCCCCGTTGGGCCGCCATTCGGTCTGTGGTCTGGTGATCACGCGCCAGCGGCCCGGCACCGCATCGGGCGTGATTTTCATCACGCTTGAGGATGAAACCGGCGTCAGCAATGTGGTGGTTTGGCCCAAAGTTTACGAACAATTCCGGCGCATTGTCATGGGCGGGCGCCTGCTGAAAGTGACCGGATATTTGCAACGCGAGGGCATCGTTGTGCATCTGATCGCCCAGCATATCGACGACATGTCGCCGCGCCTGTCCGATCTGGGCCATCCGATGGATGGGGCGGTGGGCATCACCAACCCACCCGCCGATGACGCCCCGCGCCCCAAACCGGCCCGCGCCCAACCCGCTCGCGCCCAACCAGCTCGCGCCATGCATCCGCGCGATCAGGCCAAACGCCTGTTTCCCAGCCGGGACTTTCACTAAGTTGGAAAACGCATCCTGCGGACAGGTCTGTGTTTACGCCCGCACCCGATCAGAACGCGGCACCAAAGCCAGCAATTGCGCCACGCCAAACAGGGCTTCGGGCACCAAAAACAACCAGATCAACGGCGTAATCCCAGACATCAATGCATTGATCATGGCGATCGAAAACATCACCCGCCCAATTCCGTCAAAAACCCCCAATCGCGTGTCATTTGACCACAACCGCACCACAGCCCAAATCACCACAACACTGCCAAAGAAATTGCCAAACAACACCGTGTGTGGCTCTAGGCTGGGCAATTGCGCAAATCCAAGCGCGCCGTTCAAAGGGGCCAAGCCAGACGTCCAAAACAGCGCCAACGTTACCGGCAATGCAAATGGCCAGGTCACAATCAGATCGTACCAGGCAGAAATTCTAAAAATTCTATTATTTGTTGTTTCCGAAAACATAGATTTTCCTTTCCGTATCGGTCAGGAACGCGCATAAACCTAGGACTATGGTCCAAGGTCAAGGAATTCTTTGATGCGCATCGGTGAATTGTCCCAGCGGGCAAATGTCAGTACAGATACGATCCGGCTTTATGAAAAACGCGGGCTGATCCGATCTGTACGGCGCGACAATGGCTATCGGGATTTTGACCCTGCAATGGTCGGTTTGGTCACCTTGATCAAAACCGGACAAAAGCTGGGGTTTAAGCTGCGCGAAATGGACGGGATCGCCAAAGCACTGTCCGATCAGGGACTTAGCACAGATGAAACCGCTGATCTGTTGCAGGGAAAACTAACCGAGGTTGATACAAAGATCGCGGAATTGTCCCAACTCAGGGCCTTGCTGGCGGACATGCTGACACAGATCTGCCCATTGCAAAACCCACAGCCTTAATGCGGTTTTTGCGTGCTTTCATCCAACTCGCGCAACAAATCTTCGCCGTCATCTTCGCGTTGAGACGGCACCGCATAAGACCCGGTCAGCCATTTTCCCAAATCAATATCCGCACAGCGTTTTGAACAAAACGGGCGGTATTTTTCATCCGCGTCTTTTTCACAAATCGGACAGGTCATCACACACCTTTGGGCAATGTTTCAGACAGTGGCAGGCGTTCGCGTTTGCGCTGCAGCTCAAAATGGCCCAGCGTTGTCCAGCCCACCAGCGATGTTTCAATGGGATCGGCGCGGAACGCTGCACGCAGCGCACCTTCGACTTGGCGGCGATGCGCTTTGGACATAGGGGCGAAATCCACTGTAATTTGCCCCCCCAGACCCCGAAGCCGCAGCGCGCGGGGCAACGCCGCCGCGGTTGCCAGATTGGCCTTTAGCGTTGCGGCCGGGGACATGTCCCCACCGGTATTCACATCCACCGCCACCAAAGCGCGGGTCGGTTCGACATACATAAACGCGCCACCGCCTAGATTTTCGCGCGCGGATTTCAGCATCTCGATCTGGTCCAACACGCCGTGATGTTCAAACCCGCCCGGTTCGGTTTCGATCACCGCTTTGTCGTCCCATTCGCGCCATGCCATCGCATGTGGCCCGTCGCCATCGGTCAGGGTTTCGGCGTCCTTGCCTTCGCGATCCGCCATTACGGCGCGGGCCAGATCCGCCATTGCCGCGATATCATCGGCAATCGCATCGTCAGATGCGCCAAAACAAGACGACCGCAGGATCAGCCCCATATCTTCGTCCATGGTTTCATGGGCAATCGCCATCAGCCGTTCGCGTTCATCGTCATCTTTGATCGACCGGCTGACATTCCAGCCCGGCGCATCCGGGGTGACGATCGCATAACGGGATTTGAACAAAACCTTGGGCGTAACCGGCAGCGCTTTGCCGTCTTCGGCATGGCCGGTGACCTGCACCAGCATCGTATCGCCGGGGGCTAACCCTTTGCCTTGGCGTAAAAAACCCGGCCCGTCGGGCAGGCGCAGGATCATACCACCCTGCCCCTTTAGGGGGCGGTCACACACACCGCGATAGATCGCGCCGGGACGCGGGGCGTCAGGCATGTCGATCAGCAGATCATCCAGCTTGCCATCCACCAACATGGCCGCCACTTCGACGTCACCCAGATGGTCCAGAACGATCATACGGCCTTTCATGGCGCGCTCCTATATAGGGGATATCCCATTGTTACCAACAGGTTGGCGGTTTCGGCCACGGGTAGTCCGACCACACCAGTAAAGCTGCCCTGGATCCAGGGCACAAACGCACCGGCCGGGCCTTGGATGGCATAGCCACCCGCCTTGCCCTGCCAATCCCCGGTCGCCAGATAGGCGTTCACTTCGGCATTGGTCAGTTGTTTCAGCTTCACGTCCGTTTGCACATCGCGCACCCGGATGTCATCGCCGCGGCGCACGGAAATGGCGGTGATCACTTTGTGACGACGCCCCGACAGCGCATACAGAAATTCGGCCGCTTCGCCCGCATCCGCAGGTTTGCCCAGAATACGCCGCCCCAACGCCACGGTGGTGTCCGCACATAGAACAATTTCACCCGGCGCAGCGATAGACGCCTGCGCCTTTTGCAGCGCCATGCGTTTCACATAGTCGCGCGGATGTTCGCCCGCATGGGGCGTTTCATCAATGTCTGGGGGCCGCACCGCATCAGGTGCAATACCGATTTGCGCCAGCAGTTCCAACCGCCGGGGCGAACCCGAGCCGAGGACCAGTTTCAACCCATCCTCGGGCGCATAGGCGGACATTGCTTATTTAAAGCGGTAGTTGATCCGACCCTTGGTCAGATCATATGGGGTCATTTCGACCTGTACTTTGTCGCCAGCCAGAACCCGGATGCGGTTTTTGCGCATCTTGCCTGCCGTATGTGCGATGATCTCATGGCCGTTTTCCAGCTCGACCCGAAACGTCGCATTAGGCAATAGTTCTTTCACGACACCGGGAAATTCGAGCGTATCTTCCTTGGCCATGTGATCTCCTATCTCAATCCTCTGCCCAACATGGCAGACGGGGGACTAAATGCGCCTGAAACGGGCATTTTTCAAGGGTTAATCGGGTCCATTTGTTGCAAAGTGACCGGATATAGCCGTGAATCCTGCTCTTGCCAGTGGGTAAAATTGCCAACTTGGCCATTGTAACGCGCGGCGGCGATGGCATTTGGGTCCACATCCGCCACAACGGCCCCGGCCTGTTGCGCCGGTCCCTGTGCGATGATTCCATCCTCAGGCAGACCTGTGTCGGGCGGGCAAAACAGTGCTGCGCGGCCATTGCTTTGGGCGACGACGTCACAATCGGCGACGTTTCCGACCAGCGGCGCATGGACCACCAGACATTGGTTTTCAATCGCCCGAGCGCGACAGGATTGGCGCACGCGGGTTTGACCGGCGGCAAAATCCGTGGCCGCGGGCACCAGCAGCACCTCGGCTCCGGCGGCGGTCAGCGCCCGTGCCAGCAGCGGAAATTCACTGTCATAACAGATCAGGATGCCCATAACGCCCAGCGCCGTGTGAAACACCCGCAGATTATCCCCCGCAATCATGCCCATATCGTCGCGTTCAAACGGGGTCAGGATCATTTTATCCTGATGCAGCACATTACCCGATGGCGCGATCAACCAAGACCGGTTCACCACCCCCCGGCGCGTTTTCACCGGCCCGGACCCGGCCACGATATGCACGTTATGGCGTTGCGCAGCGGTGCGAAATTGATTGACCCAATCATGGGCCACATCTGACGCGCGATCCCGCCAATCCTGCGCACTGCCCCCAACAGGCCCGTCAATCAACGCAGCTTCGATGGCGGCATATTCCGGCAACACGATCAAATCCGCATCCGCGTCTGTGATCAGCTTATCCAGCTTTTCCGAATGGGCCGCCCAATCCGCAAGGCGTTCGATTTGATAGGCGATGGCTGCAATTTTCATATGTAACCCCAGTGGTTATGCCAAAAAGGGATCAGGGCGAGCCAAACCGTTCTGTCAATTTGGCAACGATCTGATCGCGTGTCTGTCGATAGGCGTCCAGCTTTTCGTCCCGGCGCGTGCCCAACCCTGTGGGATCCATGATCGGCCAATATTCGACCTCTAGGTGGAACAACCGCGTCAATTCCAACACATGACGTTGGCTGGCCGGGGACAGCGCGATGATCAAATCAAACCCCGTCAGGTCATCGCCCCATTCCTGCATTTGGTCAAAACTGCGCGACCGGTGCCGCGACAATTCCACATCCATTTCCTGACAGGCGGCAATGGTAAAGCCATCAATTTCCAGATCGCTTTTGACCCCGGCGGATTGCACATAAACATCCAAACCGTGCAGTTTCTTCATGATGCCTTCGGCCATGGGGGACCGCACTGCATTGTGATCGCAGCAAAACAAGATCGAGCTGGGCAAGTCCCGGCTTTTGCGCACCCCATCAGCCCCCAAAATGCAGCACACAAATCAAAGTGAACAAACGGCGGGCCGTGTCGGTATCCACGTCGGCTTTGCCTTCTAGGCGTTCCTGCAACACACGCGCACCTTCGTTGTGAATGCCGCGCCGGGCCATATCGATGGTTTCGATCTGGCTGGGGGGCAGGTTTTTCACGGCATCAAAATAGCTTTTGCAGATCTGGAAATAGTCCTTCACCACCTGACGAAAAGGCCCCAGTGACAGGTGAAATTCACCGGCGGCTTTGCCATCTTCGGTGATCACATCAAACACCAGCCGTTTTTCGCGGATAGACAGGCCCAGACGGTATGGGCCAGCCGGCACATCGCGGCCTTCGCGCGCAGGCAAAGTGAATGAATTTTCTTCCATCAAATCAAACATCGCCACTTTGCGCTCTTGCTCGATTTCGGGCGTGGGCGCGGGCAGATTGCTATCATCCAGGTCGATATGAGTGATGCGGGACATAAGGCTACCTATACATTTCACCTCAGAATTAGCGCAGGCCGCGCGGCAGCACAATCAACTTGGCCCCTTGACCCGCGATTGATAGCGCCATCAGATGGCCGAATGACCACTTTATTTGCAAATAGAAATTACCGTTTCCTGATGTCCGCCTCTGCCATGTCCAATTTGGGGGATGGAATTGCGTTATTGGCTTTTCCTTGGCTGGCCTCCCTGATCACCCGCGATGCGGCCTTGATTGCTATTGTGCCTTTTGCCGCGCGCCTGCCTTGGTTGCTGTTTTCGATCCCTGCCGGGGTGATCATCGACCGTGCAGATCGACGGCGGCTGATGATACAAGCGGATTTGTTGCGGCTGGTGCTGATCGGGGCCGTCATCGGGTTGATTCTGTCGCTGGATGCGTTGCCGTTGGCGTCGCCTATGGGCGCGATCCTGATCTTGGCGGGTCTGGCGTTTTGCCTGGGACTGGCCGAAGTCATCCGCGACAATGCCGCCCAAACCGCCCTGCCCTCGATTGTCGACAAATCCCAGCTGGAACAGGCCAATGGCCAGATCTGGAGCGTCGAACAAGTCATGGGATCCTTTGTCGGCCCCCCACTGGCGGGGGTGCTGATTGCCTTTGCCCTGCCGGTTCCGTTCAGCTTTGTGGCGCTGTGCATGGCGCTGTCGGCCTATCTGTTGTGGTCGATGGTCCTGCCCCTGCGCACGGCGATCACCCACGCCCCGATCTGGGACGACATGCGCGATGGCATCAGGTGGCTATGGGACCATAAAACATTGATGCGCCTTGGCATTATGCTGGGATTGCTCAATTTCCTGACCGTCATGAGCGTGACGATATTGGTTCTCTTTGCCCAAGATATCCTTGGGCTGACATCGGTTGGCTATGGTGTGTTGCTGACCGCGGGGGCACTGGGTGGGGTGCTGGGCGGGTTGATCGGCCCGGCAATTATCACCCGGCTGGGCAGTCGAAACGCGGTGATCGCCGCCATGTGCACGTGGCCGATTGCATTGATGTTGATTGCGCTGACCCATAGCCCTTGGGTGGTGGCGTTTGCGCTGTTTGCAGAAACCTTTGCTGGGTTGATCTGGAACATCGTGACCGTGTCCTATCGCCAACGCCTGATCCCGGATGCCATTTTGGGCCGGGTCAATGCCATCTATCGGTTTCTGGGCTGGGGCGGCATCCCATTGGGCATTCTGTTTGCCGGATTTCTGGTGTCGTGGTTCGAACCCACATTGGGGCGCGACGGAGCCCTGCGCCTGCCCTATTGGATTGCCGCATTTGGATCGCTGGGGATGCTGATCTATGGCCTCCGGCGATTGCGGTTTTAGGAATTCAGCCCATCCAACCGGGCGCGCACGCTTAACCCATGCGCCTCAAGGCTCTCTGATTGGGCCAACCGTTCGGCCGCCGGACCAATGGCGCGCAACGCTTCGGGGGTCATTTGCGACAGCGTCGTCCGTTTCAGGAAATCCATCACCGACAGGCCAGAACTGAACCGCGCAGACCGCGCCGTGGGAAGCACGTGGTTGGGGCCACCTACGTAATCCCCGATGGCTTCTGGTGTCCAATGGCCGATAAAAATCGCCCCGGCATGGATACATTTATCGGCCAGCTTTTCGGCCTCATCCACGCAGAGTTCCAGATGTTCGGGCGCGATCCGGTTCGACAAGTCCGCCGCCTGATCCAGATCAGAAACCGTGATCACCGCGCCAAAGTCACGCCAGCTGGCGCCCGCAATGTCGCGACGTTCCAACGTTTTTAACCGTGCCTCAACCGCCTCGGCGACGGCACGACCATGTGTGGCGTCCGTTGTGATCAATAGCGCCTGCGCGCTTGCATCATGTTCGGCTTGGCTCATCAAATCCAGCGCGATCCAATCCGGATCACCCGTGCCATCCGCAATGACCAAAATTTCGCTGGGCCCGGCGATCATATCAATGCCAACCTTGCCAAAAACCCGTCGTTTGGCCGCCGCGACAAACGCATTGCCCGGCCCGGTGATTTTATCGACCGGCGCAATCGAATCGGTGCCATACGCCAATGCCGCCACGGCCTGTGCCCCGCCAATGCGGTAAATCTCGTCCACGCCCGCAATCTGTGCTGCCAGCAAAACCAACGGGTTACAGACCCCGTCCGGCGTTGGCACCACAATGGCCAACCGGTCAACCCCAGCCACCTTGGCGGGGATCGCGTTCA
This sequence comes from Aestuariibius sp. HNIBRBA575, assembly GCF_040932005.1. Lineage (NCBI taxonomy): Bacteria > Pseudomonadati > Pseudomonadota > Alphaproteobacteria > Rhodobacterales > Paracoccaceae > Aestuariibius > Aestuariibius sp. HNIBRBA575. The sequence continues at coordinate 2,524,599 of NZ_CP162414.1, forward strand.
TCAACACCGATGACGGATAACTGGCCAGACCGCCCGGCACATATAAACCGGCCGCCGACACCGCAGACCAGCGCCAGCCCAGCGTCGCCCCGGCCGCGTCGGTCCAGCTTTCATCTTGGGGCATTTGGCGGGCGTGATAGTCGCGAATACGGGTCGCGGCCAATTCCAGCGCGGCGCGATCCTCGTCGGAAACCTTGGCGCATTGCGCAGCGATTTCATCCGCAGAAAACCGCATATCCACCGCTTTCATATCCAGTCGGTCAAACTTGGCCGTCAGGTCCAACACGGCGGCATCACCGCGCGCGCGCACATCCGCAATGATATCGGCCACCACAGCATCCACATCCGGGCTGTCTTCGCGTTTGGCGTTAAGCAACTTAGCAAAATCCGCCTCAAACCCCGCATCTGCGCTGTTCAAAAACACTGGCATGTCGATCTCCTGCAACCCGGATGGGGCGCTGTTTTGTGCTGTTAGTCAGTCTAATTATTCAAAAATCCGTCGGATCAGTCGCGATGTTCAGGCACGGTGCGCGACGGCGCAATATAGGGCCGTGTCACATCGCGCAGCACGGCTTCTAATGTTTCGACGTCCAGCGCGATTGCGCCATCCCCAGCCAATGTCAGGATCACCCGACCCGCGCCATCATCAGCGGGTTCAAATTCAACCGACAGCAGCGACAGAATCGTATCTGCATCGCGCAAAACACCCTGAGTCTGAACACGCGCCACATCCTCAAAGGCCAGTACAGATTGCACCCGTTCCACGGCGCGGCCACGGGTTTTGGCATTTTCGGCATCTTCCCAGCGGAACCGGTTTAGCAACAGGCCAAACCGGCGCTGCGCCTTGTCCCATTGCATTTCCGATCCCGGAAATACCGCATCCTGCACCAAGGCGGACATGACCTTTAGGTCATCCCCATCCATGGCTTTCAGGCGCAGGGGCTCTTCGCCGCCGTCTTCGAATTTTGCATCTTCGGTCATTCGCCCTGAACCCGTTCAATCATCGCGCCAACCGCGCCCAATTTCTGTTCCACATGTTCATAGCCGCGATCCAGATGATAAACCCGGTTCACCCGCGTTTCCCCCTCTGCCGCCAAACCGGCCAGAATCAGCGAAACCGACGCCCGCAGATCGGTTGCCATCACAGGCGCACCCTTTAGACGATCCACGCCGCGCACCGTGGCAGACCCGCCATGCACTTCGATATCGGCGCCCATGCGGATCAGTTCGGGGGCATGCATGAACCGATTTTCAAAAATCGTTTCTTCCAGCACGCTGGTGCCGTCGGCGGTGCATAGCATCGCCATCATCTGAGCCTGCAGATCGGTTGGAAAGCCGGGGAATGGCTGGGTGATCACATCCGTTGCCGTGTGGCGTCCGTTGCGATTTTTCACCAACAGACCATTGGCCGTTTCGGTGACATCCACCCCGCAGGCATCCAGTTTCTCAACAAAGCTTTTGACCAGCTCCATTTTACCGCCAAGGCATTCCACCTCGCCGCCAGCAATCACAGGCGCCAGCATATAGGTGCCCAATTCGATCCGGTCGGTCACCACAGCATGGGTGGCCGCGCCCAGACGATCCACGCCTTGAATTTCAATGCGGCTGGTGCCTTCGCCTTCGATCTGCGCGCCCATGGCCTTCAGGCATTTGGCCAGATCAACGATTTCGGGTTCCCGCGCGGCGTTTTCGATCACGGTTGTGCCTTTGGCCAGCGTCGCCGCCATCAGGATGTTTTCCGTCGCGCCCACGGAGGCAAACCGCAGCGGCACAACGTTGCCTTTCAGGCCGCCGGGGGCCACAGCGTGCAGATAGCCGTCTTTCAGCTCAATCTCAGCGCCCATCAGTTCCAGCGCGGATGTGTGGATGTCCATGGGACGTGCGCCAATGGCACAGCCACCGGGCAGCGACACAATGGCGTTGCCTTCGCGCGCCAACAACGGCCCCAGCACCAGATTGGACGCCCGCATTTTGCGCACGATTTCGTAATCCGCCTTGGTGGTCGTCAGGTTATGAGACGACAGCGCGATAACTTTGCCGTCCTGCATGCTGGTCACTTCGGTGCCCAGACTTTGCAACAGCGCGGTCATGGTTTTGATGTCCGACAAACGCGGCGCATTGGTCAATGTCAGGGGTTCTTCGCTGAGCAAAGTGGCGGGCATCAATGTCAGCGCCGCGTTTTTCGCACCGGCAATGTGGATCTGACCCTTCAGTTCCTTGCCGCCTTTCACAATAATCGAATCCATGCCTGCCTACTCTTTCTCTGTGTCACTGCTTGGCGCATCCGACCCGGCAGATCGGGCACGCGCTTGGGCTTTACGCCTCTGCATATTTGCTTTCAATGCAGCCTTTAACCGATCTTCTCGGGTTTGGGCTGATTTTTCTTTGTTTTTCGGGTCTGATTTGCGCTCCATATACACGGGGATACCCAATTGTTCAAAAAGCGTCCAGAGAGGGCTTGCACAGTTCGAGAATTGCCGCTAATTCCCCGCCCACGGCGCTGCTGTAGCTCAGAGGTAGAGCACTCCCTTGGTAAGGGAGAGGTCGAGAGTTCGATTCTCTCCAGCAGCACCATTTGATCCCATGAATTTGGCTAAAACCCTTGCGGTTGCTTAAACATAAAGTGACCCAAAGCCTACTCCCTGTGTACGGAAAGGGCCGCGGGATCGCGATATCATAAAACGACAGCCCAGTTTTTCCCTCACCAAGGCCAAAATCGGGTTCAAAATTTCAACGGGAAAGTGTTAGCCACTCGGCGCGACCGGTAACACAGGTGTCGTCCCCTAATCGACGATATAACGTTCATCCCTGTTATCGACCGCTTCGATTACGCGACCTTGGCGATAACGAATCCAAATAAACTTGGTTTGACCATTTTCATCGACGTACGGAAAAGAGTCTATCGAAGGTCTAAAACCAGGGGGGATGTGATCAAAATATTGATCGCCAAGTACTGCTGCAACTTGGTCCCGTGTCATGCCATCTTCGATGCCGTCCACCTGAATGCGTTGCGACGCAGACATTGTCCGCAAATCACATCCTCCGTCACATTCGGTACGTGTTTCTGTGTCATTTAAGGTGCAACCTGCAAACCCGTCCACCTCCGCATTTCCTTCAGTTAACGAAGGTGGAGTAGGTCTAAAATCTATACGATATACTTCGTCATGATCATCATCAGCCTTAACGACCAATCCATCAGAATAGTGAACCCAAATCCATTTTGTCGCACCATTCTCATCAACGTAACGAAATGAATCAATCAGAGGCTGCATCGATAGAGGAGTGTGAGAGACAAAATCATCACCTAACACTCCAAGAACTTGCTCGCGTGTCATTCCGATTTCAATACCGTCTACTCGTATCGCCTCTGAATTACTGGAATGCGGCAGGTTGCAATTCGCGCTGCATTCTACTGCCGGCTTCACTTCATTTAACGAACAGCCTGAAAGCCCGACAGTACTCAAAACCAAAATCAAATTTCTAACCATCAATCACTTTCTTCTACATAATGTGAACCAGCGCGTGGGCCTCGCCTGATAAATCAGCTAACCGCAAAAAATGCATTAAGTCACGACATCCGGCGTGATCCGGCCAATCAAACCTTCCATGTCGCTGATAATATGGGCGGCATCGCGGACGTTTTTCAACGCGTCTTGGGTGTCTTGGCTGATGTCGCCATTTACCCCGGAAAACTGTTCCAGATATAGCCGGATCGTCGCGCCTTGGGTACCGGTGCCAGACAGGCGGAACACAGCCCGTCCGCCACCGTCAAACATGATCCGCACGCCTTGGTTATGGCTCTGGGATCCATCAACCGGATCAAGATAGGAAAATTCATCTGCCGCTTTGACCGTCAGCCCAGCTTCATTCCGCCCGGCCAAATCCGTCAATTGCGCCCGCAGACCATCCATCAATTGGTTGGCCTTGTCGGTTGCCACATCTTCGTAGTCAAAACGTGAATAATAGTCGCGCCCATAGGCCTGCCAATGATCTGTCACGATGTCCGCGACCGATTGTTTGCGCACCGCCAGGATATTCAGCCACAGTAAAACTGCCCAAAGCCCGTCTTTTTCACGGACATGGCTGGACCCGGTGCCGGCGCTTTCTTCGCCGCAGATTGTGACCTTGCCCACATCCAGCAAATTGCCAAAGAATTTCCAGCCGGTGGGGGTTTCGAATGCGTCGATCCCCAGTTTTTTCGCCACGCGGTCTGATGCGGCGCTGGTGGGCATAGACCGTGCGATCCCGGCTAAACCATCGCGATATGCTGGCGCCAGATGGGCGTTCGCGGCCAAAATCGCCAGACTATCGGACGGTGTTACATAGGCGCCGCGCCCAACGATCATGTTGCGATCCCCGTCCCCGTCCGATGCCGCACCCAGATCTGGGGCGACGTCAGACATCATCAAATCGACCAGCGGTTTGGCCCAGATCGGGTTGGGGTCCGGGTGGCCTTTGCCAAAATCCTCTAGAGGAATGCCGTTGATAACGGTTCCGGGTTTGGCGCCCAGCGCCCCTTCTAGAATTGCGGTCGCATAGGGGCCGGTCACGGCGTGCATCGCGTCAAACTTCATGGTGAACCCATCTGCAAACAACGCGCGTATCGCGTTGAAGTCAAACATGCTTTCCATCAGTTTTTGATAGCTGTCGACCGGATCAACCACATGAACAACCATGTCCCCAACTTGGGTCGACCCAATCACATTCAGGTCGACATCAGCAGCGTCGATGGTTTTGTATTCTGTGATCGCCAGCGTTGCATCATAGATTTTGGCGGTTAGTTTTTCCGGTGCTGGGCCGCCATTTTCAGCGTTAAATTTCACCCCAAAATCTTCGTCTATGCCCCCAGGATTGTGGCTGGCGGACAAAATAAAACCACCATCCGCAGCGTTCTGGCGGATCAAATGCGACGCAGCCGGGGTGGATAAAATGCCGTCTTGGCCGACGATGGCGGTGGTGGCGCCATTGGCCGCGGCCATTTTCAGGATCGTCTGGATTGCCGCCTTGTTAAAGAACCGCCCATCGCCCCCAACAACAAAGATTTTCCCAGCACCACCGCCGATGCCGTCAAACGTGGCCTGAACAAAGTTTTCCAGATAGTTTGGTTCCATGAACACGCGGGTTTTTTTCCGAAGCCCAGAGGTTCCGGGTTTTTGACCGGCAATCGCTTTGGTGCGGCGTGTTTCAATGTTCATCTGGGCATCCTATTCGTCAATAAAGCTGCTTTTCGACGCGCATCCGGTGGGCTGCACCCGGAATGGCCGTATATACCGCCCTGCAATACCATTTATGCGCGCATTCGAAACCGGATGATTGAGAAGACAGGCATTTTTCCGCCCTCACATGCCGTGCGGCCACGACATGGGTATGACACATGTCGTTATTGCGGCTTAAAAGTCGCTAGATCCTGTAATATCGGACAATCCGGGCGGTTATCCCCTGCACAGGATGTCACGAGATGGGACAGGGTTGATCGCATGGATTGAAGCTGTGCAATTTTTTCGTCGATCTCACGCAAATGGTCCTGTGCCAATGCTTTGACATGTGCGCTTTCGCGTGTGTCATCTTCGTACAGCGCCAACAAGGTCCGGCACGCTTCGATCGTAAAGCCCAGCGTTCGCGCCCGGCCCAGAAATGTCAGTTTATGCAGGTCAGTTTCACGAAAATCCCGATAGCCATTTTCAGACCTCAACGGGGTGACCAACCCAATTTCCTCGTAATATCGGATGGTTTTTGTCGGCAAGCCGGATTGTTTGGATACGTCTCCGATATTCATCACATTTCCTTTGGTTACTGGGCTTGGATTATTTCTGGTGTGGTCACTGGCATGTCACGATCTGTAAATGCGGATTTAACCCGGCGCAGCCTTAGGGCGTTGCTCAGCACAAAAACAGAAGAAAACGCCATGGCCCCTGCCGCCAGCACCGGGGATAACAACAGGCCAAAGACGGGGTATAACACCCCAGCGGCAACCGGGATCAGCGCCACATTATAGGCAAAGGCCCAGCCAAGGTTCTGTTTGATATTGGTCATCGTGCGCCGCGACAGGATCATCGCATTGGCAACCCCACGCAGATCGCCCGACATTAACACAACATCAGCCGATTCAATCGCCACATCCGTGCCAGTACCAATCGCGATCCCCACATCCGCATGGGCCAATGCGGGTGCATCATTGATGCCATCCCCCACAAATGCGACGTTTCCATGGTTTTGGCGCAACGTATCAAGTGCGGCGACTTTGCCCTCTGGCATCACGCCCGCCACCACATGATCAACCCCGACTTGCGCGGCGATGGCCTGTGCGGTTTCGTGTTTGTCACCGGTGATCATCGCAACCGCCAACCCCATGCCCTGCAAGGCAGAAATCGCCGCTTGGCTGGTGGCTTTGATCGGATCAGACACGCCGATCACGGCGGCTACCTGTCCGTCAATCGCCACAAACAGCGCGGTATTTCCCATTTGCGCCAGCCTAAGCTCTGCCTCAACCAGCGGTGCGATATCCACGTTTTCGCGGATCATAAAACGGTCCGCCCCCACGATCACGTCTTGGCCGTCCACAACGGCGCGCACGCCCTGCCCGGTGACAGAGGCAAATCCGGTGGCTTGTGGGATGGTCCCCCCTTGGGATTGCGCGGCGCGCTGGATCGCAGTGGCGATCGGGTGCTCTGATCGCGCCTCTGCGGCGGCGGCCAAGGCCAACACATGTTCGCGCGTCATGCCATCGGCCAAAACCAAGTCGGTCAATTCCGGACGCCCGGCCGTGATTGTGCCGGTTTTATCCAGCGCCACGACCCCCACTTGTCCCAGGCCTTGCAATGCGTCCCCTTTTCGAAACAGCACCCCCAGTTCGGCGGCGCGACCGGTGCCGACCATGATCGACGTGGGCGTCGCCAGCCCCATCGCGCAGGGACATGCAATGATCAACACCGATACGCCCACCACAATCGCATAGGTCAGCGCGGGTTCAGGCCCCAAGAGCAACCAAAACAGCATGCTTAGCCCCGCCAGGCCCATCACCGCCGGAACGAACCACAACGTAATCCGGTCCACCAATCCCTGAATAGGAAGCTTGGCGCCTTGTGCCTGTTCAACCATGCAAATGATCTGGGACAATGTTGTGTCCGCACCCACATGAGTGGCCGCAACCGTCAGGCTGCCGGTGCCGTTCACAGTACCGCCTGTCACATGATCCTGCGCGTGTTTGGCCACTGGAATGGGTTCGCCGGTGATCATGCTTTCGTCAACATAGCTCTGACCGTCAATCACGGTTCCATCCACGGCAACCCGTTCCCCCGGACGCACAATAACCACGTCACCAACCTGCAATTGGTCAACGTCGACATCTTTGATTTCGGTGCCAACCTGCACATGGGCCACCCGGGTCTGAAGCCCTAGCAATGTTTGGATCGCCGCCCCGGTGCGGCCTTTTGCGCGGGCCTCTAGCCAGCGACCAATGAGGATCAGCACCACAATCACACCGGCGGATTCAAAATAGACGGCGCGCACCTGATCCGGCAAAAGCTGCGGTAGAAATGTGGCCACCACCGAATAGAAATAGGCCGCGCCCGTGCCAACCGCGACAAGGCTGTTCATATCCGGCGCGCCCTTGATCAAGGCCGGCACGCCTTTGGTGTAAAACAAACGCCCCGGCCCCAACAGAATAGCAGTTGTGAGCACAAACTGGATCAACCAACTGGCCTGTTGGCCGATTGTGGCATGAATGGCGTGATGCACCGCAGGAAAGATATGCGCGCCCATTTCCATCAGAAACACGGGCAAAACCAGCGCGCTGGCCAGAATAACCCGGCGCAATTGTTCGGCGGATTCTTCTTCTTTGCGGGCGGTACGGTCAATTGCTGCGGATTGATCGGCGATTTGTGCAGGGTATCCAGCCTGCGTTGCCACCTGAGCCAACATATCCGGGCTGGTTGCCCCTATGGCATAGGTGACATGCGCCGTTTCCAACGCAAGGTTCACAGACACGTCGATCACACCGGGGGCCGCAGCCAAGGCGCGCTCTACCCGACCGACACATGATGCACAGGACATCGCGCCCACATTCAACGTCACCTCGCCCTGTTGTGCAGGATAGCCCAACGTGTCCAAGGCCTGCACTACATCCGCCACGTTGACGCCGTCGGTCAGGGTCATTTGCGCCGTTTCCGTGGCCAAGTTGACGCTGACATCCTGCAGCCCGTCCAAATCGTTCAACATCCGGTCAACCCGCCCCACGCAGGACGCGCATGACAGGTTGCCAACCGACAATGTGACCTCAGTCTGAGCTGCGACATTTTGGGTGTTCATGGATATCTCCGAGTACGAAAAAGGGGCCGCAAATGGGCGGAACACCCCGCATATACAGGTTCCAGTAGCTAGAAGGTCAAGAGGTGCCCGCAACATAAATTGCGACAAATCAACGGCCTAAAACCTATGGAAATCCTGACTTTGACGAGAATGTTAACCTAATTCCCCTTGAATGCCGCCGGGGTAAGCTCCAGATTCAAAACATGAAACAGGCAGTTCTATTCTTAATCGGCACTCTGGGGTTAACCGGATGCGCAGACGAAACCATTTCCGCCTATGGCGCAGGTGGGCGGACATTTGCATTGGTATCGATGGATGACGTGGCGTTCACGGCCAGCGCCACGATCAGTTTTCACGCCCAAGGCCGCATCGAAGGCCAAGGCCCCTGCAACTACTATTTTGGTGTGCAAACCGCCCCTTATCCTTGGTTCAGTCTGGATGGGGTCGGATCAACCGAAATGGCCTGTACAGAACTGACGACCGAGGCCACGTATTTTGACGCGCTGCAATCCATGACCATTTCCGAAGTGTCTGGCGATGCGTTGATCCTGTCCAATGAACAGGGCGCGACCATGGTCTTTGAGGCCATCCAAGGGTCCTAATTCATCGCTTTGGTCAAGGCGTCGATCAATCGTTGACGCGCAGCAGGCAAAGGTTTGTTGCCCAGCGATTTTGCCAATTGATTGGCCAGAAAATACCCAGTGGTTTGAAGCCCCTGCAAGATTTCGTAATTCGGCGCAAACCCTTCGCCCAGCAAAACCGGCGGCAACGGCAGCAACCGATCCGCCCATTCCCCCGCCGCCGAGGCACTGACCGCGCGTCCTGACCGGGGCGACACATAAATCAGCGCATCATTGTGGCCCGTGACCGCGCAGGCGGTCAAATCCATGCCAAATCCCATTTCGTCCAACAACGCCACTTCCCAACGCAGATAGGCCAACGGCCAGGCGTCTGTGCGGCCCAAAAGGTCCAGCAATTCTTGGGTGCGCAGGTACAGATCCGCATGTGGTTCGCGTTCGGCCAACACAAACGACAGCAGCCCACAGATGGCATTTAACCCCGCCAGCGCCAGCCGGTCGTTCATAATCAGCGCCGAACGGCCACGGATCGGTTCAACGGTAAAACTGCCGAGGTGGTCCTCTAGGCGGGCCTTCCATGTAACATCGATCTGCGAACCGGGCTGTAAAATCGGGGTCATTTTCCGGCTGCTGGCCCCACGCACAACCCCCGCATGAAGCCCGTGTTCCGCAGTTAAAACTTCGATGATCGCAGCATTTTCGCCGTGTTTGCGCAGGCTGATCAATGTCCCTTCTGCGCGCCACTCGATCATGCGAAACCCGGCTCGTCCAGCAATGTGCGCCCGGCGCGATCTTCGACCTCTATCACCCAAAGGTCGGGATCGAACCCTGATTGTTTGACGATCGACACCTCAACATCGCGGTCATCGCCCTGCGCCAGAACATCCCATTTCCGCGTATCTGTCATCAGATCATGCATACGTTGAAACAACGTCGCCTGACCATCCAACGTATTGAGTTTGATCAGAATATTCCCCGCCGTCAGATCGCCCTTGCGTACCACAAAGGCCGGAATATCGGACAGACGCAAACGGGTCAGGTAGGCCGAAACCCACATATCAGCGGTCAGGCGCATGTCATCGCCGTCATAGAATTGCGGGGGCACGCCCCCGCACCACCGGCGTATTTCCCCCAACAAAAAGGGTTAGTTGCCATCGCGAAAATCAAGTCCCATTTCTGAGTAACGTTCGGATTCTTCGAGCCAGTTGGGGCGTACTTTAACCTGTAAAAACAGATGCACCTTGCGGCCCAGAAATTCCTCTAGCTCTTCGCGCGACGCTTTGGACACGGCTTTGATCGTGTCGCCACGATGCCCCAAAACAATGCCTTTATGCCCGTCGCGCATCACATAGATCAGCTGATCCACCCGACAGGACCCGTCTTTGCGTTCCTCCCAATGTTCGGTTTCGACCGTCAATTGATAGGGCAATTCCTGATGCAGACGCAGGGTCAGTTTTTCGCGGGTCATTTCAGCGGCAATCATCCGAACCGGCAGATCGGCGATCTGATCTTCTGGATAAAGCCACGGACCTTCGGGCAGTTCTTTGGCCAGCCATGCACGCAGCGCATCGCAGCCATGGCCTTTTTCGGCGGAAATCAGGAACGTATCGACGAAATTATAGCGTTCGTTCATGTCCTTGGTCAGGGCCAGCAGCACCGGCGCTTCGACCCGGTCGATTTTGTTGATCGCCAACGCGATTTTGCGGTGTTCACCAATGTCATTCAGACGTTTGAGGATGTTTTTCACCCCATCGGTGATGCCGCGATGCGCCTCAATCAACAGCACGATCACATCCGCATCCGACGCCCCGCCCCAAGCGGCCGCGACCATGGCGCGATCAAGGCGGCGTTTGGGGTTAAACAGGCCCGGCGTGTCGACAAACACGATCTGAGACGCGCCTTCGATGGCAACGCCGCGAATACGGGCGCGGGTGGTTTGCACTTTGTGGGTGACGATGCTGACCTTGGCGCCAACCATGTGGTTGGTCAGGGTCGATTTGCCTGCATTGGGTTCGCCAATCAGCGCGACAAAACCGGATCGGGTTGGGCCGTCAAAATCGGGTGTCGCGTCAGAATGTTCTGTGGCGTCGTTCATTGAGATACCTTTTCAAGCAGGGATTTCGCGGCGGCCTGTTCGGCCTGCCGTTTTGCACCTGCACTGGCGTTTTCATGTTCCCCCGAGGCAAGCGTCACCTCGATGGTAAAAATCGGAGCGTGGTCAGGACCGGATCGGCCAACCTCGCGGTAAACAGGCGGGGTCTGGCCACGGGCTTGGGCCCATTCCTGCAGACTGGTTTTGGCGTCGCGCGCATCCTGTTCGACGTTCTGAATGCGATCCCCCCAGAGCCGCAGAACCAACGCTTCGGCGGCCTGAAATCCGGCATCGAGATAAACGGCGGCGATCACCGCCTCCATGGCGTCGGCCAGCAACGCCTCTTTGCGTCGCCCGCCCGATTTCATTTCGGACCGGCCCAGTTTCATCACCGCGCCCAGATCAATCTGGCGGGCCACATCGGCGCAAGTTTCTTTGCGCACCAAGGCGTTATAGCGCGGGGCCAACATGCCTTCGGATGCAGCGACATCTGCCTTTAACAGTGCGTCAGACATCACCAATCCCAGCACCCGATCCCCAAGGAATTCAAGCCGCTGATTGTCGTCACGATGGGGCGACGACATGGATGAATGTGTCACCGCGCGCACCAACAGTTCCGACCGGGTAAACGTATGGCCCAACCGCCCGCTAAAGGCTTCTAAATCTGCGCTTAACTTCACTCGATCGCCTTAAAGAACCGGTCAGACCGCCATGTCCAGAACGCAAACATAGACCGCCCCGCGGACGAGAACATGATGCGATCGGCGCGCCCGACAATATCCTCTAGTGGGACAAAGCCAACGCCGCGCTGTGTGGCAGGCACCCGGGAATCCCCCGAATTGTCACGGTTGTCACCCATCAGGAAATATTCGCCTTCGGGAACAACATAGACGCCGCTATTATCGGTGAACGGACGCGGATTGTCATCCCGCGCGTTCAAAATCGCATGGCGCACCCCATTGGGCAGGGTTTCGTACATGCGTTCCTTCATGCAATCACCGCCAATGCCCACGGACCCGTTCATACACATCGGCGTATTGCCCAGCGGTCCCTGTTGTTCATAGGTTTCGATGAAAAATCCGTCTTCTTCGATGATCACCGCTTCGCCGTTGATCTGCAAAACACCGTCGATCATCTGAATGCGATCCCCCGGCAGGCCGATCATCCGTTTGATGAAATCGTCACCGCGTGTGGGGTGGCGGAACACGACAACGTCGCCGCGTTCTGGCTCGGACCCAAACAGACGACTGTCGCTGCCCTTAAAGACGCCACAGAAATCTTCGGCAGAAATGTCAATGCCCACGGCCGGAATGCGGATCGACGGGCAGGACGCATAGGAATAGCCATAGGCCATTTTATTGACGAACAGGAAATCACCGATCAGCAATGTGTCCTTCATGGACCCTGACGGGATCCAGAACGGCTGAAACAGGAATGTGCGAAAGGCGCCAGCGATCAACAGGGCATAAACCACGGTTTTCACCGTTTCCCAGACGCCGTGCAACAGGCCCTTTTCCTCTGACATTCAGACTTCCTTTGATGTTGTGGCGCAGGCCAATGAAATTAGGCCCAAAAGGCACATGTGTTGAAGGGGTAAATGAGGCTGTCAAAGCCCCGAGTCAACCGCCTTGGGCGGGTTTCTGATTGTTCGATTGCATGACGGGGCGGGCTTCGATCACAACAAAGGCCTGCGCCCATGGGTGATCGTCGGTCAAAGTGACGTGAATATGCGCCTCATGCCCCGGTGGGGTCATGTCCGCCAACCGATCCGCGGCCCATCCGGTCACGGACATCGTGGGCTGACCTGTGCGCATATTTTGCACGGCCATATCTTTCCACGAAATCCCCATCGCAAGCCCGGTTCCAAGCGCCTTTGAACAGGCTTCTTTGGCGGCCCAGCGTTTGGCATAAGTGCCGGCGATATCTTTGCGACGTTCGGCTTTTTGTTGTTCAATTTCAGTGAAGACGCGGTTTTTGAACCGCTCGCCAAACCGATCCAACGTGCCTTGAATGCGGTCAATATTGGCTAAATCCGTCCCGATGCCCAAAATCATTTGAACGCTGCGCTCACGTCGCCATTGGCTTGGTTCAGGGTCACCTGCAAATGCCGGTCCTCAAATAGCACATCGCCCGTTCCCATCACCTGAACTGGAATGTCAAAAATCAGCCCGCGCGCCGGGTCATAATCCGAGGTTAATTGATCAAACATCATACCCGAAAACCCGGCTGAACCGTGGCCCACTGTGATGCATTGCCGATCCCCCAATTCGTCAAACGGGGGCGACAGGATCAGCAGGCGAAACGCCGCCGCGGCAGGTTCTAACGTGTCCAACAACGCCAGCCGTACATCCCCATTGGCAAACAAACGCGTGTTTTCCGCCCATGGTTCGGCCAAGGATTGCACGGATGCCTCCCAATCACAGGGCTGGGCCTGCTGGGCGGTTGCGATCTGCGGGGCCAGTATTACGATCAGCATCCCCAAAGGTTTGAACATTACGAAAGCTCCAAATCTGCGGTCAGGATTTTTAACGACGCCCCACCAAACAACGCCGCAAAGGCCAGATCAAACCCACGTCGCGCCCGCTGATACCCACGGGCAATCGCCGCATGGGAAAACAAAATCGCATAGCCAAAAAACACGCTACAGGACACGGTGCTAAGCATGGCAAATAATTGCCACACCTGCGTCGATCCCGCCCCAACAGGCAGAGCAATCGCGTAAATCGCACCCCAGCTGAGGATGGCTTTGGGGTTGGTCAAATGCAGCAACATGCCTTTGGCAAACAGTTTGGTACGGCGCATTTCTACCGGGCGGGACGCAGTGGGCCGCATGGCGCTGCGCAAAGATTTGACCGCCAAATACATCAGATAAAGCGCGCCGATATAGCGCACGACCTCAAAGACCCAGGCGTTGGCCAGCATGATCGCGCTCATGCCCATGCCCGCCGCGATGCCCCATGTGACCGATCCAGCGACGATGCCACCCGCAATGGTCAATCCGGCCTGTCGCCCCATGCCCATCGATGTGCCCGAAATGGCCAAGGTCGCAGGCCCCGGCGATCCCCCCGCAATGGCCCAGCCGATCAGGATCAGGACGATATCAGGACCCATATTAGGCGCGCGCCTCATCCATCAGACGGCGCATTTCACGGATTGCTGGTTCCAGCCCCAGAAAAATGCTCTCTCCGATGATGAAATGCCCGATATTCAGCTCTTGGACCTCAGGAAAGGCGGCGATCGGCGCGACGGTTTCATAGGTCAAACCATGTCCGGCATGAACCTCTAGCCCCAAGGAATGCGCATAGGTCGCCATATCACGCAACGCGTCCAATTCCGCGTCACGTTTGGCAAAATCACCATCCGCAAACGCATCGCAATAAGCGCCCGTATGCAGTTCGATCACCTGCGCGCCAATGCGGTGCGCGGCATCAATCTGGCGTTTATCCGCCGCGATAAAAATCGACACGCGACAGCCCGCTTCGCGCAACGGGGCGATAAAATGCGCCAATTTGTTTTCTTCGCGCGCCACTTCCAGCCCGCCTTCGGTGGTGCGCTCTTCGCGTTTTTCAGGAACGATGCAGACCGCGTGGGGTTTGTGACGCAGGGCAATCGCCTGCATTTCATCCGTCGCAGCCATTTCAAAGTTCAACGGAACGGTCAGAACCTCCATCAGGCCATCGATATCCGCGTCCGAAATGTGACGCCGATCTTCGCGCAGATGCGCAGTGATCCCATCCGCGCCCGCCTGTTCCGCCATTTTGGCCGCGCGTAACGGATCAGGGTACATCCCGCCGCGCGCATTGCGCACGGTTGCCACGTGATCGATATTCACGCCAAGGCGCAGCTTGCCCAAATTCATGGCAATTCTCCTGTTATTTTACCGAAAGACTAGTCTGTTGTGATCGCTTCGTCAGCCGTCTTTTTCAGCAGAGTTTTTAAGCTGATCCAATTTCGCCCTCAGCGCTTTGCGACGTCGGTTTTGGTAGGCGCTGATCAGCGGCACCGAAAGGTAATAACAGATGGTCGCCGCCACCACGCCGGGGATAATGCCCCCGACCATATAAGGGAAAAACACCTCATCGTAAAAGATGTGCAAATGCTGCCAATCCGCCTTGGCTGGTGTGAATATCGCCTTGAAATTATGCCACAAATCATGACCCGCCCCCGTAAATTTGGCGATCAGGCTTTCGTCGAATTGTTCTGCAGGGCGTGACCCCAACAGGAAATGCCCCGTGTTCAGGGAAATCACGCCAATGGGCACATAGGTCAGAGGATTGCCGAAAAACGTCGCCATCAAAGCCGCCAAAATATTGCCCCGCATCACGCGCGCAATAAGGGCAGCAACCACAAAATGTAACATGTAAAACGGCGTAAAAGTGGTAAAAACCCCGGCCCAGATGCCGCGGCTGATTTTTTGGGGTGTGTCAGGCAAACGGCGCACGCGATGTTTGACATATTCAAACGCCCGGCCCCAGCCGCCGCGCGGCCAGAACACCTCGACCAGAATTTTCCAAAGCGGCCGTGGATCCCTGCGTTTGAAGACCAAAGGCCCCGTTCCTTTCTATTCGCCCCCGCCCGGACCACGCGGTGCGCGGGCTGGATTCCTGTGACGCGCGATCGTGGCGACATTGCTGTCAGCCTCAAGCGCGGTCATGATTCTGTGCAGGTGCTGTGTGTCCCGCAGATCTACATCAACCAGAAGACGGTAATAATCTGGTTTACGATCGATAAATGTCAGGTTCGAGATATTGGCGCTTTGTTCGCCAATCAATGTGCAAATTCGTCCCAGCACGCCCGCGTCGTTGGTAATGGCCAGATCAAACGTGATTGTGTTGACGGATTTGTGGTTGCCCTCTTGCCAATGCAGATCGACCCAGCGTTCGGGCTGACCTTCGTAATCGGCTAAAACTTCGCAATCGATGGCATGCACAACCACGCCTTCGCCGCGATAGGTGATGCCGACGATCCGTTCGCCCGGCACCGGCTGACAGCAATTGGCGCGCCGATGGGTCCAGCCCGCATCCAGACCAACCACCGCGCGGCGTTGATCGACCTCGTCACCTTCGCGTTCGGCCAGATCCGGATAAATCGCGCGCACCACTTCGCGTGACGTTAGCTCTGCGCTGCCAAGACGCGCCAAAAGATCATCCATACCGTTTAAAACCAGGGCCTTGGCCGCAGTTTTCAACGCCTTGTCGGTTGATTTTTTACCCACGTTTTCGAACGCAACCCGCGCCAATTCCCGACCCAGCCGAATATAGCGTTCGCGATCTTCTTCTCTTAACGCCCGCCGAATTGCGGCCTTGGCTTTGCCGGTGACGGCAATGTCGATCCAGGTGGCTTGCGGCGTTTGACCTTCGGCGGTGATGATTTCAATCGACTGACCGTTTTTCAGCCGCGTCCACAATGGCACGCGCAGATGGTCCACCTTGGCGCCGACACAAGCATGGCCAATCCGGGTGTGGATCGCATAGGCAAAATCAATCGGTGTCCCCCCGCGCGGCAGCTTGATCACCTCGCCTTTGGGGGTAAAACAGAACACCTGATCCTGATACATTTCCAGCTTTACCGCCTCGAGGAATTCACTGTCCTCTTGGCCTTCGCCCAGCCGTTCCGAAATCGAAGCAATCCACCGCGCCGGATCAACCGCAAACCGGTTTTCAACCCGTTCGCCCTGACGATAGGACCAATGCGCCGCCACCCCGGTTTCGGCAACTTCGTGCATTTCATGGGTGCGGATCTGCACCTCTACGCGTTTGCCATCACGGCCCGAAACAGTTGTGTGGATCGAACGGTAACCGTTTGATTTTGGCTGCGAAATGTAGTCTTTGAACCGGCCGGGCACGGCGCGCCAACGCTGATGGATAGCGCCCAATGTGCGGTAACAATCTGCCTCTGACTGGGTGATGACCCGGAACCCATAAATGTCGGACAAGCGGGAAAATCCCAGCTCTTTTTCCTGCATTTTCCGCCAGATCGAATAGGGTTTTTTGGCGCGGCCATAAACGTCGGCGCTGATATTTGCCTCTGCCAGTACGTGGCGCATATCGGCGGTGATTTTTTCAATCACATCCCCGGTTTCACGCTGCAAGGTGATGAACCGTCGGATGATCGAATTGCGCCCTTCGGGATTCAACACGCGAAAGGCCAGATCCTCCAGCTCTTCGCGCATCCATTGCATCCCCATCCGACCACCGAGGGGCGCGTAGATATCCATGGTTTCTCGGGCCTTTTGGGCCTGTTTTTCGGGGCGCATGGATTTAATCGTGCGCATATTGTGCAGCCGGTCGGCCAGTTTGACCAATGTCACCCGCAGATCGCGGGACGTAGCCATGAACAATTTGCGAAAATTTTCGGCCTGCTTGGTTTCGGTAGAGTTCAGCTGCAGGTTCGTCAGCTTGGTAACGCCATCAACCAATTCAGCAATTTCGCGACCAAACAGCTCTTCGACATCGGAAAACGCCGCTTTGGTGTCTTCGATTGTGTCATGCAACAGGGCGGTGATGATGGTCGCGTCATCCATTTGTTGTTCGGCCAGAATACCAGCCACAGCAATCGGATGGGTGAAATAAGGTTCGCCGGAATGGCGGGTCTGACCGTCATGCATTTCAGCGCCAAAGGCAAAGGCACGCCTGATCAGATCCTCATTTGTATTGGGATTGTAGACACGGATGCGGGCAATCAGGTCGTCAGCGTCGATCATTTATGCCCTGCATCCTCGTTAGGCGTTTGAGCGTGGGCCCAAACCTAGCGCGGCCCCTGAGCGGCCATCAATTCACGCAACAGCTGTTCGTCTGGCATGTCATCCACAGCAGGTTTGTCAGCAGGTTCTGCACCCATCAACAATGCCATTGCATCTTCTTCTGGCTCGTCAACTTCGATCTGGGTCTGATTGGATTCAATCATCCGTTCGCGCAGATCATCCGCCTGCTGGGTTTCGTCGGCGATTTCACGCAGCGACACAACAGGGTTTTTATCATTGTCACGTTCGATTGTGATCGGCGCACCGGCCGCGATTTCACGGGCACGATGAGAGGCAAGAAGAACCAGCTCGAAGCGGTTAGGAACCTTATCTACGCAATCTTCTACGGTAACGCGGGCCATTGGGGCTCTCCATCTCTCAAAATTCGGGGCAGATCAGAAAGTGCTTAGTAAGGGGTTTCAAAGGAATTGACAAGGTGATTCTATGCGGCCCACTGCGTTGTTTTCAACCAATTTGCACGATTTCATCCTGTTCCTCAGCCGGGCGCGCCGCCAGCATCTGAACGACCGATTGCCCCAGCACAGGATGGCGCCATTCCGGGGCAACATCCGCCAATGGACGCAACACAAATGACCGGTCCTGAATCCGGGGATGTGGCAGGATCAATTCATCCGGGGCCTGTTCCATTTGGGTCGCCAAATCCAAATCTCGCCATTGCTGATATTTGGCATGATCGGGCAAAACCTGATCCCCCAACGCAAGCAGATCCAGATCCAGCACCCGCTGGCCCCACCGTTTGCGGCGCACCCGACCAAAATCTGCCTCGATCTGATGGAGCAATGTTAAAACCTGCCGCGCGGACATTTCTGTGGTCACAGCCACCGCCGCATTTACAAAATCCGGCCCCGACCCGGCCGGAAAGCAGGGCGTGCGATACAACCATGACGTTGCGTCAATTTTTCCCAGTTTGCGGCCAATTTCGTCGATTGCACTGGAAATCGTGGCTTCTGGACCGGTTTCCAGCATTGTTTCATTGCTGCCCAGGGCGATCAGGGCCAACTGACCTATCCTTTGGTGTAGTGGGGCTTGCGGCATGTCATGATTTCCTTACATAACGGTCTTGTTTCGCCATATACTCACTCACACTCATGGAACAATCCGGCGAAACTTGTTGGAAGGACATATTTAGATGTTTTACCGCGATGAGCGTCTCGCGCTCTTTATTGACGGATCTAATCTCTATGCCGCTGCAAAGGCATTGGGGTTTGACATTGACTACAAGTTACTCAGACAGGAATTTGCCCGCCGCGGTAAACTGCTGCGTGCCTTTTACTATACAGCCTTGCTCGAGAGCGATGAATATTCTCCGATTCGCCCTTTGGTTGACTGGCTTCATTACAACGGCTTCAACATGGTCACGAAACCGGCCAAAGAATACATCGACAGCCAAGGACGGCGCAAGGTCAAAGGAAACATGGATATCGAACTCAGTGTCGATGCTATGGAACTAGCTCCAAGTGTGGATCACATCGTTCTGTTTTCGGGCGATGGCGATTTTCGCCCCTTGGTCGCCGCGTTGCAGCGCAAAGGCGTTCGGGTTTCTGTTGTGTCCACCATCCGCAGCCAGCCACCGATGATTTCGGATGAGCTGCGCCGTCAGGCCGATAACTTTATCGAGCTTGATGAATTGCGCGATATTGTCGGACGTCCGCCCCGGGAAACACATCCCGAAGCGGAACAAGCATACGTTTCCGAAGAAAACTAAGATCAGGGCGCTTCAGGCGCCCTTTTCTATGCGCTGACACAGCAGGATACCTGCAATCGCGCACCGTGCTGGGGTCAAAACCACTGGACGCTCGGCGCTACACCACTTACCTCTAGGGCATTCAGGACGACGCGGCCCCTGCGGGTGGCCAAACCCGGCCAATGCCCTAAACGGACGCAGAGTGGACCTATGACCAAACCTTCTTTGACCTTGTTTCTGGCCGCCCCGCGCGGGTTTTGCGCGGGCGTGGATCGCGCCATCAAAATCGTCGAAATGGCGATCGAAAAATGGGGTGCCCCGGTCTATGTGCGCCACGAAATTGTGCATAACAAATATGTGGTCGACGATCTGCGCGCCAAAGGGGCGGTTTTCGTCGAAGAGTTAGAAGAATGCCCCGATGATCGCCCGGTGATTTTTTCCGCCCATGGCGTGCCAAAATCCGTCCCCGCCGAAGCCACACGCCGCGAAATGGTGTTTGTGGATGCGACCTGCCCGCTGGTTTCTAAGGTCCATATCGAAGCACAGCGCCACGCCGAGGCCGGGCTTCAGATGATCATGATCGGCCATGCGGGCCATCCTGAAACCATCGGCACAATGGGGCAATTGCCCGACGGCGAAGTGTTGCTGGTCGAAACCGTCGAAGACGTCGCAACGGTTGATGTGCGTGATCCATCGCAGCTGGCCTTTGTCACGCAAACCACCCTATCCGTGGATGACACGGTCGATATTATCGCCGCGCTGAACGCCCGGTTCCCCGCCATCGTCGGCCCCCACAAAGAAGACATCTGTTACGCCACAACCAACCGCCAAGAAGCGGTCAAAGCCATGGCCCCCAAGGTCGAAGCCATGCTGGTGGTCGGCGCGCCCAATTCGTCCAATTCCCGCCGCTTGGTCGAGGTTGGCCGCAAAGCAGGCTGTTCTTATTCGCAACTGGTTCAGCGCAGCACCGACATCGATTGGCGCGCCCTGGGCGGCGTGAAAACGCTGGGCATCACCGCCGGGGCATCCGCACCCGAAGTGCTGATCAACGAAGTGATCGACGCATTCCGCGACAAATTTGATGTCACTACGGAACAGGTCGTCACCGCCGAAGAAAACATCGAATTCAAAGTGCCGCGTGTCTTGCGGGTCCCCGCATGATCAGCCTGCAGTTTCTGCTGACAGCATTGGTTGTGGTGATCGCGCCGGGCACTGGGGTGATTTACACATTGGCGGTTGGGCTTGGTCAGGGTCGTCGCGCCGCCATTCTGGCCGCGCTTGGCTGTACCATTGGGATTGTCCCGCATTTGTTGGCCGCCAGTCTGGGTTTGGCCGCGATTTTGCACACCAGCGCTGTTGCATTTCAGGTCGTTAAATTCGCCGGGGTCGGCTATCTGCTGTATCTGGCATGGCAGATGTTGAAATCCGACGGGGCGCTGTCCGTGTCCGCGCGTGCAAACCCTGAACCCAGCTGGGCCATCGCCAGACGCGCGGCGTTGATCAACATTTTGAACCCCAAATTGTCGATCTTTTTCTTGGCGTTGCTGCCGCCATTTCTGTCTGGCAACGCCGCCTCGGCCCAGTTTGAAATGCTGGTTTTAGGCAGTGTTTTCATGGCGCTAACTTTTGTTGTGTTTGCCGGATATGGCGCCTTTGCCGCTGCAACCCGCGATCACCTATTGTCCAAAACCGCCGTGCTACGCTGGTTAAACCGTGGCTTTGCCGGGGTGTTTGCCGCCCTCGCCGCGCGGCTCGCGTTTGAAAAAGCATGACCAGCGATCCACGCACCATCGCCGTTTATAACGCCAAGGCCGCGGATTATGCCGATCTGGTGCAAACTGATCAGCCCGACCGACATCTGCGTGATTTTATGGCGCTGATCCCCGCCGCAGGGCGGGTTCTGGATCTGGGCTGTGGGCCCGGTCGGGCGTCGTATTTCATGACGCAGGCAGGGTTAAAACCGGACCCGTTGGATGCCTCGACCAGCATGGTTGAACTGGCGCAAACGTCCTATGATTTGCCCGCCCGTCTGGGCACCTTTCACGACATCACCGGCGAAAATGTCTATGCGGGTGTTTGGGCCAACTTTAGCCTGCTTCATGCACAGCGCGCAGACCTGCCTGTGCATTTAGACGCCATTTTTCAGTCACTTACCCCCGGCGGCACCTTGCATATCGGGATGAAAACCGGCACGGGTCAGTCACGCGACGGCATCGACCGGCGCTACACTTATGTGACCGAGGTTGAGTTGGAAACATTGCTAAACCATGCCGGATTTCGCGTGAATTTTCGCGACACCGGATTGGACAAAGGCCTGTCCGGCGAAATTGCGCCTTGGGTCATTCTACGAGCGGAGAAGTAATGCCGACATTATACGCCTACACAGACGGGGCCTGTTCGGGCAATCCCGGCCCCGGTGGATGGGGCGCGTTGCTAATCGCCTATGAAGGCGAGGCCGTGATCAAAGAAAAAATGCTAAAAGGTGGCGCCGCTGAAACCACCAACAATCAGATGGAATTGCTGGCCGCGATTTCGGCATTGGACGCGCTGGAACGCCCCAGCACCATCACCATTGTGACCGACAGTTCCTATGTCAAAGACGGGATCACCAAATGGATCCACGGCTGGAAGGCAAAGGGCTGGAAAACGGCTGCCAAAAAACCGGTCAAAAACGAAGAGCTGTGGAAACGGCTGGACGAAGCCACCAAACGCCACAATGTCACGTGGGAATGGGTCAAAGGCCATGCAGGGCATCCCGAAAACGAACGGGCCGATGAACTGGCGCGCGCTGGAATGGTGCCGTTTAAGGGCAAGTGAGCCTTTGACGACTGAGTTTTCGACCATCTGGTTGTCGAAATTAGGTTACTTGCGTTCCCAGATCTAGACCGCGCAGGATCACATCGGCTGGCATTGGTTTTTTGCCCGGTCGCTGGGCGCTGGTGACGGTGATTGCACCGCTGCCACAGGCGATGGTGAAATCCGACAGGACCTGCCCGGGCGTGCCTTGGCCGTCTGCGACCTTTGCGTTTAACAGCTTGATCCGTTCGTCATTGACCATGCACCACGCGCCGGGAAACGGCGACAGGCCGCGAATTTGGCGGTCAATTTCAATGGCGGGTTTGGTCCAATCGATCCGCGCCTCGGACTTGTCGATTTTGGCCGCATAGGTCACGCCGGTTTCAGGCTGCCTTTCAGGCGTCAGGGTTTCCAATGTGGCCAGCGCGTCAAGGATCGCGGTTGCGCCCAAGGCCGACAGGCGGTCATGCAGCGATCCGGTTGTGTCATCAGGTGCGATATCGATGGTTTCGCGCAACAAAACCGGCCCAGTGTCCAATCCGGCCTCCATTTGCATGATGCAAACCCCGGTTTGGGCATCACCTGCCATAATCGCGCGATGGATCGGTGCCGCGCCGCGCCAACGTGGCAATAGGGATGCGTGAATGTTCAGGCAGCCCTGTTTGGGCGCGTCCAGCACATTTTGCGGCAGGATCAAACCATAGGCCACAACCACGGCGATATCCGCGTTCAGCGCGGCAAATGCATCCTGTTCATCCGCATTTTTCAACGAAATCGGGTGGCGCACAGGCAGCCCAAGCGCGTCAGCGCGGGCATGAACCGGGGTTGGGCGATCCTTTTTGCCGCGTCCCGCCGGACGGGGCGGCTGACAGTAAACACAGGCAATTTCGTGACCTGCATCAACCAACGCATCCAGCACCGGAACCGAAAAATCCGGCGTTCCCATAAAGATCACGCGCATGGGTTATCCCCTTATTTTTGCGGCCTTTTTGATCAGCATATTCCGTTTCATACGGCTCATCCGATCAAAATACATTTTGCCGTTCAAGTGGTCGATTTGGTGCTGCACGGATGTGGCCCACAGCCCGACAAAATCTTTGTCTTCTGACACGCCATCGGCGTTCAAAAACCGCACCGTAACGGCGCGTGGCCGGGTCACAGCGCCCGACACGCCCGGCAAATTAGGCGAGGCTTCTTCGTGATCGCGCGGCTCCACGCTGGCATGCAAAATTTCGGGATTGGCCAGACGCACGACCTGACCGCGATCTTTGCTGCAATCCACCACGGCCAAGCGCAGCCCGATGCCCAATTGCGGCGCGGCCAGTCCATAGCCCGGCATGGTCTCCATTGCGTCGATCATTTCATCCCAAATCGCGCGGGTTTCATCGGTGATTTCGGCCACGGGCGCTGCAATCGAACGCAGCACTTTGTGCGGGTACATCACAAAAGGACGCGCCATCAGCCGCGCGCCAATTCGCGTTTAAGTTTCTGCATTTTACGCGTGATCATCTGGCGGCGCAGCGGTTTGAGGTAGTCGATAAACAGCTTGCCGCGCAAATGGTCCAATTCATGCTGCGCACAGGTCGCCCACAGCCCGTCGAATTTCTGACTATGGGTTTCTCCGTCCAAACCCAGCCATTGCATTTCAACTTCGGCGGGGCGTTCGACTTCGCCATATTGTTCCGGGATCGACAAACAGCCCTCTTCGTAGACGTTTAGTTCGTCTGATTCCCATGTGATCGTTGGGTTGATCATCACCATTGGATTGGGGGCTTCGTTTTCGTCTTTGACGCAATCCATCACAAACATGCGATTCATCACGCCAATTTGCGGCGCAGCCAGCCCAACACCGGGCGCATCATACATGGTTTCAAGCATATCATCAGCCTGACGGCGCAACGCATCCGTAATTTCAGTCACGGGGTCACAGACCTTTTTCAGGCGAGGGTCGGGATGGATCAGGATCGGGCGCAAAGTCATGGCGTTCATGTAGGCCATGACAGGACAATTCGCAACGGGGCTTGCGCCTGCCGTTGCAATGGATACCGTGCGCCCAAAGGAGAACACCATGAGTTTTGACACCCCGATCGACCGCCGTGACACCCATTGCGTAAAATGGGACATGATGGGGCAGATTTACGGCGTTCCTGCCGATGGTGGTTTGGCAATGTGGGTGGCTGACATGGAATTCCGCCCGCCCAGTGTTGTGCAGGACGCGCTGCAAAAGCTACTGGATCATGGGGTTTATGGGTATTTTGGCGATGACGGCAAATATCTGTCTGCGATCCAATGGTGGATGAAGGAACGGCATGATTGGGACGTGGATACTGCCTCGATCTTTACCACGCATGGGTTGGTTAATGGCACCGCGCTGTGCGTTGATGCGTTTACCAAGCCGGGCGACGGTGTGGTTCTGTTTACCCCAGTTTATCACGCCTTTGCACGGGTGATTGCGGCGTCGGATCGGACGCTGGTGGAATGCGAATTGGTCAACAATAACGGGCGTTACGAAATGGATTTCGACGCCTATGACGCGCAAATGACCGGCAATGAACGCATGGTGATCCTGTGTTCGCCGCACAATCCCGGTGGGCGTGTCTGGACCCGCGCAGAATTGCAAGGCGTCGCCGATTTCGCCAAACGCCATGATCTGGTGTTGGTGTCGGATGAAATCCACCACGATCTGGTGATGCCCGGCCACAGCCATATCCCGATGACCAAAATCGACGGGATCGAGGACCGGTTGGTCATGATGACCGCCACGACCAAGACGTTTAACATCGCTGGCAGCCACACAGGCAATGTGATCATCGCCGACCCTGACCTGCGCCGCAAATTCGCCGGGCGTATGGCCGCGCTGGGGATGTCGCCCAATTCGTTTGGCCTGTTCATGACCACCGCCGCCTATTCCCCAGAAGGTGCGGCTTGGGTGGATGATCTGCGCGCCTATCTGGATGGCAACCGCAAGGTTTTTGACGAAGGCATTAACGCGATCCCCGGCCTGTCTTCGATGAATTTGGCGTCAACCTATCTGTCATGGGTTGATTTTTCGGGCACCGGCATGGCCCGCCCTGAATTCACCCAGCGCGTTGAACAATCAGCAAAAATCGCGGTCAATCACGGCCCAACCTTTGGCAAAGGCGGCGAGGATTTTCTGCGTTTCAACATTGCCGCCCCCCGCGCCCAAGTGATTGAGGCCGTGGAACGGATGCAAAAAGCCTTTGCTGATCTTCAATGACAGAACGCCGTTTCAGGGCCGATATGGTCCTGAAACACCCCGGCGGGTACCGGTTTTACACCTAGTGGCGCGGTAGAAACGCAATCGGCGCATCTGTGGCGCGCACATAATCCAGTGGTGCCTGATCCATTGCCAATGTGCTGCGTTTGAATTCATAATGCCATTCACCGTCCACTTCGGATGTGGCGATGATCAGGCATTGATACAGATGTTTGCCGCCATCAAACAGATCCACCAGCCCCCGTAATTGCGGCGCTTCCGCAGCATCAACCGCAAACCCCGTATCCCATTTGCGCAGAACCCGCAGGCGCACTTCGCCCACTTCGACATAAAGTCGACTGGCTTTGCGCTCCGCCTTGCGACGCGCTTCTTTCAGTCCCTGCAATACGGCTTCGGGCAAAATATCCGACATAGTGATCTCCATCCTGCATTTACCATGAACTGAGACTTACAAAGATCAAGTAAACATTGGATGTCAGTCGGATAGAGCGCCCAAATTAGCCAAAAGGTCAGGTATTGTGGTCCTCAACCAGATCGATTCCGGTCACCGGACGCAGCACATGGGGCATTTTCGGGTCATACAAAGCCGAATCGCGGAATTCACGGGCTTCGGCCAGCGCAGGGCCCAACAGGATCAACGCGGTGCGGGTGATTTTTTCGGCGCGCACCTTTTTGCGGATATCGGCCAAAGTGCCGCGAATGATCATCTGATCCGGCCAACCGACGCGATAGGCCACCACAACCGGACAATCGATCCCGTAATGCGGCACCAGCTGACGTTCGATTTCACGCATATTGCGCACCGCCAGATGGATCGCCAGCGTAGCCCCCGTGCGGCCAAAATTATCAAGCGTTTCACCGTCAGGCATGGATGTGGATTGCATCGACATCCGCGTCAGCACGATGGATTGCGCAATTTCCGGGATCGTCAGTTCCTGACCGATCGCCGCCGCCGCCGCCGCATAGGCGGGCACGCCGGGGATAATTTCATAGTCGATATCATCAGCGCGCAACCGGCGGATTTGTTCGGCAATCGCCCCATATAGCGACGGATCACCGGAATGCACCCGCGCCACGTCTTCGCCGCGCGCCTTGGCCGCCAGGATTTCGCCATGGGTGTCGTCCAGCGTCATCACCGCCGTGTCCATCACACGCGCCCCATCTGGCGCTCCGGCCACCACCTGTTCTGGCACCAATGATCCAGCATATAGACAAACCGGACATTCCCCAATGATCCGCTGCGCTTTCAGCGTCAGCAATTCCGGATCGCCGGGGCCTGCGCCAATGAAATAAACCTTCATCTCAATCTCTCCTCAGCCCGCGTTTCGGGCTCACATGGCGACACGCACCAATAAACCTGCATGGGCAAAGCCCATTCCTTTGGATCACGCCTGCCTTATGCGGGCTTGGCCAGATCCCCATCGATTTTGCGGGCATAGCCCCGCGGGGTGAACATGCGTGGTCCTTCGCCCAGCTCAGCCAGACGTGAATTGGACGATCCGATCAGCACAACCGTCAGCATGTCAACTTCGTCCACTTCCAATTCATCCAACCGGCGATAGCGCACGTTTTCCTCTGGACGGCCCAGCGAACTGGCCAGCATCACCGGCGTGTCAGCTGGGCGATGTTGCAACAGGATGTCGCGCGCTTCGGCCAGCAATGTGCGGCGGGTTTTTGACACGGGATTGTAGAACGCGATGACAAAGTCACCTTCCGCGGCGGCCTTTAGACGGCGCACAATATCATCCCGCGGTGTCAGCAAATCTGACAGGGAAATCGTGCAGAAATCATGCCCCAGCGGCGCCCCGGCCCGGGCAGCCGCTCCTTGCAGTGCGGAAACGCCCGGCGAACAGACCACTTCGACCCGGTGCGCTGCATCGGATACGCCATGTTCATCCACGCCCCGATCCAGCAGTTCAAACACCAGCGCGCCCATCGCATAAATCCCGGCATCCCCGGAACAAACCAGCGCGACGTTTTTGCCTTTTGCCGCTTGTTCCAGCGCATAGCGACACCGCGCCTCTTCGCCGCCCAATGGGAAATCGGACCGTTCTTTGCCTCCAGCCAAGGGGCCCAGCAGATCAATATACAATCCATATCCCACCAATTCTTCGGCCTCAGCGACCAATTTGGACACTTCTGGTGTACGCCAAGCCGCCTGCCCCGGACCAATGCCCACCACAGACAAACGCCCGCGTGCGCGCCCAGGCATGTCCACAATCGGATCTTCGGATCGCGCCAAGGCGCAGGTAGTGTTCGCGGTTTTGCTTTTCTCCACGGACAATTCACCATCCGCACCTGATGCGGCCAGCGCGGCGCCTTCGCTAACCCCGTGACAGCCGACTTCTTCGAACACCACTTTGGATGGGTTGGCCAAACGGCTTGCCTCAGATTCCAGTTCAGCGGCAGTGAACAGGCGCAGCGGCACGCCCAAACGGTTGGCCACTTCGATGATGGCGGGTTCATCCGCCTTTAGGTCAATTGACGCCACACAGGCGACGGCACCTTGGGCCACGTCCGCCGCATGAAGCGCGCCTTGCACATGGTTCCACATTTCTTCTGGGTCGGCCCCCCTTGCACAGCCCAGCCCCAGCGCAAAACGTTGCGGGTGATAGACCAGCCGTGTGTCATTGCCTTCGCCTTCGGCCTCGGTGACCAGCAATTCCAGATCATCGCCTTCGGGCAGATCGACGCCGAACATTTCTTCGTCGCTCCAGACCACGCCGCCGCCGTTTAGCAAAATCGCCATCGCACCTTTGGCGGCTTCGGGGTTTTGCAACCGATAGC
This sequence comes from Aestuariibius sp. HNIBRBA575, assembly GCF_040932005.1. NCBI lineage: Bacteria > Pseudomonadati > Pseudomonadota > Alphaproteobacteria > Rhodobacterales > Paracoccaceae > Aestuariibius > Aestuariibius sp. HNIBRBA575. The sequence continues at coordinate 2,552,844 of NZ_CP162414.1, forward strand.
CTGCCGGGGGTTCGTCCAGTGCGACACCCAACGCCACATCGCCAGCAGTTGTGACCGCAGACACGGCGTTCAGCCCCTTGGCCACAGTGCTGGCAATCCGGTTCGCACCGCGATGACCGCCCAGCAAAGGCACAACCACGCTGCCATCATCGGCCACCGCCACCACGGGCGGTTCACTGCGTTTATCCGCCAGCAACGGCGCCACGGCGCGCACCAGAATGCCCGATGCACAAACGCCAACAATCGGCACGCCAGCGGCAAACAAATCGCGGGTGTGGTCCAGCGCATTGTCAAAAAACGCATCCGCCTTGGTGACACGTCCTTGACGGCCATGCACTTGCGCGCCCAGCAGGGCCGCAACTTTGTGGGCGGTGGGTTCGCCGGATTTTGACAGCGCTAAAACGATGGGCGTTACAGCCATGGGTCGGTCCCTTTCACAAGGAGGATCATAGAGAAATAAGGTGCTTTTTCAGGGGCTTGCGCCAAAGGCAACACCACCTGATTGGGCAAGCTGGCCCGTTCGATATAAGAGGCATTGTCGGTCAGACCCAGATCGTCGATCACCGCGCGAATTTTCGCCAGATGGCGGCCGACCTTCATGATTGCGACGCTTTCTGCGCCTTCAATGCGGGCCCGCAATTCGGGTTCGGGCAATGGGCCGGGCAAAACCGTCAGACGTTCGTTGCGCGCCACAAGCGGTGTTTTCGCCGAGGCGGCACAGGCGGTGATCGAGGTCACGCCGGGCACAATTTCGACGTCATATTTATCTGACAGACGCGCAAACAGGTACATGAACGAGCCATAGAAAAACGGATCCCCTTCGCACAGGCACACCACGTCATGGCCTGCATCCAACGCGTCAGCAATAGACGCCGCGCCTGCGTCATAGGCTGCCTGCGCCGGGCCGCGTTCAACGGTCATAGGGATGTCCATGACAATTTCCTGCGCATCCGCCGGGATCAATTCCGCTGCGATGGCACGGGCAAAGCTGTCCCCACCTTCAAGGCTTGGATAGGCCACCACATTCGCCGTTTCGATCAAACGGGCGGCGCGCAATGTCATCAAATCTGCCGCGCCGGGTCCAAGCCCAACGCCGTATAATACACCTGTCATCGCTTCACCAAGCTGAGTTGTGTGACGGTCATAGAAGGTTTCCATCCGGTTAAGCGGCCCACAGGTTGCGCCCGTTGCACGCTGACTTTGACCAGCTCGCCGCCGTATTTTGCATGCAAGGCGATCATCACCGCTTCGCTTTCTAGGGTGACGGCGTTGGCCACCAGCCGCCCCAATGGTTTCAGCGCCGCCCATGCCGCATCAAACGCGTCCATCGACAATCCCCCGCCGATGAAAATCGCGTCAGGGGCTTCTAATCCGGTCAATGCATCCGGCGCGGTTCCTTCGACCAATTGCAAACGGGGCGTGCCCAGTGCCAGCGCATTGGCGGCGGCCATGGCCCGACGATCGGCGCGCGGTTCGATCCCGATGGCGCGTGCGTAATGGGCCGCGCGCATCCATTCGATCGCCACCGATCCGCTGCCCGCGCCAATGTCCCACAACAATGCGCCACGCATGGGCATCAATTTGGCCAAGGTCGCGGCGCGCACTTCTTGCTTGGTCATGGTGCCGTCGGACTGAAACAAATTGTCCGCCAATCCCGGCACACGCGGCAACAAGGCCGCATTGGGCGCGGCGATACAGTCTACGGCCAAGGTATTGAAATCAGGGACAATGTGATCCCAATCTTCGGCCAGCCCGTCATAGCGTTCTTCTCGGTCGCCCCCCATGGCGGCCAGTACGGTCATTTTGGATTTGCCAAAACCACGTTCCGTCAAAAAGGCCGCAATCTGGGCCGGTGTTTCCGCCCCTGTTGTCAAAACCAACAGCCGTGCATCGGGCTGAATAAACGCGATCATCTGTTCAACCGGACGGCCATGCACGGTCAGTGTTTCCAGATCCGCCATCGACCAGCCCATGCGCGCGGCGGCCAATTGAAATGCGCCCACTTGGGGGTGAAACACGATTTCGGACGGCTCTACGCTGCGCCCGATCCGGGCCCCGGCGGAAAACCACAACGGATCGCCCGTGACCAGCACAACCACCAGCCGTCCACGCAGCCCGGTTACGACGTCTAACATATGTGAAAACGGCGACGGCCAGGACAGGCGTTCGGCTTTGTTGGACAAAACCAAACCATGGTGGCGTTCCGCGCCGATGATCACGTCTGCGGCGTCCAGAACGGCGCGGGTCACAGGCGTCAACCCGGTCAAGCCGTCTTCGCCTATTCCGACCACATGTAACCAAGGTGTCGTGGATGCCAATTCAGATGTCATAGGTGGATCATCCCCAATAAAATAAGCCCTAAGACGATGTCGACCACGGCGCAGAATGGCGGATACCAGGTCACGATACGGGCGCCGCATCGGTGGCCGTGATGGGCCCAATCCCATGCGGCATGGCCGAAATAACCCAGAACCAGCCAATGCGGATTGATCAAAACACCCAGCGCAACCAGCCCGAATGTCAGCGCGGAAACGGTCGATTCCTGCCAAATTGCACGACGTGATGGGGCAGGCTCTGTCAGCAATGCCCCTAGATAAATTGCGCCTACCACGGCCAATCCAATGGCAAACCCAACAATCGCGGCGTCAAAAATCCGATGCAACCCGAACCCAATCGCCAGCCCGGTTCCAAGCCCGATCACGGCAGCGCGTTGCATCAGAAAAGTCATGTCCGATCCTCTGGCAGACCAGCTGCCAGTGCATTGACCGCCGACGACGCCATGGCAGAGCCGCCTTTGCGGCCCCGCAGCGCGATAAAATCGCAGCCGCGCGCATTGTTGGCCAGTTCCGCCTTGGATTCGGCCGCCCCGATGAACCCAACCGGAAAGCCAAGGATCACGGCCGGTTTGGGCCAGCCTTCGTCCAGCAATTCTAGCAGTCGAAACAGGGCCGTGGGCGCATTTCCAACCGCCACAACCGCGCCTTCTATGTGGCTGCGCCACAGTTCGACTGCGGCGGCGGATCGCGTGTTGCCAATCGTTTTGGCGCGGTCAGGCACGCTGGGATCGTTCAGGGTCACAATCACCTGATTGTCGCGGGGCAGATACCGACGAATGATCCCGGCCCCGACCATTTCGCAATCACACAGGATCGGCGCGCCTGCGGCCAATGCGGCATGGCCGACCTGCGCAGCATTGGGCGAAAACGCCAACCGATCCGCGATTTCAACCATCCCGCAGGAATGGATCAACCGCGTGACCACCGGCTGCATGGCCGGGGCGAACCGGTCGAGCTTGGCCTCGGCGCGCACCGTGGCAAAGCTGGCCGCATAGATCGCCATCGGGTCACGTTCGTAGCGCAGGCTCACTCGGTTGTTTCCCCGGATGGATTGGGTGATTTGCGTGCGGATTCAGGGCCATGCGGGTGATCTGCATGGGGGTATTCTGCATGTACGTGATCGTGGTGATGATGGTCATGATGGTTATCATGGCCGTGGTGGTGGTCGTGATGGTGGTGATGATGATGTCCGGCATCGCCAACCAACCGGCACATGCCGGTGCAGAATGTGTCACACATCGCACAATCGGCCACGTTGGAACCGGGTGCAGATGCCCCCTGCCCTTCGACGTGGTGGTGGTGGCTTTCTTGGACAGAACCAACTTCGTCCTCAAAACCCAGCACTTCGGTGCGGTATTTGCACAGCACACATGTGGGCGGTGGCACCAGACCAAAGGCCGGGTGATCCCCCGCCTCAGCGCGCGCAATCGCCAAACGATCCGCGTGAGACACCTGCGGGGCATCCACATCATCCAGGGCCAATACTTGGGTGCGATATTGGCAGGTTCCACAATTGGGGGGCGGAGTGGCGCTGACTTGTTCCTTGATGCGTTCCGCGAATGTTTCCAGCACCTTAGCGTGGTCGTTTAGATAGCCTGCCTTGACGACTTGCAGGTCGGGATGTTGGGCGGCCACCTGATCCGTGAACCCATAAATCCTGTCGATCAGAATCCCCGCAAACAGGAAATACGGGAACACAATGATCCGTTTATACCCCAGTTTGGCGGCATGGCTGAGGGTGGGTTCGACCAGTGGGAATGTCACACCGGAATAGCCCACTTCGCACCAGCCAAAGCCCATGCCTTCGTGCAGCATCCGGGCGATTTTAGCGACGTTGCCATTGGCATCGGGATCAGACGCGCCGCGCCCGATCACAACCAGACAAGTGTCATGCAGGGCCACGTCGCCATGTTCGGCATTGGCCGTATCCACGGCTTGTTGAATGCGATCCCCGGCGGCGGCGATCATTTTGGGATCCACGCCCAATTCGCGACCATAAGATACGGAAATCCCGTGTTTGGCGGCATAGGTGTTCAGCACGGTTGGGATGTCATTTTTGGCATGCATCGCGGCAAACAACATGCCCGGCACGGCCAGAATGCGGTCACATCCAGCCGCGCGCAGTTTGTCCAACCCGTCCCGGATCACCGGGTTGGCAAATTCCAGATAGCCGTATTCGCACAGCCAATCTTCGGGCAGATAGGCGGGCAGTTTTTCCGCCAGAACCGCAAATTCATCAACCGCATCCTGGGATCGTGACCCATGGCCACAAATCATGACACCGGTTTTGGGGCCTGTATTAGCAGGGCTCATGCTTCGGCCCCTTCCAGCTCTTCAATCTCTTCTGCTTCGGCGTCGATTTCTTCGGACTCTTCGGGTTTTTTGCCTTTCAGCGCCCCCCAAAGCCCGGCCAAAATCGCAGCACCAATGGCACCGCCTGCAACCCAATGGTCATGGCCTGCCAGTTCGATCAAATGTCCCGGATGCGCATATGCGCCCCCGGCGAGGGTGGTGAATAGTACCGTGAGTGCGTACCGCATAGGGTCCTCCTGCATGCACGGCCAGAGACCCGCCACGGCGGTTTGGACGATTTGCGCAGCGGCCCCCTGTTTGGGTCGACCTCTTGATCGCAACAACCTCTCTGGCCCAAGTGGGCGTCGTCGTGGGGGTGGGTATAAGCAGCCCATTTCAGAGTCGCAAATGGTTTAGCGTCAACACAGATACGAATACCGACGTTTTCCGCCTTCTGACCGGTTGATGTGCATTCACGCACGCTCATTGCGCCTTCTTACCGGTATTCTGTGCGTAGATTGCTGCTTAGGTTGCCCGTAACACAAATTGAAGGAGCCCCAGATGGGTCAGCTTGTTGATGGCGTTTGGCATGACGTCTGGTACGATACGAAATCCACCGGGGGATCGTTTCAACGCACAACCGCAAAATTCCGCAATTGGATCACGCCCAATGGCGATGCGGGTCCCAGTGGCGAAAAAGGGTTTGAGGCCGAAAGCGGTCGTTATCATCTTTATGTGTCACTGGCCTGCCCCTGGGCGCATCGGACGTTGATCTTTCGTGCGCTCAAAGGGTTAAACGACCATATTGGCGTGTCAGTTGTGCATCCAGATATGATGGGCGACGGTTGGAGCTTTGATGCGGGCTATCCCGGCGCGACGGGCGACCGTCTGTTTGGGTCCGCCTTTGCGCGTGATGTTTACATCCGCGCAGATCCGCAGATTTCCGGGCGCGTAACCGTGCCAATTTTGTGGGACAAATGTTTGAAAACCATCGTGTCGAACGAAAGTTCGGAAATCATCCGTATGTTCAATTCTGCCTTTGATGACATCACGGGAAATCACATTGACTACTGGCCCGCATCCCAACATGCCGCCATCGAAAAGGTCAATGAACGCATCTATGACACGCTGAACAATGGGGTCTACAAAGCGGGCTTTGCCACCACTCAAACCGCCTATGATGCCGCGATTTATCCGCTGTTTGACACGCTTGATTGGCTCGAAGAACGCCTGTCGGACAATCGCTATCTGATGGGGGATACCCTGACCGAAGCCGATTGGCGTCTGTTCACCACATTGGTGCGGTTTGATCTGGTCTATCACTTGCATTTCAAATGCAACCGCCGCCGGATCATCGATTATCCCAACCTGTGGGCCTATACGCGTGAGTTATACCAAATTCCGGGCGTGGCCGAGACGGTGAATTTCGACCACATCGTGCGGCATTATCATTTTAGCCACGAAACAATTAACCCCAGCCGTATCATACCCATCAATCCTGATCTGGATTTCAACGCCCCGCATGGGCGCGGCTGACACCAGACCTTGATTTTTGTCTTTCACCAGCCAATCTTGCCTTTGGCAAAAGTGCAAAGAGGTGCAGTGTGAAAGACGAGGATCTGGGGTTTACCTATAAACGCAAACGCAATGGCGACGTGGAAATTTTCCATCGCGGTGCCAAAGCCACAACGCTGCGGGGCGAAAAGGCGTCTTGGTTCATCGAAGATATGCAAGACAGCGATTTACAGGACCAACAGCAGGATATGGCGCGCCTGACCGGCAATTATAAACGCGGAAACGAACGCAAAGCTAAGGACCACCCGCGCAACAAATCATGACAGAGTACAGAACGCGAATTTCACGCCGCGCGGCCGTGGTGATCGACGATCGCGGCTAAATCTTCCGGCGGGGTTTGCGTTCTTAGAAACCCCGCCGCGTTAGGGATATGGCGAAAAATGGACCCATCGGAAAAAAACGTTGTATCGGTCACAAAGATGATTTTTGAATCCGGATGGCGGTATTGGGCATAATCCGCGACAGCCATGGCGCTGCCATTGTCCAGAAACAGGTCCAGAACGATCGCTTCATATGCCTTTTCGGCCAGGCATTCTAATGCCAGATCCCCGTCATAAACCAAGTCCACCTCAGCCCCGTATCTTTGCAGATGGGCGCGCCAGATCTGGGCCAGATGGGCTTTGCTTTCGACAATCAAAACATTCATGTTTTCTCCCATGCAATGTTGCTTTCTCACTACAAGATGTTGTCTTAACGCGATCAACCACTAGATAAGCCAGAAACTTACACGCTAAAAATTTACCCCTTAATTCCGCCCAAAGTGTTAACAAAACCTAAAAGTGACCAAAAGGTTATGTCACATTGGCGTGTTTTCGCTTCACAAATGACGAAAGATAGGACAAATCACGCTCATGAGCACATGGATTACAATTTGCGATACTTGCAAACGCGAAGATTGGGACGCCGACACCGCGTCACAGACCGATGGCGAAACATTGGCTGACCTGATCGAAGCCGCAGCGGCGCAAAAAACCGACGTCAAAACCCGTCGTGTTTCCTGCCTGATGGGCTGTGGGCATGGCTGTAACATCGCCATTCAGGCGGATGCCAAACTGGCCTATACATTGGGTAAATTTGAACCTGACACAGATAGCGCCCAAGCCATCGTAGACTATGCCGAAAAACACGCGCAATCCACGTCCGGCCAGGTTCCATATCGGGAATGGCCACAGGGCGTTAAGGGGCATTTTATCACCCGCCACCCCCCATTGCCGACATCCGAATGAACACGCCCCGCGATCATGGCGGCGGGCTGGACGCGGCGATTGCCAAATGGGGTGGGACACGTGCCGATTGGGTCGATCTTTCCACCGGTATCAATCCCGTCGCTTATCCTGTAGGGTCGTTTGCCCCGGATGCATGGACGGCATTGCCTGATCGCGCGGCGTTTGATCAACTGGAACAGGCCGCGCGCAATCTATGGAATGTGCCGGTTGATTTGGATGTGATCATCGCCCCCGGCGCATCCGCTTTGATTGCGCGGATCCCGGCACTGGCCAAGGCCGCCGATGTCACGATCCCGGCCCCGACCTATAATGAACATGCCGCCGCATTTGTTGCCAATGGCTGGCAGGTGCACCCTAACGGCCCCGCCAAAGCGCGCGTCATCGTGAACCCCAACAACCCAGATGGGCGGGTTTGGACGGCCGCCGATGCACAGGCGGATTTCTGCATCATCGACGAAAGCTTTGGCGACGTTGCGCCCGACACCTCTTTGATGGCCTGTGCCCAAACCCCCAACACAATTGTGCTCAAAAGCTTTGGGAAATTTTGGGGGCTGGCCGGAATGCGGCTTGGATTTGCCATTGGACGCCCGGAAACGCTTGCTCCACTGCGAGAGGCCATTGGCCCTTGGCAGGTATCTGGCCCGGCCTTGCAAACCGGGGCCACCGCATTGGCGGATTACAATTGGGCAATTGCCACCCGCGCACGTCTGGCCAAAGACGCCGCGTTTCTGGATCAGGCCATGGCCCCGCATGGTGCTCTGGTTGGTGGGACATCGCTGTTTCGTCTGTACCAAGTGCCAGACGCCGTTGCCTTTCAAACCCGCTTGGCCGAACAGAAAATCTGGTCGCGGGTTTTCCCCTATTCCAAAACGTGGCTGCGTTTGGGTCTGCCACATCCAGATCAACACACCCGCATCTCCGCCGCCCTCTAAAGGGATGGGGGGCGGGGTGATGCCGCTTGCGGCGAACGTCCCTCCCATCTTATAGCTTTCCCCATGAGCCTCGCGACCGCCCTCCTTCTTGCCATGATCCTTGATGCGCTATTTGGCGAACCCGAATGGCTATGGTCACGCATTCCGCATCCCGCAATCCTGATGGGCCGTGTCATCGATTACATGGACAAACGCTTCAATCGCGGCACAGGGCGTCGCATGCGCGGCACATTGGTGTTCATCAACCTCATTATGGCCGCCTTTTTGGGGGGGCTATTGCTGGCATATGTCCCCGGTCGCTGGATTGATATCGTGATTTGCGCGGTGCTTTTGGCTCAAAAATCCTTGACTACACATGTCCGCGCTGTCGCCGATGCGTTGCGCCTGTCGGTTGGGGATGGTCGTCGCACGGTTGCGATGATTGTGGGTCGTGACACAGACGGCATGCCCGCCCCAGCCATTGCCCGTTCCGCCATTGAATCCGCCGCCGAAAATCAATCCGACGGGGTCATCGCCCCTGCATTTTGGTTTTTGGTGGGCGGCCTGCCCGGTCTGTTGATCTACAAAATCACCAACACCGCGGACAGTATGATCGGCTACAAAACCGGTCGCCATCTGGAATTCGGCTGGGCCGCAGCCCGGTTTGACGACTTGCTCAACCTGATCCCGGCCCGCCTAACCGCGTTGTTCATCTGGATCACCGCCCCCCATTGCGGTGGATATGTTGCGATCCGCGACGATGCGGCATTGCATCGATCCCCCAATGCGGGCTGGCCAGAATCAGCCATGGCGCGCGTCCTGAATGTCGCATTATCCGGCCCGCGCACCTATCACGGCCGCCTGCGCAACTATCCTTATGTCAACACAACAGGCCAGCATGATATCGGCCCAGATGCGATAGACGCGGCGGTTCAGACCCTGTGGCGATCATGGGCCGTGGCCTTTGGCGTGGTTCTTATGGTCATGATTTTCTGACCTTTGTCGGCTTGGATGATCCTGTTACCTTGCCCAAAACCCTCTGAAAGGAAGCTTTATGCGCCTCGCCCTATCCCTTGCCGCCACTTTTCTGGCAGGCGCTGTTTCCGCTCAGACATGCGGCGGCACCTTTGGTGCCTTTGTCCAAGACCTGAAATCTGAGGCCACAAGTCGCGGCCATTCTGCGTCCAATGTGGATGCGTTTTTTGCATCCGTGCGCCATGACCCCGCCGTCATTCGCGCGGACCGGTCCCAAGGCGTGTTTCAGCGCGATTTCGTCGACTTTTCCCGCCGCCTTATTTCTTCGAACCGGGTGCAAAACGGTGCGTCTTATGGGCAGCGCTATGATGCGATATTTGATCGGATCGACACCGAATACGGCGTTCCCCGCGGAGTTTTGCTGGCCTTTTGGGCGTTTGAAACCGACTTTGGTCAGGTGCAGGGTGATTTTAACACGTTAAACGCTCTGGTCACTTTGGCCCATGATTGCCGGCGTCCAGAATTGTTCCGCCCTCAGGTCTTTGCGGCCCTGCAATTGTTCGACCGCGGTGACTTCAATCCCGCCACGACAACCGGCGCATGGGCTGGCGAAATCGGCCAAGTGCAAATGCTGCCCGCCGATATCCTAAAAAATGGTCGCGATGGCGATGGGGACGGTCAGGTTGACCTGAAACGGTCGTCACCCGATGCCCTACTGTCAGGCGCTGCTATGTTGCACGATCTGGGTTGGCGCGCCGGTGAACCATGGCTACAAGAAATCACCGTGCCCTCGGATCTGGACTGGCGCATGACCGGGCTTGATACCGAAATGTCCGTCGGCCAATGGCAGGCGCTTGGCGTGAATGCGCGCACCGGATCATTGGCACCGGCCAGCATGCAGGCATCTGTCCTATTGCCCATGGGGCGCAACGGCCCCGCCTTCCTCGCCTATCCCAATTACCGGGTCTATTTTGAATGGAACCAAAGCTTTGTTTACGTCACCACAGCCGCCTATTTTGCCACCCGTTTGATGGGCGCGCCGGTTTATGACGCGGGCAATGCCGAAACCGGACTAAACGGCGATCAAATGAAAGAGCTACAACGCAAATTGCAGGCGCGTGGTTACGATGTGGGCGGGGTTGATGGCATCCTTGGTGCGAAAACCCGTAGCGCGGTTCAGGCCGAACAGGCCCGCCTTGGCCTGCCCGCAGATGCATGGCCCACGCCTGCTCTCCTCAACCGTCTATAACGGGCTGGCGGGAGGGGCGTCGGCAAAGCCGCGCGTCTCTTGCCACCCGCTAAGGGCGCACTGGAAACCGCCCACCTTCTTGGGTGATCACCACCAATCGGTCCCCTGATTTCACGTATAGATCACACCGCGACAGCCCATTTTCATAGGTAACGCACACCACGCCGTCATCTGACAATTGATAGGTCCCAAACGACGTTGCCCCACCATTGATATCCGACAATGTATAGGCATAGCCGCCATCGGGGGAAAACTGCGCTTGCCCATCATCATAAAACACCAAAGGTCCGGGCATTATGGCCGCCTCCAGCGTGGCTCTGTCCAGGCGCTGATCAGTCCCATGAACGGCCCAGTCCTGTGCCAAAGCTGGGGATGCTAAAACGGGGGTCGCGGCCAGCAAACTGGCCCAAATAAAATTTTTCATATCCCAGACATACCGCATCCGCGCGGTCTGACCTTTCACATTTGTGTCAGGCAGAATGATGCCGCCATTTAGGCCACCAATTGTTCGGCTTTTTTCAGATCCACAGACACCAATTGGCTGACACCCTGTTCGCCCATCGTCACCCCAAACAACCGGTCCATACGGCTCATGGTGACTGCGTGGTGGGTGATGATCAAAAACCGCGTATCGGTGCGCCGCGTCATTTCATCCAGCAGATCACAGAACCGCCCCACATTGGCGTCATCCAGCGGCGCGTCGACCTCATCCAGCACACAAATCGGCGCGGGATTGGCCAAAAACACCGCAAAGATCAGCGCCATCGCCGTCAGGGTCTGTTCCCCCCCCGACAACAGGCTCAAAGTGCTCAGTTTTTTGCCCGGTGGTTGGCACATGATTTCCAGCCCGGCTTCCAGCGGGTCATCGCTTTCGACCAGAACCAAGTTCGCCTCTCCGCCGCCAAACAGATGGGTGAACAGCACCGAAAAGCTGCGATTCACTTCTTCGAATGCGGTCAAAAGCCGTTCACGGCCTTCTTTGTTCAGGCCCGCAATCCCAGTGCGCAACGCTTTGATCGCCTCTTCCAGATCCAGCTTTTCTTTGACCAGCAAATCATGCTCATCCTGGACCTCTTTGGCGTCTTCTTCGGCGCGCAAATTCACCGCCCCCAACGCGTCGCGCTGCCGTTTCAACCGATTCACATCTGCCTCAATGGCCTCAGAGCTGGGCATTTTTTCGGGGTCAGCATCCAGACCTTCCAGCAAATCTTGGGGCGTGGTTTCCAGCGTTTCCATGATCCGTTCTGCGGCGGCATCCACGGTTTCACGCGCCCCGTCTGCGCGGGCTTCGGCGGCGGCGCGGGCTTCGCGGGCCTCAGATGCCTGACGCTCTGCCTCGCGTTCGGTCACGGTCATTTCGCGCAGATCAGTTTCCGCCTGTGCCAACTTATCCGCACTGGCCTTGCGCCGTGTTTCTGCCTCTTCGATCCCCGTGGCCAGCTCGGCGCGTTTGGCCGCAATTTCGCCCGGCGCTGCACTGGCCCCTTCTAATTCCGCTTCGTTTTCGGCTTTGCGATCCGCCAGTTCAGCGGTGCGTTTATTGGCGGTTTCCAATCGGTGACGCCAACCCGACACGTCTTTGGTGATCTGTTGGCTGCGTTTGGTGCGCGCATCGCCTTCGCGGCGCAATTCGTCATGGGCCGCACGGCGGGTCATCATGGTGATCCGCGCGGCTTCTACGGCCATTTTGACCTGTTCCACCTCGTCACGCGCATCATCCAGATCACCCAGCTGCGCCACCGCCGCTTCGGCTTCTTTCAACTGCACCCGCGCGGCGGATGCATCTTCTTCGTGGCGGCGCAACGTCAGGCCAAAGGTTTCCAACTTGCCTTCGGCCATGTTTTTATCAGCATCTGCACGGCTAAGCTCACGCGCGGCGTCGGCCATCAACCGATCCGCATCCCGTCGGGCTTGGCGCGCGGCTTGGTCGGCTTCGGTTAGGGCCGTCAGGCGGCGGGTCAGTTCGGAATGGGCCAATTTAGTGCCATCCGCGCGGGATTTGGCGTCTTCTAGGTCGCGTTTCAATTCCACCAACCGGTTCAATTGCTGCAATCGCAACGCTGCCGCAGATGGCGCATCCTCGGCCCCGGCGCGGAACCCGTCCCAGCGCCACAGATCGCCCTCTAGGCTGACCAAGCGCTGGCCGGGTTTCAGCGTGCCCTGTAATTGCGCGCCCTCAACCCGATTGACCAGCCCCACCTGCCCCATGCGGCGTTCCAGAACATCTGGAACCTTGACGAAATTGGTCATCGCCTGCACGCCATCTGGCAGGGGTTGTTGCGACAGATAGGTGGGCAACGCAACCCAGCCGGTCACCGCGTCCATATTGATTGCAGGGGCGCGCAGATCATCGGCCAAAGCCGCGCCCAGCGCCTTTTCATAGCCGCCCTCAACGGTCAGCTGATCCATGATCTGGCTGCCTTCGGGGGCGTCGCGATCCACCAGTTTGGCCAGCGCGTTCACCTCTGCCATCAAAGCGTTCGCCTCGCCCTCAGCCTCGGAGCGGGCCACGCGCGCATCGCTTTCGCGGCTTTGCGCTTCGGCGCGGGCGGCTTCGGTTTGCAGTAGTGTTTCTTCGGCGGCCGCCACGGTGGTGGCGGCGGCTTCGGATTTGGCTTGGGCGGCGTTCAGATCCTCGGCGGATTTGGCCAGCGCGGCCTTGGCTTCGGTGCTGGCAATGCGGGCGCGTTCGGCGTCGCTTTCGTTGCGGGTCAGTGTTTTCTGACTGTCATCCAACAGACGTTTGGCCGATTGGTGCCGCGCTGACAGACGTGCCATATCTTCGGTGCGCCGGGTCATGTCGCTTTCGCGTTCTTGCAGCAATTGCGCGGCGTCTTGGGCCTGTTTGTCGGCCTCACTTAGCTTTTCGTCGTGGCCTTCGCTGGCTTTGGCCAATTGATCGGCCTCCCAATCCAGCCGTTCAATCGTTTCGCCTGCATCTTTGTTCAGCCCGGCTTCGCGGTCGATGTCACGGGTCAATTGCGCAATGCGGGATGTCAGCGTTTCGATTGTATCTTGGGCGCGTTTTTCCTGATCCGCCAAGGTGTCACGCTGCACTTGCAAGCGTTGCAGCACTGCGGCGGCAATTGCTTCTTCTTCGCGCAACGGTGGCAGCACGTCTTCTTGGGCGGTGCGGGCTTTGCTGGCTTGACGCGCGGCCCCTTCGGCGGTGGCGGCCGCAACAGTGCGTTCCTTCAGATAGGCTTGGGCGGCGGCGCGGGCTTCGTCGGCTTCTTTCCATCGGCGATACAGCAGCAATCCTTCGGCCAGACGCAGATTGCCACCAATTTCGCGATACCGGGCGGCCTGTCGTGCCTGGCGGGCCAATTGCCCCAATTGCCCGGCCAGCTGTTCGATCACGTCATCGACACGGGTCAGGTTTTGCTCCGCGCCTTTTAGCTTCAGCTCTGCTTCGTGGCGACGTTGATACAGGCCTGAAATCCCGGCCGCCTCTTCTAGGATGCGACGGCGGGCTTTGGGTTTGGCGTTGATCAGTTCAGAAATCTGCCCCTGCCGCACCAAAGCCGGGGAATGCGCCCCGGTGGACGCATCCGCAAACAGCATCTGAACATCGCGCGCGCGTACATCTTTGGCCCCGACTTTGTAGGCGGACCCCACATCGCGGGTGATGCGGCGGGTGATTTCCAACAGGTCATTGTCGTTGAACCCTGCCGGGGCCAGCCGTTCGGTGTTGTCGATCTGCAAAACCACTTCGGCGAAATTGCGCGCGGGACGCGATGATGCGCCCGCAAAAATCACGTCTTCCATGCCGCCCCCGCGCATGGCGGTGGGGCGGTTTTCGCCCATCACCCAACGCAACGCTTCGAGCAGATTGGATTTGCCACAGCCATTTGGACCCACCACCCCGGTCAGACCATCGGTGATGATCAGATCGGTCGGATCGACAAAGCTTTTGAAGCCGTTGAGCCTGAGTTTGGTGAACCGCAATGGGGCCTCGTGTGATTCTGGTTGATCGTAAAAGTCTGATCAGGGCAGGCATCTGTGTCAATGAAAGACCCCCGTATCTGGGATAACCTGCCCACTTATCCACAAGATATTGCGGATAATCGCCGATATCCGCCCTCAAAATGCGACGTTATTGCCCCCCATCGCGTCGGAATCCGGCTTGACCCAAATGGGACGTTAACCCACAAAGGCCCGACATGGTTCCCGATGAGGGGTGCAAAGCACCTTGAGGGATCAAAAGGGAATATGGTGCGGACCGATCCAATCAGGAGGTTCAATGCCACAACCGCCCCCGCGACTGTAAGCGGTGCGCGTCCGTCATAGGCCACTGAGGAACACATCCTTGGGAAGGCGACGGAGGCCACGACCGCAAGTCAGGAGACCTGCCATGTGTAGACATAACCACCGTCGGGGATGACGGTAAAGGAGAGAGATATGCATATCGAACCTGGCGTCGTACACGGCGCCAAAATGGCACTGAGCGTCGCAACCGCAGCTGGCTCGGCCACAATCGCCGCAAAATTGATCTGGGACAGCCTGAAGGATAAGGGGCCGATTTCCCTGATCGCGCGCAGTGCCATCGCCACAATCTGTGTGTTCATTTTCTTCGAAGTGTTGCCCCATTTTGCGGTCGGTATTTCCGAAGTGCACTTTATTTTGGGCACCACATTGTTGCTGGTTCTGGGCACAGCCCCGGCTGCGATTGGTCTGGCCGCAGGTCTGGCGCTGCAGGGCATGCTATTTGCCCCATCTGATGTACCGATGTTTACAGTGAACGTCACAACATTGCTGATGCCGTTGTTTGCCATCCATTTTGTCGCCAAAAAAATCGTACCCTCTGACATGGCCTATGTTGATCTGTCTTATGGACAGGCGTTGAAACTATCAGCCGCCTATCAGGGTGGCGTGATCGCATGGGTCGCATTCTGGGCGATTTATGGTCAGGGTTTTGGCGCAGACAATCTGGCATCGGTTGCCTCTTTTGGCTTGGCCTATGCATCGGTTTTGTTGATCGAACCAATTGTCGATCTCGCGGTTTTGGCAGCCGCCAAAAAACTGAACAACATGAATGGATCCGGATTGGTTTCTACGCGTCTATATAACGCGGCCTAACCCTATCTGATCACGACATTCTTACGCCGGCGGCCCTTTTGTCGCCGGCTTTTTCTGATTTTAGAGGTCTGTCATGCCAGCCAAAATACCCGCCACTGTTGTCACCGGTTTCCTCGGAGCAGGGAAAACCACATTGATCCGCCATATGTTGCAAAACGCCAATGGCAAACGGATTGCGCTGATCATCAATGAATTTGGCGATCTGGGCGTGGATGGGGACATCCTAAAGGGGTGCGGGGACGAAACCTGCACCGAAGACGACATCATGGAATTGTCCAATGGGTGCATCTGTTGCACTGTCGCCGATGATTTTATCCCAACGATGGAAAAGCTGCTAGAGCGTGAAAACGCCCCCGATCATATCGTGATTGAAACATCCGGTCTGGCCCTGCCGCAACCGTTGGTGCGTGCGTTTAACTGGCCGGGTATTTCCACCAAGGTCACCGTGGACGGCGTGGTCACCGTGGTCGATGGCAAAGCCGTGCATGACGGACAATTCGCCCATAACATCGCCGCCGTGGACGCCCAGCGCGCTATGGATGAAAATCTGGATCATGAAACGCCGCTGTCTGAGTTGTTCGAAGATCAGATCGCCTGTGCGGACATGATTGTGGTCAACAAATCCGACCTGCTAGAGGCGGATCAGGCTGATGCGCTGACGTCCAAACTGAAAACCGACAGTCGCGATGGCGTGCAGGTGGTGCGCGCCACGATGGGCGCGCTGCCCGTCGACGTGTTGCTGGGCCAAGGCATCGGTGCCGAGGCGGACATGGATGCACGCGGCGAGGTGCATCACCACCACCATGATGGCCACCACGACGATCATCATGACGACCATCACCATGACGATCACGATGGCGATCATCACCACCACCATCATCACGACCACGATCATGACGCCTTTGAAAGCTTTGTTGTCACCTGCGGCGAAGTCACAGATGCGGCCGCATTTGCCCAGCAAGTGGCCGACGTGATCCGGGCCAATGACATCCTGCGCCTCAAAGGGTTCGCCGCTGTGGCGGGTAAACCGATGCGCCTGACCTTGCAGGCTGTTGGTCCACGAGTGGACACTTACTTCGATCAGCCCTTTGGCGATCAGCCCCGCGAAACGCGGCTGGTTGTGATCGGTCAGGCTGGGCTGGATCACGCCAAAATCACGCAGGCCCTACAAGCATGATTTTGATCGAGCCGGGAAATCCACGGGATCCGCAAACCACGGCGCTGCTGAAACAAAGCCACGCCTTGATGCAATCCCTGTTCCCGGCCGATGCTTGCCTGTTTCTGCCCATTGATGCGCTTTGTGCCGATCATATCCGGTTCTTTGTGGCGCGTCAGGGGCAGACGCAATTGGGCACTTGCGCGATTGCATTGAAAGATGGCTACGCAGAGGTGAAATCCATGTTCACCACGCCCGACGCCCGCGGCAAAGGTGTCGGCGCCGCCCTGATCCGCCAAATCGAAGACGCCGCCCGCGCTGAAAACATCACTATGTTGAAACTGGAAACCGGCACGGGGCTTGACGCCGCGCACCGGCTTTATGAACGTTTTGGGTTCACCTATTGTGATCCCTTTGGCGATTACGAAGCCAGCGAATTTTCCGTCTTTATGGAAAAAACACTGTGACCCCGCCCATTGCCTTAGGTGTCGGTTTTGTCCGACTTAGCAGATTGCGCGGCCTTCATCCGCGCCAGCAATTCGGCTTTGCTGTCTTGCTGACCAAACGGCTTTTTCTTGGACCCATGTGCGTTATGTTCTTGGTGTCTGGGGGTGTTTTTACCCATTTTCGGCGCTCCTGCGGCTTTGTAATCCATAATGTCGTCCTCTCACTTGGCGCCCCTCTAACACGCAAGGTTTCCTGATGCACCTGCTTGCTGCGACCCCCGGATCCATTGACGACGGCAAAGAACCGGTCGATTTGGGCCAAACCCCTGCGGATGTGGTGGTGATTTCAGCCGCCGATACGGAATTGGCGGCGCTGTCACAGGCCCATGCGAATCGCGGCGGGGATCAGACATTGCGATTGGCTTCGATGATGCATTTGATCCATCCGATGTCGGTGGATTTGCATCTGGACCAATGCGCCACCAAATCCCGGTTGGTTGTGGCGCGGGTTCTGGGCGGTGCGGGCTATTGGAAATACGGATTTGAACAATATGCTGCGTGCCTGCATGAGGCAGGCATTCCCTTTGCCGCCCTGCCCGGCGACGACAAACCCGACCCGGAACTGCGTGAATTTTCCACCGTTTCGGGCGCGGATTATGACGCGCTATGGTCCTATCTGGTCGAAGGCGGCCCACAAAATGCCCGCCATTTCCTAGATTACACCACCACCATGCTAGAGGGCGGCGAAACACCCCCGCCCGCCAAGCCGCTGCTGCGCGCTGGCATCTATTGGCCCGGCCCCGGTCTGGCCGACATCGCCACCGCGCAGGCTGATTGGACCAAAGACGCGCCCGTCGTGCCGATCATTTTCTACCGCGCCTTGGTGCAGGGTGCTGGGCTCAATCCGATGAACCGGTTGACCAAAACCCTGTTGCGCGCCGGGCTAAATCCGCTGCCGATCTTTGTCGCCTCTCTCAAAGATCCGGTCAGCCAAGCGACCTTGGACACCCTATTTCGCGCCGCGCCGCCCAGCGTGATCCTGAACTGCACATCCTTTGCGGTTGGGTCCCCCCATGCGGGCGATGACAGCCCCGTTAACCCCCTCACAACTGAGGCCGCCAACGCCGCGCCGGTGTTTCAGGTTGTGCTAGCCGCGTCATCAGAACAGGTTTGGGAAGAAGGCCTAAACGGTCTATCCGCGCGCGACATCGCCATGAACGTCGCCCTGCCCGAAGTGGACGGGCGCATTCTGACCCGCGCCATCAGTTTTAAGGGCGAGGCGTTTTTTGACGATGCCACCGAATGCCCGATTGCCACCTATCAAGCGCGCGGTGATCGCATCGATTTTGTCACCGACTTGGCCAAAAACTGGGCGCGTTTGCGTGACAACAACGTGGCCGACCGCAAAGCCGCACTGATCCTAGCCAATTACCCCAACAAAGACGGGCGTTTGGCCAATGGCGTTGGGCTGGATACCCCCGCAGGCACGGTGCATGTGCTGACCCTGATGCAACAGGCCGGTTACACGACCCAGCCCCCCGAAAATGCCCAGGCGTTGATGGATCAAATCATGGCCGGGCCAACCAATTGGCTGACGGATCGTGCGGATAAACAGGGCGGGGAAATCCTGCCAATGGATGTTTATAAAACACATTTTGACGCGCTGCCCTACGCGTCCAAACAGCAAATCATTGATCGTTGGGGCGCGCCCGAAACCGACCCGTTTTTTGCCCCCTCAGATGACACCAGCACCCCCGGCTTTGCCCTGTCCATTCACCGATTTGGCAATGCCGTTATCGGCCTGCAACCGGCGCGTGGCTATAACATCGATCCGACCGATACCTATCATTCGCCCGATCTGGTCCCGCCGCATAATTACCTCGCGTTTTATTTCTGGCTGCGTCACCACTGGGGTGCGGACGCGATTGTGCATATGGGCAAACACGGCAATCTGGAATGGTTGCCGGGCAAAGCCATCGCCCTGTCGCAAACCTGCTGGCCCGAAATCACGCAGGGCACAACGCCGCATATCTATCCGTTTATCGTCAATGATCCGGGCGAAGGCACCCAAGCCAAACGCCGCGCCAGCGCTGTGATTATCGACCACCTAACCCCGCCCCTGACCCGCGCCGAAAGCTATGGCCCGTTGCGTGATCTAGAGGCATTGGTAGACGAATATTACGAAGCCGCCGGCGTGGACCCACGCCGCATCACCCATCTGCGCCGCGAAATCCTATCCCTGTCTGATGTAACTGGATTGGCCGCAGATGTAGGGTTTGACGGCGATGAGGATGGCGATCTGGCCAAACTTGACGCCTATTTATGTGAACTAAAGGAAGCCCAAATTCGCGACGGTTTACACGTGTTCGGTCAAAGTCCAACGGACCAACAGGAACGCGATCTGGCGATTGCGCTGGCCCGTGTGCCGCGCGGCGATGGCACCGGGGCTGATGCGTCTTTGCTGCGGGCTTTGGCGCTGGATCTGGATCTGCAAATTGATCCGCTGGATTGTGATTTGGCCGCGCCTGCCGGGCACAAACCAGACCTGCTCGCCCCGCTGACACCACAGACGTGGCGCACCAATGGCGACAGCGTTGAACGGCTTGAACTTTTGTCCCAATCCCTATTGCGGGACGGGGGGTGGGGCGTCGCCCAAGCAGACCAACGCGCGACACCACCGGGTCCGGCCTCAACCGCAGTTCTGAAAGAAATCCAATCCAATATCCTGCCGATCCTGCAATCCTGCGGCCCCAACGAAGGCGCCGCTGTGCTGAATGCCCTATCAGGGCAGGCCACACCCGCGGGCCCCTCTGGCGCGCCGACACGTGGCCGTCTGGACGTGCTGCCCACCGGCAAAAACTTCTATTCTGTGGACAGTCGCGCCGTGCCGACACCAACCGCATGGGCGCTGGGATGGAAATCCGCCAATCTGCTGATCGAAAAGCACCTTCAGGATCATGGCGACTGGCCGCGCAGCCTGTTGCTGACCGCATGGGGCACGGCCAACATGCGCACGGGTGGTGATGACATCGCACAGGCCTTGGCCCTGATGGGGGTAAAGCCCAAATGGGACGCTGCCAATCGGCGCGTCACGGGCTTTGACATCTTACCGATCAACACGCTGGGCCGCCCGCGTGTCGATGTCACGTTGCGTGTCTCTGGCTTCTTTCGCGATGCGTTCCCGCAATTGATCGCCTTGGTGGATTCCGCCGCCCGCGCCATTCAGCAACTCGACGAAACCCCGGATCAAAACCCCGCCGCCGCCCGCGCCAAATCCGGCGAAGCGACATCGCGGGTTTATGGTTCAAAACCGGGCGCTTATGGGGCTGGGCTTCAGGCGTTGATCGATGAACGTATCTGGTCGCAAAAATCCGACTTTGGCGATGCCTATCTGGAATGGGGCAGCTATGCCTATGGCGCCGGTCAGGACGGGGCCGCGGATCGCGCCGGGCTGGAACAGCGATTGACCCAGGTTGATGCCATTGTGCAAAACCAGGACAACCGCGAACATGACGTTTTGGACAGCGACGATTATTACCAATTCGAAGGCGGGGCCGCCGCCGCCGTGGCCACATTGCAAGGCCAAGATCGTCCGATTTATCATAACGACCATTCGCGCCCAGAACGGCCCGTCATTCGCACGCTAGACGATGAAATCGCCCGCGTTGTCCGGTCTCGCGTGGTGAATCCAAAATGGATCGATGGCGTCAAACGCCATGGTTACAAAGGCGCATTCGAAATCGCCGCCACAGTGGATTATCTGTTTGCCTTTGCCGCCACCACCGGCACGGTGCGCAACCACCATTTCGACATGGTCGAAGCCGCCTTTCTTGAGGATGACGAAACCCGCGACTTTATCGGGGATCACAACGCACCTGCCCTGCGTGACATTGCACAGCGATTACAAGAAGCGATTGATCGCGACCTCTGGCAACCCAAGTCAAATTCGGCCCGCGCCCGGATTGCGGGTCTGTTGGACGGATAAGCCCCCAAACAGGCGCAAAGCGACGTTTGAGACGCTGCAAACCGTGTCAGACCCCACTTTGGGTTAATACATTTCGCTTTTGACATATGTCAAAGCACTACCTTTCGATAACACATAACACTTTCCTAATGTTTTAATTTCGGCCCCCCGGCCAAAGGAGAGAGCCATGCAAACCCAAACCCGCCCGGCGGACACATATTCGCCGCTATATTTCCTCGCCTCGCTCGGCGCAGGTGGCCTGTCGGTCACGTTTTTCATGTATCTGATGTTCTGGGTGCCCCATCCCGGCAAACCCGTCCCCGTTTTCGAAGATATCATGGCCGCGTGGTCCACCGGTGCGCCCTTGATGCAATTGTCGATCGCGATCGCCGGTTTGGGCATTGCGGCGATGGCCTTTTTGAACCTGAAAATGCTGTTCTGGAACCTTGGCGCCTATGCCAAATGGTCAAAAACGGATGCCTATTCCAAACTGCGTCAAACCAATGGTGAAACCACGTTGCTGGCCATGCCGCTGGCCTTGGCCATGTCGGTCAATGGCCTGTTTATCGTCGGTCTGGTTTTTGTGCCCGGCCTGTGGTCCATCGTCGAATACCTGTTTCCGGCGGCCATGATCGCGTTTCTGACCATTGGCTATCTGGCCTTTCGAATGATTGGCCATTTTTTAGGGCGGGTGCTGGCCCAAGGTGGCGTGTTTGACGTCACTGCGCACAATTCCTTTGCCCAGCTTTTGCCCGCCTTTGCCCTGTCCATGGTGGCCGTTGGTCTGTCCGCCCCGGCCGCCATGTCAGGCAACGCAACCGTTGTTGGGGTGTCGCTGATCCTGTCGACGTTCTTTGGCACCATCGCGCTGCTTTATACGGTGGTTGCAGGCATCACCGCGTTCAGTTCGATGCTGCAACACGGCACCGCCAAAGAGGCAGGCCCAACCCTGATGGTGATCATCCCGATCCTGACCATCCTTGGCATCATGTTTCTGCGTCAAAATCACGGGCTGCACACAACGTTTGAGGCCCATTCAGGCGCTGCGGATAACCTGATGTTTCTGACCCGGTTCCTGTCCATCCAAATCACCTTTGGTCTATTGGGTCTGCTGGTGCTCGCACGCCAAGGATATGCGCAGGCGTTCCTGACCGGCGACGGCAACTCGCCCGGTTCCTATGCCTTGGTCTGCCCGGGGGTTGCCCTGTCTGTGTTGGGCCATTTCTGGATCAACAAAGGTCTGGTCGGCGCAGCTGTGATCGCGAAATTTGGCATTGCCTACTGGACGCTGACCGCCATCGCTGTCGGGTTTCAGGTCGCCATGGTCCTGCTGGTTCTGTACCTGAACCGTCGCCATTTTGGCCGTGCAAAATCAGGCTATGCCGTGCCCGCAGAATAATCCGGGCCAACACATACCCCAAAGGGCGTCACATTTTGCGGCGCCCTTTGTTTTATGCTTGCACATGCGTCTGAGGTGATCCTAGATCAGATAACTAAATCGGAGAGAGATCATGACTGAAGACGCAGACCGCCACGCGATGAAGATGGTCAAGAAGAAGGCCGCACGCGATAAAATCATGGCCACCAAGACCGACAAAAAGGGTCTGATCATGGTCCATACCGGCAAAGGCAAAGGCAAATCTTCTGCTGCGTTTGGAATGATTTTCCGCTGCATCGCCCATGATATGAAATGCGCCGTGGTGCAATTCATCAAAGGCGGCATGGAATGCGGCGAACGCAATCTGATCCTCGATAAATTCAGCGACACATGTGAATTCCACACAATGGGCGAAGGGTTCACTTGGGAAACCCAAGATAAAACCCGCGATATTGAAATGGCGCAGGCCGCATGGGCCAAGGCCAAGGACCTGATCCGTGATCCATCTAACACGATGGTTTTGCTCGATGAAATCAACATCGCAATGCGCTATGATTACGTGGACGTCGCCGAAGTGGTCGCATTTTTGAAAACCGAAAAGCCAGAGCTGACCCATGTGGTTCTGACCGGCCGCAACGCCAAAGAAGAGTTGATCGAAGCCGCCGATCTGGTCACGGAAATGGAGCTGGTCAAACATCCGTTCCGTTCCGGCATCAAGGCGCAGATCGGCGTTGAATACTAAGCATAGCCCTGCCCTGCGGGTTGATCCTGCGGGGCAATTTTTACAACATTTCTCCACATATATCGACAATTTAACCACTGATGTGCGCATCCGCACATGTAATCTGTGCCTATTCAGACCCAACTTTTGTTGCACCCCCGCCTGAAACCATTAGGTCTGTGTCAACAAATAGGAGAGTTACAATGACACGATTGCTAGGCATTTCCGGATCACTGCGCGCCGCCTCTACCAATTCTTTGTTGGTCAAAGAGGCCGCCAGAATTTTTGATGCGGATCATTTTGACTTCGCCGATCTCAATGTCCCGCTTTATTCAGGGGACATCGAATCCGACATTGGCATCCCCGCCAGCGTTCAGCGATTGGCCGACCAGATCGCAGCCGCTGATGCGGTGATCATCGCGACCCCGGAATATAATAAATCCATATCTGGCGTGCTTAAAAACGCGCTCGATTGGGTCAGCCGGGTGGATGGCAATCCATGGGCCGACAAACCCGTCGCTGTGATGTCGGCAACCGCTGGCCGCAGCGGCGGTGAACGTGCCCAAGACGTGCTACGCCATGCCATGCGTCCGTTTCGCCCCAACCTGATCCCCGGCAACGAAGTGCTGGTGGGCGAGACCAGCAAGCAATTTGACGAAACCGGCACCCTGACAAATGAACGCTATATCAAGGCCGTCACGGGTCTGATGACCGCCCTAAAATCCCAACTGTAACAGCCATTTTTGTTGGCAATAATACTCAAATCCCCACCCGTCATCCGCATGGGTGGGCATTAAATCGTCAGTTCCGCCAACGGTGCGGCCAGCCGCATTTCACCCACTTCGATGCCACGCCAATTGCGCAACGGACCGTGGCTGCGTTTTAGGGCCATTGGGTGATTTTCATCCAACACGCCGATTTTGGACAACAACGCCGCGATTGCGGCTTCGGCGCCGCGGGTGCCACCATCGGTGACCTTGAGCGCGATCCCAAATCCACGGCCCGGCACAATCGCGACAAACACCGCCTCGGCGCCGGTTTTGATCGCCGCCAGCCCATTCATCGCCCGCATCAATTCGGTACAGGCGCGGGTTTCCCCGGCGACCAAATCAGGATGTTTCATCATGGCCGCCGTCAATCGCTGCTGGGCCTCGGCCCGCGCATCGGATCGCTGACCGGCACTGGCAAATTGCGCCATCGCGCGGGCCAATCCAGTGACCGATGTGGCAAAATTAGGGGCAGAACACCCATCGATCCCAAAACCGGGGCTGGTTTCGCCGGTGACGCCTTCAAAGGCATCCCGCACCATTTGCTGAAGCGGGTGATCCACGTCCACATAGTCAGCGCCGCCCCCGATATGTTGGTTCAGCGTCAGAAATCCCGCATGTTTCCCGGAACAATTGTTGTGAATTTGGCACGGTTCCTGATGGGCGCGGATCAGGCCGAATTTGGCGTCTTTGTCGGCGGGGACCTGTGCACCGCATCGCAGATCGGCCTCAGCCAGCCCCAATTCGTTCAACCATGCAGTCACTCGGTCAGTATGGATCGCCGCCCCTTGGTGAGACGCACAAGACAGGGCCAATTGTTCGTCACTGAGCGTGAGACCGCTTTCTACCAACGGCAATGCTTGGATCATTTTGCAAGACGAGCGTGGAAAAATCACCGCATTAGGATCGCCAAGGGACGCAATTACGTCGCCCTTTGCGTCACAGATCACAGCATGACCACGGTGTACGCTTTCTAAAATGCCGCCACGCCACAGTTCGACCAACGTCGTATCACCAGCCATTTCCCGCTCCTCACCTTCAATTCCTTGGATTTCCACCTGTTTGGGGGGTTTCCCCGACCGGCAGATTCCTGCTAAATCTGTGGGTATCGAGTTGAAACGGGTCAATCCAGTCCAAAAAGGTGCCATAGAATGTACCGACTGGGGAGTCGTTGAGAGGCAAGGACAGCTTGGAGGCTGTAAATATGAATTCGAATCTTTTGCGTGGGCTGGGCTTAGCCGCCTGCATGACGTTGGTTGGGTTTAGCGCCCAGGCACAGGACACAACAACAAATCGCGTTGCGACCAATACCGATTGGAGCGTCTTTGAAGAAGACAATCCACGTGAATGCTGGGCCGTTTCCGCGCCCAAGGATTCCAGTCTGGTGGATCGCAACGGCAACCCAACCGAAGGTCGGCGCGGCGAAATCCTGTTGATGGTGTTCAACCGTCCGGGCAGCAATGTCGTCGAACAGGTTGTTTTTACCGGCGGGTATCCATTTGCGGGTGGCTCGACAGTGACGCTCAGCATTGGGGATAGCAACTTTGAGCTTTATACCGATGGTGAATGGGCTTGGCCTGCGACGCCTGATGCGGATGCGCAGATCGTTGCTGCGATGAAACGCGGCGCCAATGCCGTGGCGCGGGGCCGATCCGGTCGTGGCAACCAAACCATCGACAGCTTTTCACTGCTTGGCTTTACGGCCGCAACCGAAGACGCCGCGCGCCGCTGCGCAGGCTAAATCGCCTATCTCACCTTTGCGCGACCTGTTTGCGCAAAGGTCTGTGGCGGATGCAGAACCGCCCCCCTACAAACGTTGCTTTTTGGTCTGTTCCCCCCTATTGGTCCCGTCTTAGCTTTCGGAGTCCTGCCAAATGTCCGCGCCCATTACCCAAGATCTGGTCACCATTCCCCGCAAATTGCCCGAGGGACCGACCAACATTATCGGCCTCACCCGTCCGCAATTGCGCGACGCGTTGATTGCTGTGGGCACCCCGGAAAAGCAGGCCAAAATGCGGGTCAATCAGATCTGGCAATGGCTGTATAATTGGGGGGTGCGCGACTTTGACCTGATGACCAATCTGTCAAAGGCGTTTCGGGTCACATTGGCCGAAAACTTTGTCATTGAACTGCCTGAAATCGTGACAAAAAACGTCAGCACGGATGGCACACGCAAATATCTGGTGCGCATCGCGGGTGGTCACGAAGTAGAGGTGGTTTATATCCCCGAAACCGACCGTGGGACGCTGTGCATTTCGTCTCAGGTTGGATGCACGTTGACCTGTTCGTTTTGCCACACCGGGACACAGAAACTGGTGCGCAATCTGACGGCAGGGGAAATCATCGGTCAGGTGATGCTGGCGCGCGATGATCTGGGCGAATGGCCCGAACCGGGCACACGCACCTATGATTCCCGGCTGCTGTCCAACATCGTTTTGATGGGCATGGGTGAGCCGCTTTATAATTTCGAAAACGTGCGCGATGCGATGAATATCGCCATGGACCCAGAAGGCATCTGCCTGTCGCGGCGGCGCATCACCCTATCCACATCCGGTGTGGTGCCTGAAATTGCGCGCACCGCGACCGAAATCGGCTGTTTGCTGGCGGTGTCATTCCACGCCACAACCGACCCGGTGCGTGATAAATTGGTACCGATCAATAAACGCTGGAACATCGAAGAATTAATGCAGTCGCTGGCCGCCTATCCCAAGGCGTCGAATTCTGAACGCATCACGTTTGAATATGTGATGCTGGACGGGGTCAACGATACGGACGAAGACGCCAAACGTTTGGTTTCATTGATCAAACAATACAACATCCCGGCCAAGATCAACTTAATCCCATTTAACGAATGGCCCGGTGCGCCGTATAAACGCAGCTCAAACAATCGCATTCGCGCATTCGCGGATATCGTGTTCAAAGCGGGCTATTCATCGCCCGTGCGCAAACCCCGCGGAGAAGACATCATGGCCGCGTGTGGTCAGTTGAAATCCGCCACGGAACGCGCCCGCAAAAGCCGCAAACAGATCGAAGCCGAAGCAGGCATGAAACCCGAATAAACACGGCTAACGCGTATTAACCGTAATTTTAGAGGTCTGCGCGATAAACAGGGGCATGGAAAACATGACCCTAGAGATCACGCTTTCTTCGCCCATGGAACAGGCCCTGCGCCTGGCGGCTTGGGATGATGAAACCTCCGTTAGTGCCATTATGCAGGTGGCATTAGAGAGGGAATTGCGTCGTCGAAGCGAACGCAAAAAGGCAATGCGCCGAAATCGCATTGCTGCGCGCCTGCCTGAATTGGCGGGCTAAAACGAGGCTGAGGGACAAAGTCCCTTGTTGCTCGGGACCAGTAGGTCAATTGCTGCGGCCGGGGGTAAAACCACCGGCCGCGCGCCATTTTGGGGTTGGTCCAACCGAATGCCAAATGACCCAACAGACAGCGTGACGCTGCGGTCAGCGCCCCGGTATGGTCCCGCGTTTTTCGCCAGCGCCCACCCAATTGTCCAACGCATCGACCGCTTCTTGGGCAGAATCAACAAACCGGAACAGGTCCAGATCATCCGCGGAAATTGTGCCGGCATCCGACAGC
Source organism: Aestuariibius sp. HNIBRBA575 (assembly GCF_040932005.1). NCBI lineage: Bacteria > Pseudomonadati > Pseudomonadota > Alphaproteobacteria > Rhodobacterales > Paracoccaceae > Aestuariibius > Aestuariibius sp. HNIBRBA575. Next base: position 2,580,511 of record NZ_CP162414.1, read on the forward strand.
GCGTCCCAATTGATGATCTTTTGCCAGAAATCGCGGCCAAACAGCAAAAACGGTACTTTTTCCATGCGGCCGGTTTGGATCAGGGTCAATGCTTCGAACAATTCATCCAAGGTGCCAAAGCCACCGGGGAACACACAGATCGCTTTTGCGCGCATCAGGAAATGCATTTTGCGAATGGCAAAATAGTGGAAATTGAAACACAAATCCGGCGTCACGTATTCGTTGGGGGCCTGTTCGAACGGCAGCACGATGTTCAGACCGATCGATGCCCCGCCGGCATCAATTGCGCCGCGATTTCCGGCTTCCATCACGCCGGGGCCGCCGCCGGTGACGATCACATCCTCTGCGCCGTTGGTTTCCATCGACCGTTTGGTCATGATTTCCGCAAAATGGCGGGCCTCTTCGTAAAACTTTGAAAGATCAGCCAAAGTTTTGGTGCGCGCCGTGTCTGCCTTGGATGGTTCGGGGATGCGCGCGCCGCCAAACATCACAATGGTTGAGTTGATCCCAGCCTCGTCCATGGCCATTTCTGGCTTTAGCAATTCCAGCTGCAACCGCACCGGACGCAATTCATCGCGGCACATGAAATCAGGGTCAGCAAAGGCCAACCGATAGGTCGGCGCTTCGGTTTGCGGCGTCGACGGAATATGTTCGGCCGCTTCGCGATCTTCGTGGCTGTCGCGGAATGGATGGCGGCGATTGTCGTCTTTCATGTGTAAAACCCTTATGGTTACAAACCTGTATCTGCCCCGTCATTGCGGGATTTAACCCCACGCTACCGTGCAAAGCGACGGGGATAAACGTCTTTTCGTTGGGGTCACGTCGGTTTGACAGATCAATAGGACGGATTGCTGATTGAGCCGAGCGTCAGGCTTCGCTATAGCCCGTGCAACCACAACCCGGAGTTTCCAATGTCAAATGCTCAGCTTGAATCCGCCATCGAAGCCGCCTGGGAGGCCCGTGACACCATCACGCCCGCCACAACAGGCGAAACCCGCGAAGCCATCGAGGACACGCTGAATGCGTTGGATTCTGGCACATTGCGCGTTGCAGAACGTCAGGATGACGGCAATTGGCACGTGAACCAATGGGCCAAAAAGGCGGTCCTGTTGGGGTTCCGGATCAAAGATATGGAACAACAATCTGGCGGTCCCCAAGGCGGCGGCTGGTGGGACAAAGTGGACAGCAAATTTGCCGGCTGGGGTGAAAACCAGTGGAAATCTGCCGGTTTCCGCGCTGTTCCAAATGCAATTGTGCGCAAATCGGCCTTTATTGCGCCGGGCGTTGTGTTGATGCCTTCTTTTGTGAACCTTGGCGCGCATGTGGACGAAGGCACCATGGTTGACACATGGGCGACCGTCGGCAGCTGTGCCCAAATCGGTAAAAACGTTCACCTGTCTGGTGGCGTGGGCATTGGCGGCGTATTGGAACCCATGCAGGCCGGGCCAACCATTATCGAAGACAATTGTTTCATCGGCGCGCGGTCCGAAGTCGTCGAAGGTTGCATCGTGCGCGAAGGCGCAGTTTTGGGCATGGGCGTCTATATCGGCCAATCCACCAAGATCGTCGATCGCGAAACCGGCGAAGTGATGTATGGCGAAGTGCCGCCCTATTCGGTGGTTGTGTCCGGGTCCATGCCCAGTAAAAACGGCATCAACCTGTATTGCGCCGTGATCGTCAAACGCGTTGACGCAAAAACCCGGTCCAAAACCGGGATCAACGAATTGCTACGCGATTAATTAAACGATTGGGCGTCTGATTGCATTGGAATCAGGCGCCCTTTTTTTGTCGAAAATATCCGCCCAATATCAATGTTCTGGGCCAAACCAGTTTTCAAAGATCTGGTTATAGCGACCATCCTCTTGGACCGTTAGAACAGCCAGATTGAGGGCTTCGGTCAGATCGTTGCCTTGGGACAATGCGATCCCGTAAAATTCACGTTTAAACACACGTTCGACCAATCTGTCGGTTCCGTCCCCGTGTTTGCGCAAATGATAGGCCAAAATCGGGCCATCAAATACGACCGCTTCTAATTCCTCGTTTTCATAGGCGTCCATCAATGTCTCAAAGGTTGTAAACCCCGCATATTTGATGTCGCGCACATCCAGAAACGATGCAGCGGTTGATCCGCTGGTGGTGCCCACACGGCGATCTTCTAGGTCGTTGATGGAATCGATGGGCCCTGAAATGGCCTGAACCGTCATGGCTGATGTGATTTGAGCCACAAATGCCGACACGATAAACAGCGACGCGGCCACCATGATCACCGCCAAAACGCGCCCCGGCCGGGATCGCGGGATCCGTTCCTCAAAGCCACCGTTGACGATCAGGTTCAACGCCCACCAGAAACTGGGAAACAGCGCGTCTTTCATCGGGCGATCAAAATAGGGCTGACTGCGTCGCTCAAAGCTCCACATGACCATGCCCCCCAAAAACAGAATGGCAAAGGCCACAAGGATCGTAAACGCGATGTCCATGGTGAACACCGCTTTGAACAAACTGGGCGAGCCACCGGAATCGGCGGCGGCCAGAATCTGAAGGCCGCTTTCGAATATCGGTTGGCTAAAATCCATCACCGTTTCGCGTTCAGAGGTGATCGAAATATTGGCCACAGCCCCATCCACACGCCCCTGCTGAACCGCATCAAACATCTGTGCAAAGCTGTCCATAGGTTCAAACTGCACATCTGCGTTCAGCTCTTTGGCGATTTCGCGGATCAAATCGATGCTAAACCCGGTGCGCACCCCGTTGATTTCCATAGAAAAAGGCGGGCGATCCACGGTGGCGAATGTCAGCGTGGAATTCGGGTCAGATTGCGCCAAAACCCCAACCGCACAGACCAACGACGCCCATGCGAACACAATCGCCCCCACGATAGCCCGAAGGCCGCTTTGCAATTTGAATGTCATCCCGTCCCCCGACTCATTGTGTTAGTATACCCATGTGACGGGTCACGCACAGAGTGCAAAGCCATGGCAGACCACATCTGGACCTTAGTGCAGGATTTGTGCCATGAGACAGGTGAAATTGCAGGTGCGCCATGAACAAGAAAATCTCAAAACAGCAGGTTTACACGCTTTTGGTCGAAGTGGGCCGCCACGAAGATGACGGCCTGCCCAAAGGCAGCACCGGGGCCGCGCTGATGTGTTATGCCTCTGGGATCGACGAAGCCGAAGCCGTGCGCGAAACGGTGGCGATCCTGAAACAGGCGGATTTAGCGCCTTTGGATGTGTCAGGGTACGGCACCCTGGCCGAACGCGAAGCCGAAGGGCATGACATTTCCGACGAGGAAAAGGCATTGATGGCGCGAGCTTTGGCCGAAAACAGCGTTGTGGTCGCGCAAATGACCCCGTTTTTCGAAAAAAACTGACCGCGCCGCGGTTAACCGTTTCTCGAATGTGCGACGGTCATGGCTTCGAACCGTTCCAGCAATGCGGTTTCAGATGTAGTGTGTTTTGGCAGAACTTCGCGGGGGACATCGCGCAATATGGAATGGGGCAACAAACCGCCATCCGCCAAAATAGCCGACGCATCCAAACTTTCTAGGGGTGCGCCTTCGGCATCCATGGCGGTTTGGCGATCCAACACCACCTGATAATAGCGCATCACATACATCTGCGGGGCCGGAATGACCGATCGCCCATCGCGCAGATGCGACGCGCAGGCGCTCACCTCTTCTTCGCCAAACAGATATTCCACCTCTGATCCGGTCAATCGTACACGTTGTTCTGGGCCGACAATCACGTGTTTATGCAACCCATGATATGGCGCGCGCATGGTGATGGGGGCAAACCGCCCCCGAGCGATCACATCCACATAGCCCGCCCAACGGATCTGGGCGATGTCCCCATCCGCCGTGTGAACAACCTGCCCGGGACGCAAATCCTGTAGTGCAATATGGCCTTCGGTGGTGGATAGCCGGATCCGGCCATCCATGCTGGGCATCGGCCCGATGGGTTCTATCTGATCAGACACGCCGATCCACGCCACATCAGCCCCCAAAGGCAACGCGTTTGACGGGGAGATCAGCAAATCCACATCGCGCAGCGTCAGCGGGATCGGATTGGCGACATCCGCCTGCCAGATCAGATTGCGATCCGTGTCATGCAAACTTAATGATCCGCGGCGCGCGGGCCCATTCCATGAATAGGTCAGGATCAATCGATGGGCCGGGCTGATCAGATCATTGGGCAACACCGCTTGGCACAGCACATGCCCCTGACGCTGAGCGAAAAACACTTGTCCGTTTTCTTCGAATCCGATGGCCAATTCGCTGACCCACGGCGTCTGCGTCGCAAAACCGGCCAAAATCGTGCGCCCATGACCGCGATCATAGGTGCATTCCATCTGAATGGTGCCACAGGCCAACACCTGATCCGGGTCGTAAGCGGCAACTGGGGTTTGATCCAGCCCTTGCGGGGAAAACACCGCCTCATGTGTGTCGCGCAGCCCGATCCAGGTCATGCAGCGGCCTTTGCCATCAGCAATTCTGCCTCAAACCGGCGCAACGTACGCCGTACCGCTGGCGAATAGCCCTGCCCGGTCATTGGATCCAACTCGGGGAAAATCGTGCAGATTTCTTCGATGATCTCTTGCTCAAACGCTTTGACTGTCTGCGGCCCCGGCAGGAAACTTTCGGTGGGCAATCCTTCGGAAAACACCACCTGATGTTTATCGAACATGATGTGCACATATTCGACGTCGCCGCCTTCGATGCGGCGCACGGATTGGTCATTTACCAAATCGCGAGCGGCGATCAGAATTTCGGGTTCACCAAACAGCAGCTCAGCTTTGTAATCTTCGATCAAAACCCGGTGCAGCGGCGACACCATTAATGTGCGATGCCGGCCAAAGGTGTTTTTTTCAATGCGGATCGGGGCCATTTTGCCCGTGGCCTGCACCTGACGCCGCCCAATCCAGCGCAAAGGCTGCGGTCCGTCATCCTGCGTCATGACCAGATCGCCGATTTGCAGGTCCTCAACTTTGACGTCGCCTTTGGGGGTTAAAACCCGCGTCCCGGTCACAAAACAAGGGATGGTTTCAACGGTGACAAACCCCACATCGGTCTGAATGGGTGTTCCGGATCCATCAAGGGATGCCACTTCGTAGGTGAAACTGGCCGTGTCATGGTCGGAATCCGTGGTGACATTGATGGTGCCATCTGCGTTCAGTTCGATTGTGTGGCCGGATGCCAGCGTAACCGACCCGCCCGGCACAATCGCCTGACCATTGATATGAGTGATGACCAACGACCCCGACGTGTTGTTGTCATCATTGCCCAGAATATCGAGGTTATCTTTGGTGTAATCTTCGCCAATGGTGAAATGGTCATCATGGGCAACCAAAGTGGTCTGCACGGAATCCCCGGCGATCAACAGGTTGGAATCATAGCGGTTATCGGATGTGTCCGCGATCCCGATCCGGATCGAATTGACCTGTCCAGCATTCACCGGAATGGTCAGGGTCATCGTGATCGTAAACCCGTCCATTTCCGTGTTGAAATCGTCTTGGGTGTTGTCAACAAACAGGTTTTCGTTGTTGTTCTGGTTCACACCGGTCACGGATGTGGCGCTGTTTGTCACCGATAATGGCACGTGCTGACCGTTAATCCAGACCCCCACAACGTCGTTGTAAACCGAGTTGGAATATTCGGGATATTCCTCTGAGGCGAAGACAAACTGCATCGTCATCACGTCGCCGGTGGGGATAAAATCCACATCCATATACGACGCATCATAGGTGTTGGTGCCGGCAATCGCGTTGAAATCGGATTGATTATTTGGCCCCGAACTGTTGTAGCCGCGGCTGTTGGATTGGTTGGACGACCCGGATGAGTTGGTGAAATAGCTCGCCGCGCCGGTCGAAAAAATCACACCTGTATCGCCGGGAACGACGCCGGGGGAAATGCTATCGCCGCCGGTATAGATCGCCGATGAATAGCTCGATCCGGTATAGCTGGCGCCCACAACCGTGACACCATCCCCAAAAATCGTGTTGGCCATCTGCGTGGCCGAAGCGCCCGTATTGTAGTTCAGCTCTGATGCTGCAACCATGTTCGTGCCTATCCCTCAGGGAGGCATGCATATACCGTGCTCCGGCGTCCCGGAAATCTATATGTTGTGGCTTTTTCTGCTCGCCACGGACCATCTTGGGTCTCTTTGATATACGCCCTGCCTCGGGTCATTTATTACCAAAAGGTTAACGCGAAAAAACCTTCGTTAAGAATGATTAATGCCACTTTTCTGTTTTGTTGGCCTTGATGTGTTACCAACGCGCCACAGCCCCAAAACCGGCAGCGTGATTGCAAACGCCCCCCTTTGACGATAGCCATTTGCCCAAAGGAGCCCGCCATGACAATCGACCCCGTCCAATTGACCGCAGACCTGATCCGTTGCCCATCAGTAACCCCAAAAGAAGGCGGCGCATTGCGTTTATTGGCGGATATATTGGGCGATGCAGGGTTTGAATGCACCCGCGTGGACCGCAACGGCACCCCAAATCTGTTTGCGCGTTGGGGCAATCGTGGGGCCAATAAATCGTTTGGATTCAATGGACACACAGATGTGGTCCCCGTCGGGGACGAAGCCGCCTGGAGCGTCCCCCCCTTTGGCGCGATCATGAAAGACGGCTATTTATACGGACGCGGCGCAACCGATATGAAATCTGGCGTGGCCGCATTTGCCGCAGCTGCCATCGATTTTGTCACCCAAACCCCGCCCGATGGCGCCGTGATCATGACCATCACCGGCGACGAAGAAGGCCCCGCAACCGATGGCACCACGGCCCTGTTGGATTGGATGGCCCAAAACAACGAAGCCATGACCGATTGTCTGGTCGGCGAACCCACCTGCCCCAATGAAATGGGCGAAATGATGAAGGTCGGACGCCGCGGCTCGATGACGGCTTGGTTCACCGCGCGTGGTGTTCAGGGCCATGCCGCCTATCCGCATCGCGCCAAAAACCCGGTCCCGGCCATGGCGCGCTTGATCGACACGCTGGCCAGTCACCAGATTGATCAGGGCACCGACCACTTTGATCCATCAACATTGGCGGTGGTCACGTTTGACACGGGCAATGCCGCCACCAATGTCATCCCCGCTGAATGCACCGCTGCGGTGAATATCCGGTTCACGGACCTGCATTCCGGCGACAGCCTGACCCAGTGGTTGCAGACACAAATGGACGATGTGGCCCACGCCTTTGACATGGATTTCAGCATGAATGTTAAGGTGTCCGGCGAAAGCTTCTTAACCCCTCCGGGGTCATTGTCCGATCTGGTTGCCCGCGCGGTCACCGCCGAAACAGGGGTCACACCAGAATTGTCCACATCCGGCGGCACATCTGACGCCCGGTTTGTCAAAAACCATTGTCCTGTCGTGGAATTTGGGTTGGTCGGCAAAACGATGCATGCGGTGGATGAACGGGTTAAGGTTGACCAGATCAATCAGCTAAAATCAGTCTACTCTCGGATTTTAAAGGACTATTTCGCGTGACGCTGACGATCGAATTGACCGATAACCTTGCTGGATGTCACGCCGTTCGCCGCGCCGTGTTCATCAACGAGCAAAACGTATCAGAAGCCGAAGAGCTGGACGATTTGGACGCGCAGGCCCTGCATATTCTGGCCACCAAGGATGGAACCCCCGTGGGCACAGCCCGGCTGCTGATCCATGACGCCTATGGAAAAATCGGGCGTGTGGCTGTCACCAAAGACATGCGCGGCACCGGATTGGGTGCCAAAATCATGCAGGTTGTTCTGGATGTTTTACGTGCCCAAGACGGCGTGACCCATGCCAAACTGGACGCACAAATCTCTGCGCTCAAATTCTACGAAAAGCTGGGCTTTATCGCGCAGGGGCCCGAATTTATGGATGCCAATATTCCGCACCGTTTGATGGTCATGCCACTTTCGTCATGACGCCGTCGCGTTGGCGTGCTAGTTGGGGATATGAACAGAATTCCGTCTAAGGACGAAATCCTACAATGGATTTCCGATAACCCCACCCTGACTGCAAAACGTGACATCGCCAAAGCTTTTGGCATCAAAGGTGCGCAGCGGATCGATCTGAAACGCGTTCTCAAAGAGTTGGAGGCCGAGGGCCACCTGCAAAAACGCCACAAGACCTATCGCGATCCGGAAAAGCTGCCTCCGGTTTCGGTGCTGCAAATCATCGGGCCCGATGGGGATGGTGACCTGTTCGCCAAACCGCTGGAATGGCATGGCGAAGGTGTGGAACCGCGCATTTTGTTTGTCCCACGCGCCAGCGATCCTGCACTGGGCGCAGGGGATCGCATCCTTGGGCGACTGACCGAAGTCAAAGAAGACGACCACCAATACACGGCGCGTTTGATCCGCAAAATTGGCAGTAACCCGCTCAAAGTTTTGGGAATTTTCCGCAAACAATCCGAAGGCGGGCGCATCCTGCCCATCGACAAAGGCGCGGATAAACAATGGCTTGTGGCTGCAGGCGCGGATCACGGGGCCAAAGACGGTGAACTGGTCGAAGCAGAACAGGCCGGCCCCAAAGGCCGCCTTGGCCTGCCCAAAGCGCGGATCATTGCACGGCTGGGCGATCCGACCCAACCCCGCGCCGTATCGCTGATCGCCATTCATCAACACGGCATTCCCGATCAATTCCCCGATCAGGTCATTGCCGAAGCCGACGCCAAGAAGCCCGCGGGCCTAAAAGGCCGCACTGACCTGCGTGAACTGCCATTGATCACCATTGATCCATGGGATGCGCGCGATCACGACGATGCCTGTTTTGTGCAGGCCGATGACGATCCGCAAAACGCGGATGGGTTCATCCTTTGGGTCGCGATTGCGGATGTCGCCCACTACGTCACCCCCGGTTCTGAATTGGATCGAGAAGCGAAAAAACGCGGTAATTCCAGCTACTTCCCTGATCGTGTGGTGCCAATGTTGCCGGATCGATTGTCCGGGGATTTGTGTTCCTTGCACGAAGGCGTCCCCCGTGCCTGTCTGGCGGTGCGGATGAAAATCGATGCCTCTGGCAACAAAATCAGCCACGAATTTGTCCGCGGATTGATGAAATCCCCGGCCTCGCTGAACTACGAAGAAGTGCAGGCCGCCATGGACGGCGCGCCAAATGACAAAGTTGCGCCGCTGCTGGACGATGTGATTCGCCCCCTTTACGCCTGCTACGAAGCGTTGCGCAAAGCGCGGTCGGTCCGCCAACCGTTGGAACTGGACCTGCCCGAACGCAAAATCACGCTCAACGACGAAGGCGAAGTGACCAGTGTCGATTTCCGCGACCGGCTGGATGCGCATCGCTTGATCGAAGAGTTCATGGTGCTTGCCAATGTCGCGGCCGCCGAAACATTGATCGCCAAGAAATCCCCGCTTTTGTTCCGCGTCCACGAAGAGCCAAACCCGCAGAAATTAGAAGCGTTGCGCGAAACGGCCCAATCCGCCGGCATGGTGCTGGCCAAAGGGCAGGTGTTGAAAACCGCGCATTTGAACCATCTATTGAGCCAGGCCGCCGATACAGATCACGACACGCTGATCAACATGGCCACGCTGCGATCCATGACACAGGCCTATTACAGCCCTGAAAACTTTGGGCATTTTGGGCTGGCCTTGCGCAACTACGCGCATTTCACATCGCCCATTCGGCGCTACTCTGACCTGATCGTGCATCGCGCGCTTGTGTCTTCGCATGGCTTTGGCAAAGACGGTCTCGATCCCCATGAAATCGAACGTCTGCAAGATACCGCACAGCATATTTCGGACACGGAACGCCGGTCGATGATGGCTGAACGCGACACAACCGACCGCTATTTGGCGGCGTTTATGTCCGACCGCGTTGGGCTCGAACTTAAGGGACGGATCAGTGGCATTGCCAATTTTGGCGTGTTTGTCCGGCTGGACGAAACAGGCGCAGACGGGATGCTGCCGATGCGCAATCTGGGGCGTGAGTTTTTCCATTATGATGCGGAAACGCAGACCCTGATGGGATCTGATTCAGGTATTCAAATTGGGATCGGACAAAAGGTCACCGTCAAGCTGATTGAGGCCGCTCCGGTTACCGGTGGCTTACTTTTGGATTTGGTTGATCTGGATGGCAAAACCCTGCCCAAAGGACCGCCACATCGATCCGGAAAACCACCCCGCCGCAAACAAGGAAGCGCCCGTAAAAAGGCCACCAAAACGCAGCGCAAGGTCAAACGCACCCGGAAATAATCCGCCGAGTACTGGGCGCGATTGATCTGCGGTCTTGCCCGATGGTCTGACAAGGTTAATCTACGGTTACGTATCTTAACAGTGTCAGGTCTTTTCATGCGGTTATCGGTTCTTGCGCTTTGTGTTTTTGTTGCCCCTTGTGTTGTGCAGGCCACCCCTGCGCCTGTGCCTGCGGCCATTGACTTGCCCTTAGCGACGTTGCCGATGCATCTTGGGCAGAACAACAATCACAACGAGGCGCAAATCGTGCAGGCCCAATATACAGACCACGTTCGGTTTAATCGCTGGATTTCAAGTTTTCGCCGACGGGCTTTGGGCCAAGGGATCAGCGCGCGCACATTTGATCAGGCGTTTCGTGGCATTGATTACAATTCTGACGTCATTGAACGCGATCGAAATCAGTCCGAATTCGTTAAACCGATTTGGGAATATCTGGATACGGCCGTGTCTGATTCCCGCATCCGCAATGGCCGCCAGGCATTGCGCCAAAACCGCCGTTTGCTGGACCAAATCGAAGCGCGATACGGCGTCGACAAAGAAATCGTTGTGGCGGTTTGGGGGTTGGAAAGCGCCTATGGAGCCGTGCGTGGCGATACCCATATTATCGAAGCGCTTGCGACACTGGCCTATGATGGTCGGCGCGGGTCCTTTTTTGAAAGTCAGCTGATTGCAGCGCTCAAAATTCTGCAAAACGGAGACACAACCCCGGCGAACATGCGCGGCTCTTGGGCAGGCGCAATGGGACATACCCAATTTATTCCAACGTCTTATCTGGCATATGCCGTGGATTGGACCGGGGATGGGCGGCGTGATATTTGGGATGACGATCCAGCAGATGCGCTGGCCTCGACAGCGGCCTATCTGTCGCGGTTTGGATGGGTGCCCAACCAACCTTGGGGGGTTGAGGTGCAACTGCCCGACGGGTTTGACTATACCCTGGCCAACCGCAGCAACCGTCGTATGCCCAGCCAATGGGCACAGATCGGCATCACCGGAATGGATGGGCGCCCCGTGCCGGATCATGGGACGGCATCAATCCTGTTGCCCGCTGGTTCTGATGGTGTCGCGATGATGATCTTTAAGAATTTCAGTGTCATTGAGCGGTATAACACAGCCGATGCCTATGTGATCGGTGTGGGCCATCTGGCCGATCGGATTGGCGGGGCGGATGACTTTCAATCTGGCTGGCCTCGTGGGGATCGTGGGCTGCGATCTGCGGAACGGATTGAGCTGCAGCAATTGCTGACCAATGCCGGGTTTAGCACCCAGGGTGTGGACGGAAAAATTGGCCCAAACACGATCAACGCCATCCGCAGATATCAACAAGCCAACGGGCTAACGCCTGACGGTTACGCGTCGCTTCGGTTGCTGGAACGGTTGCGATAAGGCGTTAACCTTTGGGCCGCAATTTCATCATCAGATAGATATTGTAGGTCGAAAACATTTCGCGATTGCGTTCACTTTCCATCAAACGCTGCCCCAGACGGCGGCGTTTGCGTTCGTTCATCAGCATCGCAATGACCCGATGAAACACCCAACGCAATCCGGGTTTTTTGGCCTGCAATTCTTCGTCCACACGGCTAAGCCCATGGCCAATCAAATTGAAAAAACCCTGTTCAATCTCAACAGAAGGCGCGGCGGACTGGGTGATGTCCTCTTCGCTGATGACATCAATTGGCAAATTGGCCAGCGTTTCACGAAACAGGTTGATCCGATGACCACCGCCAACTTTGGGTTTGTCTTTGTCGACGACGAACCCCTCTGGACGAAAGCAGTCAGCAAGGATGATTTCACCATCTTCGGCCAACAATTTCAGGCACTTAGATAATCCCTGATCCAATGGAATATATTGATAGGATTCCGAAAACATACAGATGTCGAACTTGGCTTCGCTCTGAAAATCTTCGAATTTCATGTGATGTACGATGGCCTCGGGCGCGTTTTCGCGACATCGCTGCGCCAGAAATTCAGAGGGAATGACAATTTCGACCTGATGGCCCAACGCGCAAAGCTTGCGTGCCGTTTCACCAGCACCGCCACCAATATCCAGAATCCGGCAGGGGCGATCTGGCAACAGCTCAAACAGCTTATCGGTATAGGCAACCTGAGCCGCGCCCGCATTGGCGGCGTTCACCTCTAACCCGTCCCACAGCCCGTAATGCAGATTTTCCGCCCCGGTCAGCCATTTGGCAAAAACCAACCCCACATCCAGGCCAACAGCCTGACTATCAATACGTTTTTTTCCCATGGGGATTTGGTAGCGGCTTTCACGTGTTTGTGAAAGTAAGATTTTTATTGATCCGGAGAACAGGGCCCACCCTGCATACATGTCACGATTTTTTCGAGCGTTTCACGCGACGGATCATAGTAAAAGGTCCCGCCACATTCATTTAAGTTGAGTTGCCATGACCCATCAGGTTCTTGGTGAACAAAGGCCAAAACTCGGCGGTCTGGTATAATCGCGCCACACCAGATCGATAAGCAACTCGGTTGCAAAATAACCTGCTGAGTCACAGGGGTCACGAACCCATTACGTGACAGGATCAAGCCCTGAAACTGAGCCGGAATGCGGACAGCAGCTTGTTCTGGCCCATGTTCCCGATCCGGCAAAAGCTGTTTATTAAAATCAAACTGCCCCAACAGGACACTGTAATTCTGGCTGGAATTCGCAGCAATCTGAAATGTTTGCACAGGATCAGAGACGATACAAGAAAGTGCCACCGCGGGCCCTGCAAGCACCACATTTAGCGACAAAATAAACGCAAGCAAAACACGCAGAAACATTGGCGACCTCATCTAACTGACAACGCCAAACTACCAGATGTGCACCTGTTATGCGATATCAATCCGATCGCCAAAGGCCGCAAGCACCTGCTGATACACTTCGCGTTTAAACGGCACGATGTTGTCGATCAAATCTGATGCAGGCAGCCAGCGCCAATTGGTAAATTCGGGATGTTCAGTCTGAATGTTCACCTGCGCATCCGCCCCGTGAAACCGCATCAGCACCCATTTCTGTTTTTGCCCGCGAAACTGGCCTTTCCAGATTTTCGGGACAATCTCATGGGGCAGATCATAGGCAAACCAATCGCTGGTTTCAGCCTCAACCGTGACCAGATCAGCCACGACACCGGTTTCTTCCCACAATTCACGCAATGCGGCAGTTTGGGCGTCTTCGCCGGGATCGATCCCGCCTTGGGGCATTTGCCACGCGTCCTGATCGCGATCATTGCGCTGCCCGACAAACACATGCCCCTGGGCGTTGATCAACATCACCCCAACACAAGGACGATAAGGAAGGGCGGCAATCTGTTCGGGGGTCATGGGGATGTCCGGATTTAAAATAGTGTGGATATGGGGGCGCAATCCACGCCCCCATATTGGATTACTGAGAGCCCAGAGCGGACAAACCGGTCAGGATATCAATGGCATAAGCCAGTTGATAATCTTGCTCACGCAGGGCGGCTGCCTCTTCTGCGCGGGCGCGATCGACCTCGATCTGGCGAATTTCGTCTTCGGTCAGGCTGTCATTGTTCAGGGACCCGCGCAAATCCGCCTCGGACCGGAAAACAAAGCCTTCTTCCTCGGCTTCGGCATCCTCATCCCGCGGGCGTGGCTGTTCGACAAAGATATCGGGCGAAATACCCAGCGATTGGATCGACCGCCCAGAAGGTGTGTAATACCGCGCAGTGGTCAAACGCATCGCGCCATTTCCACGCAGCGGCATCACTGTCTGAACCGACCCTTTGCCAAAGCTTTCTGTGCCAACCACAATCGCACGACGATGATCCTGCAAGGCACCGGCGACGATTTCGGATGCCGAAGCGGAGCCGCCATTGATCAACACAACCAATGGCTTACCCTCAGCCAGATCGCCTTCTCGGGCGTTGTAACGTTCGCCATCTGTGACAGAACGCCCCCGGGTCGACACGATTTCACCAGCGTTCAAAAAGGCATCCGACACCAGAATGGCCTGGTTCAGCAAACCGCCCGGATTGTTGCGCAGATCGACCACAAACCCGGTGACATTGTCGATCCCACCGGCTGCTTCGACCTGTTCTGCCAATCCTTCGGCCAGATTGGGATAGGTTTGATCGTTAAACGTGTTGATCCGCAGCACGACCACTTCGCCTTCGGTGCGCGCGCGCACTGCGGTCAATTTGATTGTGTCGCGGATGATGGACACTTCGAACGGTTCGGTTTCGCCTTCGCGCACGATGGTGATGATGATTTCAGACCCAACCGGCCCGCGCATCATTTCAACCGCATCATCCAGCGTCAGGCCTAGCAATGTTTCGCCATCCACCGCCGTGATAAAGTCGCCGGACATCACGCCAGCCGCATCCGCTGGGGTGCCGCTCATGGGGGAGACAACTTTGACAAAGCCCTCTTCTTGGGTGACTTCGATCCCAAGTCCGCCAAATTCACCACGGGTCTGCACACGCATATCGGCCGCATCGTCAGGCGACAGATAACTGGAATGCGGATCAAGCGAGCTGAGCATGCCGTCAATCGCGGCCTCGATCAGGTCAGCTTCGTCCACTTCTTCGACATATTGGCTGCGGATGCGTTCAAAGATGTCGCCGAACATATCCAGCTGTTCATAGACGTTCACATTCCGGTCGGCCTCTTGGGCAATCAGAGGGCCCGCAATTTGAGTTGTGACAACCAGCCCAAGCAGCGATCCACCCAAGGCGGCCATGGCAAATTTCTTCATGTTCTCTCCATCCAGCAGATCACCCCGGCGCAAACCAATCGGCCGGGTCAACAGGGGCATCCCCGTCTCTGACTTCAATATAAAGCGTTTCCGAGCGAGATGCGCCAGCACCCGACACACTTTCGGTCAAAATCTCTTGTGCTGCGGGCGTCTCTCCGCCCATCAAGCCTATTGGCGCTCCCTGTTCCAGCACTTGTCCCGCTTCTCCAAACACTTCTTGAAGACCGGCAATCACAAATAGCAGATCAGGGGCAGGTTCCAGAATGACAACATTGCCATAATCCAGCAAGGGGCCACGATACCGCAGGGTCGCCGCACTGGGCGCGGTCACCAAAACACGTGGGCGCGTGGCGACAACAATGCCGGGGCGCACGATGCCAGCCGCGTCAGGTTCATTGAACCGGCGCAATACCTGACCCGGGGCGGGCAACGACAACTGGCCTTTGGCTTCGCGGGCATTGGGGGCGGTGATGTTCAGATCCTGATCAATTGTCGTCGCCAAACCGCTGGCAAAGGCCGACAATGTTTCAGTGCTGGCGATCAACAGCGCCGTGGCCACCGCATCTTCGGTAAACCGGCGCGGTAATTCTGTGCGTTCAGATATGGCGTTGCTCAACAAGGTGCGGGCCGATTGTGCGCCTTGCAACCCCTGTTGAAGCGTCTCTGCGGCCCCGTCCTGCAATGCGCGCAATTCACGGATTTCTTGCATTTGGGCACGCAATTCTTCGACTTGCGATTGCAGGGCGGGTGTCACTTCGGACAGCATCATGCCGGATCGCGCCGTCCCCACCGGTCCGGTTGGATGCAGCAATAGCAACGGTGCCGGGGCCCGTTCCATGGTTTGCAGCACCCCCAACAGACGCGCAACCTCATCGCTTTTGGCGTTCAATTCCGCGCTCAGCGTGCGTTCGCGAATGGCGGCCCGCCGCAATCCTTCTCGAAACGACGCAAGCCCTTCTTCGTAGGCTTGTACGGTCAGGGTCAACGCCGCAACCTGATCACGTGCACCGTCGGCCTGTCCCAGTGCAATTGACGCGGCTTCTAACCGATCCGCAGCGGCCTGCGCTGTCGCGGCCGTGTCGCTGGATTGGGCAAATCCGCCCCCAGCGCACAGGATCAAAATGGCCGCAATCAGGTGTTTCATTACTTGATCAAGCTTTTCCCGGTCATTTCGGCAGGTTGATCCAGCCCCATTAGTTCCAGCAATGTTGGTGCCAGATCCGCCAAGCGACCATCCCGCAGCGTCGCGCCATCCGGCCCCCCAAACAGCGCAACAGGAACCGGGTTAATCGTGTGCGCCGTATGCGGACCGCCGGTTTCAGGATCAATCATCAATTCGCAATTGCCGTGATCCGCCGTGACAATCATCGCACCGCCAGCTTTTTCCAAGGCATCCAGAACCTTTGACAGCCCCTGATCCACGGCTTCGCAGGCCTTGATCGCGGCGTCAATATCCCCGGTATGTCCAACCATATCTGGGTTCGCGAAATTGGTCACAATCAGATCATAGCCCTTTTCAATGGCCCCCACAAACGCGTCCGTTACTTCGCCTGCGGACATTTCTGGCTGCAAATCATAGGTCGCCACTTTGGGGGATTTCGGCATAAACCGATCTTCGCCCTGTTCTGGTATCTCTTTGCCACCATTTAAGAAAAATGTAACATGCGGATATTTTTCCGTTTCTGCCAACCGGAATTGCGTCAGCCCCTTTTGCGCCACCCAAGCGCCCAACGTGTTCACGATATTGCGTTTCGGAAAAACCGTATCAAACCACGCATTATGTGCATCCGAATATTGAACCATTCCCAAAGTGGCGGCCAGTTTTGGCTGCGCGTCGCGGGCGAAACCGTCAAAATCCGGATCCGCAATCGCCGCCAAAATCTCACGCGCGCGATCGGCGCGGAAATTCAAACAAAACAGCCCATCCGCAGGCGCAAACCCAGCATATCCCTCAATCACAGTGGCCGGGATAAATTCGTCACTGACATCTGCGGCATAGGCGTTTGATATAACTTGCTCAGGGGCGACAGCCACAGGCCCCGTGCCATACACCATCACATCATAGGCCGTTTTCACCCGATCCCAGCGATTGTCCCGATCCAGCGCCCAGTATCGGCCAATGACACTGCCGATTGTGGCGTTTTTCGGCATACGTGACTGTAATTCGGGCAAAAACGCATCCGCAGAGCGAGGGGCAACATCGCGCCCGTCGGTGATCGCATGGATCACAACAGGCACCCCTGCCGCCGTGATCGCATCCGCCGCCGCAACAATGTGATTGATATGCCCATGCACGCCGCCATCCGACACAACGCCCATCAGATGGGCTGTGCCGCCGCTGGCCTTTAGTTTCTCGACAAAGGCAACCAGCGCGTCCGTCTTGGCGAAACTGCCATCCTCGATCGATAGGTCAATCTGACCCAGATCCATCGCAACCACGCGCCCGGCCCCAATATTGGTATGGCCCACTTCGGAATTGCCCATTTGCCCACGCGGCAAACCGACATCGGGACCATGGGTGATCAATTCGGCATTTGGGCAGGTTTTCATGATCCGATCAAACGCCGGAGTGGACGCCAAAACCGGTGCATTTCCAACGGGATCGCTACGTTTCCCCCACCCATCCAGGATACAAAGAACAACGGGTTTAGGAATGGTCATGACAGCTCTCCAAATTGGTCACCGACCTTCTACCTCAGCCCCGCACAGAGGGGAATACTTTGGATTTTTTGTCGGCAAAAATACTTGAAATCCGCCGTTTCGACGCCTGTCACACCCGATGATAGGGCGATCCTGCCAGAATAGACGCGCCGCGATACAATTGTTCACAGAGCATCACCCGCGCTAGCATATGCGGCCAGACCATTTTTCCGAAACTCAACGACGCATCTGCCTTGGCACGCAGGTTTGGGTCAATACCGTCCGCACCGCCAATCACAAAGGACACGTTTCCGCGCCCTTGATCCCGCCACCCGGCCAGCATTTGCGCGAAATCAGGCGATGTCATCAATTTACCGCGTTCATCCAAGGTGCAGATCAATGCGTTTTGCCCAATTGCCTTTTCCAACAACGGGGCTTCGGCACGCATGCCACCGCCTTTTTTGTCCTCAACCTCAAACAATTCGGCCGGGCCAAGCCCTAAGGCCCGCCCGGTTCGATCAAACCGTTTCAGGTAATCATCAATCAAGTCACGCTCGGGGCCGGATCTAAGCCGACCCACCGCGCAAATCCGAACCCGCATGGGTTAGGAAATCTTGGGTCGCGCCTGCTCGGCGACGTCAGCGGCCGGCATCCACATTTTTTCCAGCTGGTAGAATTCGCGAACCTCTGGACGGAAAATGTGAACAATCACGTCGCCCGTATCAATCAGCACCCAATCGCCGGTTTCCTTGCCTTCCAGCTTGGAATAGACGCCCAGATCCGTTTTGATCTGATCGGTCAACTTTTCGGCCAATGCGGTCACCTGACGCGTGGACCGACCAGAGGCAATCACCATCCAGTCACCCATTTCAGAGCGCCCGCGCAGATCGATCTGCACCACATCTTCGGCCTTGTTTTCATTAAGTGACGCAAGGATAGCAGCCAAAAGTGCATCACTTGCTGTTCTGTCAGACCCGGCCATCAAAGGCCCCTCTGACTTGGCAGGTTCACCCGCCATATGCATCGCAGACAGTTCATTGTCCTCCTGATACGCGCCGCCTGAGGCCCCGACGCTGGGCATATGGTGATGCTAACACCGGATCACGAAAACCTCAATGTCACGTTAACGCGACATAGCGCCAAACTGTGCCCGCAACACCACAACCCAACGATCTGGCTTGTTTCATTGGGTTATTCGCACCTCGGCAGCATTTCGACATCTGCCTCGGCTAGGAAATCAGACAGGCGCGCATTGCGGACCAATGGCAAAAAAGCGCCATCGGGAATCAACCGGATTGAGGCAGACACCGTATCGTCCATATCCAGCAAATCTTGGCGCTGGCACAGTTTCATATCAACGGAAAGCGATCCTTCTGATTGATCGGCATGGTTTGCCTCCCAGATTTGCGCAACGCGTTGAATATTGCGCATTTCCGGCAAATCCTCATGCGCAATATAGAAAATTGCAGCACCTTCATTGCGCCGCTGCAAAACAAAGTCACCGCCAATTTTGTCCCCCGTATCAACGCGTTGCGCTGCAAACTGCACCATTGCTGAATTTGGGATGACATCCACCCCATCTGGCATGTCCAGCGCCACCTCAAAACCGGCAGGATCCGCCGTTAACGGATCAACCTGATCCAACTGGTCAAGCGTGGACATAACCACGCTGCTGCACCCCTGCAAAACAAACAATCCAAATATTAAACGCATAATGATTCCCATAATTGACATGTATTAATTATCGTTTTACAATAATTTTTATCAATGCAAAGGAAATTTCATGCAATCGGCTAAATCAACGTTTCTGGCGCAGGTCCTGTTCTACATCACCAGCATTTTTATGTTCGCTCTTCCGGTTTTGATCCTGTTTATGGTGATCCAAAATCCGCTCTCTCCTGAAACGGCAGCGATGGTTTTTCCCGACATCAACATCCTTGCCCCGCCCCCAAAGCTCGCGCTTTATGCGGTGTTCGCGTTTAACTTGCTCGGGATATGCGTGCTGATCTGGATCTTGTCGCAGATGCGCAAATTGTTTGATCAATATCGCAAAGGAAACGCGCTGACATTGCGGGCAGCGGGCCACATTCGACAGATCGGGTCTGGGCTATTGGCCCTCGCGATTTTGCGACTGTTCACGTTGCCGATTACATCTGTGCTGTTAACCATGTCCAATCCTGAAAATAGCCGCGAATTGTCAGTGGCGCTGGGGGATTCAGAAATCGGGTTTTTATTGGCCGGAGGCTTGATCACGTTGATCGGCTGGGCCATGCACGACGCGGCACATATCGCAGAAGAAAACAAAGGTTTCGTGTAATGGAGATTGTCGTCCGGCTGGATGTGATGCTGGCCCTTCATAAAATGAAAGGCAAAACACTGGCCCAAGAGATCGGCATCACCGAACAAAATCTAAGCCTGCTGAAATCCGGGAAAGTGCGCGGTATCCGGTTCGAAACATTGGCGAAAATCTGTCAGGTGCTGAATTGCCAGCCCGGGGATTTACTAGAGGCCGTGCCAACGTCAGACCCAAAGCAGTAAGCCCAAAAGCGCATGCTGCCCGCGACCCTGACGTTAAAACTGCCCCGCCTAGGACAGCGCCAATCCCGGCAATGCCAACAGCGACATCATAAATACATAGAAAACCGCACGTGCAACAAATGAGAACATTCTGCCCTACCTCGCTGATCAAATCCGATGGAATCTCCCGCTTAGGGTGCAGGCCAAAGCGTTAACAAAACCTCACTCTTTGAGGACACGCACCTCTCTTTGTGGGAACGGAATGGCGATGTCGTTTTCTGTGAACGCATCCCAGAGTGCCAGATAGACATTGCCGCGAATATTGGTCAGGCCACCGGTTGGGTCTTCGATCCAGAACCGCAGAATGTAGTCGACGGAACTGTCACCAAACCCAACGATGTGACAAACAGGTGGGCGAAATTCCAGAACCCGATCGACGCTTTTGGCGGCTTCGATCGCAATGCGACGCACATCATGGGGGCTGTTGTCATAGGCGGTGCCAAAATGAATATCGAGCCGCACATAATCATTGGAATGGGACCAGTTGACCACCTGCCCCGTGATCAAGTCTTCGTTCGGGATCAGGTATTCTTTGCCATTGCGTGTCACCACGGATGTATACCGCGCGCCCAGCGTGTTGATCCAACCAAAGGTTTCGCCCAGCGAAATCACATCCCCCGGCTTGATCGATTTATCCAGCAAAATGATGACGCCCGATACCAGATTGGACACCACTTTTTGCAAACCAAAGCCAAGCCCGACGCCAATCGCGCCAGAAAACACCGCCAGCCCGGTCAAATCCAACCCCACGGCGCGGAGCCCAACAAAAAACGCCACGCCATAGAGTATCAGTTGCAGAAATTTAACTGCCAACACCTGCATAGACGGGCTGATTTCGGCGTTGGATCGGATCTGAGACGTGGCCGTTTGCGCCAGAAAACGCGCAATAAAGAAGAACAATCCAAGGATGAACACCGCCTGCAGCACCATCCAGATCGAAATCCGCATATCGCCCAGCTCTAGCGCCAGACCGTCCAGTAACACTTCGGTTTCAGCGGTCAGACCCAGAATGCGCAGCGTTACCCAAGCCCAGGCGCCATAGCGCACAATCGCACGCAATGCAGTGTTACCAATCAGCCGCGTCGCAAAGGCGACAATCAGCCAAGCCAGCGCCAGATTTGCAATGATCGCCAACAAGTACGACCGGGAAGGCCATGTTATTTCTCGTAAAATTGCAACGGTGATCCATATCAGGATCACAAACACAATCATCCGCATGCGTTTGCGGATAACGATCAAAGCGCGCAGCCGCCATTTGGGCCAGCCTTCGCGGGCACGCATCCAATCGGTCAGTTTGGGCTGCAACAACCGCGCCGCAAAATGCGCGATCAAAAACAGCGCCAGTGCACCCAGCAATTGATAGGCCGTGATCGGACGCAACAGGCTCTCAAAAACGCTGACCCCTTGGTCCAACAACCCACGCACGGTTTCCAGCAACGTTGCGGCTTGGTCTTCTAGGTTTGGTGTTTCTTCGTTTTCCATTTGCCCTGCCCTTGCCCCCAATGTGTCGCGCATATTCGCCCAAGGCAAGCAAATGCACGATTGCAGACAAACCTATATAGACCGTGACTTGAAGCGCGCGCCGCGCGGGTGTATCTGGAACGCATGACTCGGATTATTGATATGGATGATCGTGCCCGGCTGCCTTGGCGGTTTTTTAGGGCGACGCTGACCATTGTGTCCCGCCTTTAGGGCGAACCATCCCTGTCGCCTAACCTAAATTCAGACAAATCCACGGGAGAGGAACACCATGACCGCCCCGAAGACACTTTATGATAAAATCTGGGATGCCCATGTTGCCCACGAGGCAGAAGACGGCACCTGTTTGCTCTATATCGACCGCCATCTGGTCCACGAAGTGACCAGCCCGCAAGCCTTTGAAGGGTTGCGTATGGCAGGTCGCGGCGTGCATGCGCCCGACAAGACCATTGCTGTGCCGGATCACAATGTGCCGACCACGCTGGACCGCGCCAAAGGCATCGACAACGAAGAATCCCGCATTCAGGTCGAAGCCTTGGACAAAAACGCCAAGGAATTTGGCATCCATTACTATCCCGTGTCCGACGTGCGGCAGGGCATCGTGCATATCGTTGGCCCCGAACAGGGCTGGACATTGCCCGGTATGACCGTTGTGTGCGGCGACAGCCACACCGCGACCCACGGGGCCTTTGGTGCTTTGGCACACGGCATCGGCACATCCGAGGTCGAACATGTGTTGGCCACCCAGACGCTGATCCAGCGCAAGGGCAAAAACATGAAGGTCGAAATCACCGGCAAGCTGAACCCGGGCGTCACCGCCAAGGACATCACGCTGGCTGTGATCGGCGAAACCGGCACCGGTGGCGGCACAGGCTATGTGATCGAATATTGCGGTGAAGCCATTCGCGATCTGTCCATGGAAGGCCGCATGACGGTCTGTAACATGGCCATCGAAGGCGGCGCACGCGCTGGCATGATCGCGCCGGATCAAACCACATTTGACTATGTCAAAGGCCGCCCACACGCCCCCAAAGGCGCACAATGGGAAGCCGCGCTAAACTGGTGGAAAACGCTTTACACCGACGAAGGCGCGCATTTCGACAAAGTTGTGACCCTGAAAGGCGAAGACATTCAGCCGGTTGTGACTTGGGGCACCTCGCCTGAGGATGTTCTGCCGATCACCGCAACCGTCCCACACCCGTCCGACTTCGAAGGTGGCAAAGTCGACGCGGCGGCACGTTCCATTGAATATATGGGGCTGACTCCGGGCCAGAAACTGACCGACATCGAAATCGACACCGTGTTTATCGGGTCCTGCACCAATGGCCGTATCGAAGATCTGCGTGCCGTGGCTGATGTGGTCAAAGGCAAAAAGATCAAAGACGGCATGCGTGCCATGATCGTGCCCGGCTCTGGTCTGGTGCGCGCCCAAGCCGAAGAAGAGGGTCTGGCGGATATTTTCCAAGAGGCCGGCTTTGAATGGCGTTTGGCGGGCTGTTCCATGTGTCTGGCGATGAACCCCGATCAGCTGAGCGAAGGCGAACGCTGCGCGGCCACATCCAACCGCAACTTCGAAGGTCGCCAAGGCTACAAAGGCCGCACGCACCTTGTGTCCCCCGCCATGGCAGCCGCGGCTGCATTGACCGGGAAACTGACTGACATCCGGGAGCTGATGTAATGGAAAAGTTTGAAAAACTGTCCGGAATTGCGGCACCTATGCCGCTGGTGAATATCGACACCGATATGATCATCCCCAAAGTGTTCTTGAAATCCATCGCCCGCACCGGGTTTGGCAAGAACCTGTTTGACGAAATGCGCTATAACCGCGACGGCAGCGAAATCCCTGATTTTGTGCTGAACAAACCGCAATATCGCGAAGCATCCATTCTGGTCGCCGGCGATAATTTCGGCTGTGGCTCGTCGCGGGAACACGCCCCTTGGGCCATCGCGGATTTCGGCATTAAATGCGTGATCTCAACCTCGTTTGCCGACATTTTCTTCAACAATTGCTTTAAAAACGGCATCTTGCCTGTGGTTCTGCCACAGGAACAGGTCGATCTGTTGATGAAAGACGCGGAAAAAGGCGCCAATGCCCGGATCGAAGTCGATCTGGTTGAGCAAACCATCACCTCTTCGGATGGCGAAGTCATTTCGTTCGAAGTCGACGCTCACAAAAAGCATTGCTTGCTCGAAGGTCTGGACGATATCGGCCAAACCATGGCCAAAGTGTCCAGCATCGAAGCATTCGAAGCCAAGGCCAGCCAAGACCGCCCTTGGGTTTAAAGCACAGATATTCTGATAAAGGCCGGGCATTTGTCCGGCCTTTTTTCTTTCCTGCAAAATCATCCCCTTAGCGGTTAACAAAAATTAACCCCCGACGGGTTGCCAATCACACTACATTTTGTGGCTAACTCAGCGTTCACCTAACCGATCTGGGGGGCAATATTTACCCTGTCCCGGTTCCGCCACAAAATGGTTGCAATCGCGCACCAGTTCCTTCGCAAAACCGCCCCTATTTTTTTGCCAACTCAATCAGTGACTTGTAGGGCGAAGTAAAACTGGGCAAGATTATGGCAAAACTGAGGCACCTCGCAGATGAAGGCGAGGATCAAACTGGGAAAAGAGCGCGGCATCGTATCGTGGTCGACCGGGGCGAGGGAAATAGGGCTGTGATATCTAAGCTGACAGGAGCTATCCTGCGGGCGCTGATGGTTGTGTTGCTGATTGCAACACCGTCGATCATGTTACCTGCAATTCACGCGGACACTTCGCAGATCGTGGTCCTTTTGGGGCTACTTGCGGCGGGGTTCACGTTTGTAGAATATAATTCCAATTATCCAAGCCTGGTCGAATTCCGGGACGCACCGCCGTTTAACCGTGTCCGGTTTCTGGCGTTGTTTGCATCCGTTTTTGTCCTCTCGGCAATTGCATCTGGCAAGGCCAACCCGACCACGATCACTTTGCTGTTTGAACTGATCGGCGGACGTGTGTCTGAACTTCTGGACTTCCCGTATTCGCCTGTTCGTTTGGTTGTGCTGATGATGCCAACCGACACAAACGCGGCGTTGATCGCTGATGTGCGCATCGCTGCTGGTCTGTCTTATTTCGTTTCGATCCTGTCGCTGGGCCTGTTTGTACTGATCCTGCGGTTCAAAGGCTGGCCCAGCCAAACCGGCGGATTTAACGTCTGGACCAACCTTCCGACTTTTGATCCTACCTCTGGTGGTGACGTCGTGGACCGCCTGAACCGGGATGCAACAGGCAACCTGATTTTGGGCTTTTTGCTGCCTTTCATCATTCCGGCCTTTGTGAAATTGGCGTCTGACTATATCAATCCTGTGAGTCTTGAAAATCAACATACCTTGATTTGGATGATGACCGCATGGGCGTTTTTGCCAGCCAGCCTTTTGATGCGCGGCATTGCAATGAACCGCGTGGCACAGATGATCGTCAATCAACGCCGCCGCGCCTATGCAGCGGCCCATGGCGAAGATGTGCACGGCGCGGTGCACGCGTAATTCGGCCGTTTATTCAACACTGTATCGCAGGCCTGTGGGCCGTGGTTCTATCCACAGCCATCGCCCACGCAGACACCCTGCGCGTTGCCACCTTTGCCGCCCCGCTTAGTCGCGACGGTCCGGGTTTGTTGCTGCGGGATCTTACCAAGGGCGACGCGCAGATCGATGCCATTGCCGCAATCATTGCCCAAACGTCGCCTGACATTCTGCTGCTCACCAATTTTGACTATGATTATGACGGCGTAACTTTGCGCACCTTTGCCGATCATCTGGCCGGGCTTGGTGCGTCTTATCCCTATCTCTTTGCCACCCGGCCCAATTCTGGGACGCCAACCGGCGTGGATATGGATGGCAATGGCCGACTGGGCGAAGCGCGCGATGCCCAAGGATATGGCCGTTTTGCAGGCGATGGCGGGCTGGCGATCCTGTCGCGCGCGCCAATCCTCACGGATCAGGTGCAGGATTACACCGATCGTCTGTGGCAGAGCTATGACTGGGCCGAAATGCCCGTTATGCACGATAGCCCCTTTCCGTCGGCCATGGCCCTGTCCCTGCAACGATTGTCCAGCACCGCCCATTGGGTTGTGCCGATCGACACCAAAGATGGCCCCATAACGTTATTGGCTTTTTCAGCCACTCCGCCTGTTTTTGATGGACCCGAGGATCGAAACGGATTGCGCAATCGCGATGAAATCCGGTTTTGGCAACACTTTTTAGACGGTGAATTGGGGCCCGTTCCGCAATCGCATTTTGTGCTGCTTGGCAATGCCAATCTGGACCCACATGACGCCGAAGGCCGGACGGAAACCATCCAGTCCTTGTTAAACGATCCGCGTTTGCAGGATCCAGAACCCCGTAGTGAGGGCGGACAATCGTCCCAAAGCCCCGATCATTCCGGGGATCCCAGCCTTGATACGGTTGACTGGCCAGAAGATGGCCCCGGCAATTTGCGGGTGTCTTATGTGCTGCCCTCAGCCGATTGGGTGGTTGAGGATAGCGGTGTGTTCTGGCCTGATGATCCGGGCCTATTGGGCGATGACGGGCTTGCTGCTGGGTCGCATCGTCTGGTCTGGGTGGACCTGCGCCGCTAGGGCGTGACTTAGGACATCGTCCAAATGGGTTGGCCGGAAATCTGGCAACAATTCGGTCAGTTTTCCCCCGTTTAACCGGTGGGGAATGTTCCACAAATAGCGCATTTCCATCAATTCGCGTGCCAATTCCCAGAACGGTGACAGCAATCGCATGATCGCCCACGGAAAGCCGCTCAATGTTAGGTCACGCTCGGAAATGTCGCCCAGTTTATGGGCCAACTCACGGGTCGTCATGGTGATGCCCGCAAATGGAACATCCTCAAATTGCGCAAGCAGATGACGTTTCGCAGCCAGCATTTGCGCCGCTTGCGCCCAATCAGGCACATAACAATAGCAGTGCAGCGCATCCGGGTCGCCCGGGCTGACAACCCGTCCTTTGTTGATATTGCGAAGATGCACCATCTGCATCATATCGCCATTGCCATCCGGATCGATAAAATCACCGGCCCGCAATACAATGGTCTGCACGCCAGACGCTTGATAGGCGCGTTCCATATCCTCGCGGATTTTGCCTTTGCGTGTCACCGGCGCGTGGGGCGTGTGTTCGCTCCATTCCCCGCCCTGCCCGTCCAGATTATAAACATTGCCGGGCACAATTACGGTTGCGCCATTGGCTTTGGCGGCGGCAATCACCTGCTGGGTGATCTGCGGGATCAGCGTGGCCCAATTGTGATAGGCGGGCGGGTTCAGCCCATTGACGATCACATCACAGCCTTTGGCGGCGGTAACCATATCAGTGCCACGTTCATACCGGCGCACGGTCCAACCCGCATTCCAAAACGCCTCGGCGGCGCGACTGCCAATTTTGCCATTGGCCCCTAAAATCAAAACACTGTCGGTCATGGTCGCCTCCTGATTGCGAACTTAACCTGACCCTAACCCATTCAGATCGGTATGAGGATTGCGGAAAAACGCATATATGATATTCAATTCTGTATGAATAATCCGCTCTCTAGCCTCGACTGGTCGCTGATCCGCGCCTTTTTAGCCGTCGCTGAACACGGCAGCCTGTCTGCCGCGGCCCGGCATCTAGGGGCATCACAACCCACGCTGGGACGGCAAATCAAAGCCATAGAAGCCCAATTGGGGGCTGACCTTTTTCATCGCCATTCCAAAGGGTTCGAGTTGACGCCACTGGGCCAATCCATGTTGCCGCCCGCCCAAATCATGCGGGACGCGGCCCATCAGATCGACCTGAAAGCCGCCGGTCAGGTCGATCGCCTAGAAGGCAGCGTGCGCATCACCGCCTCTGTGGCCACGTCGATTTATCATATGCCCGACATCATATCGCGCCTGCGCCAAGAAGAGCCGCGTATTCAGATCGATCTGGTGCCCAGCGATGAAAGCACCAACCTGCTCTATCGTGAGGCCGATATTGCGGTGCGGATGTTTAAGCCGCAGCAACTGGATTTGATCACGCAATATTTGGGTGAACTTGAGCTGGGGATTTTTGCGTCGCACTCTTATCTACAACGGCGCGGCGCCCCTCAGACCCTGTCAGAATTGGCCAGTCACGACATCGTGGGATACGACCACAACACCGCAATAATCGACGGCATGGCGCAGGCCGGCATTCCTGCCACGCGCGACATGTTTCCGGTGCGCTGCGACGACAATGCAGCCTATTGGGAACTGATCAAGGCAGGATGCGGCATTGGATTCGCCCAGCGCTGTGTGGGCAATGCCACACCGGGGATGACCGAGTTGGACTTTGGCCTGACAATACCGGGATTGCCCGTTTGGCTCACCGCCCACGAAGCCATGCGCCACACGCCCCGCATCCGCCGGGTCTGGGACGTTTTGGCAGAGTCGCTTAAACCCCTCATGGGTTGAACCTTTGCTGCGTTTTCGATACCCGGAACGCAACATTTGAAAATGAGGAATCCCCCATGTCGAACCCATCCATTCTGATCCTGCCCGGCGACGGCATTGGCCCCGAAGTGATGTCCGAAGTCAAAAAGATCATCACTTGGTTTGGCGATAAACGTGACCTGACATTTGACGTGTCTGAGGACCTGGTGGGCGGCGCGGCCCATGACGCGCATGGCGTGCCGCTGCATGACGACACGATGGCCAAAGCCCAAGAGGTGGACGCCGTTTTGTTGGGTGCCGTGGGTGGCCCGGCCTATGACGATCTGGATTTCAGCGTCAAACCAGAACGCGGCCTGCTGCGTCTGCGCAAAGAAATGGATTTGTTTTCCAACCTGCGTCCTGCGCAGTGTTTTGATGCGCTGGCTGATTTTTCATCCCTGAAAAAGGACATCGTTGCTGGTCTGGACATCATGATCGTGCGCGAATTGACGTCGGGCGTTTATTTCGGTGAACCGCGCGGCATCAGCGAACAGAATGGCGAACGTGTGGGCATCAACACCCAGCGCTACACCGAAAGCGAAATCCGCCGCGTGGCGATTTCTGCGTTTGAACTGGCCAAACGCCGCAACAATCGCGTGTGTTCCATGGAAAAAGCCAACGTGATGGAATCCGGTATCCTGTGGCGTGACGTTGTGACCGAAGTGCACAAAGACTATCCCGAAGTCGAACTGTCCCACATGTATGCCGACAATGGCGCCATGCAACTGGTGCGCGCGCCCAAGCAATTTGACGTCATCCTGACCGACAACCTGTTTGGCGACATCCTGTCCGATTGCGCCGCAATGCTGACCGGATCGTTGGGCATGTTGCCCTCTGCGTCGCTGGGTGCGCCGATGGAAAATGGCCGCCCCAAGGCGATGTACGAACCCGTACATGGCTCTGCGCCAGACATCACCGGTCAGGGCAAAGCCAACCCAATCGCCTGTATCCTCAGCTTTGCGATGGCGCTGCGCTATTCCTTTGACCAAGGCGTCGAAGCAGACCGCCTAGAAGCCGCGGTTGAAAAGGTGCTGGCCGACGGCGTACGCACCGGCGATTTGCTGGCTGGCGAAGGCGTCACACCTGTGTCCACCACAGAAATGGGCGCTGCGATCATCGCCGCGCTGGACGCATCTGTCTAAGCTGGAAAGGCCGCGTTAAACGCCGCCTGCCCGGTCTTTGAAAATCGGATCACACGGGAATTTTCCTCTCGTGTGATCCAACCCAGATCAAACATCCGATCCACCAACGCGGCCCCAAAGGCACCTGCTAAATGGGATCGACGTTCGCTCCAATCCAGACACGTTCGACATAAGGGGCGTTTCGCCTGTCGTAACCGATTGGCATCCATGCCAAAATCCGTGATCCATTGGTCCCCGATCGCCGTCACCGCAATATCGTCACGCGCCCCACCCAGCACGTTTTTTGCCGCCAATGCGTCAAACATCTGCACCCCGGCGGCCCCCGCCAAATGGTCATAACACATACGTGCCGCCCGCAATTGCGGGTCTTTGGGACCTGTGCGCGTGCGCAAATGGCCCTTGGCCGCGGCCAACCCCATCAACGCCTCAAGCGCATGGCCCACATCATCATCCGCAAGCACATAATAGCGATGCCGCCCTTGGGCGCGTGGCCACAAAAGCCCGGCATCAACCATCTGTTTCAAATGCCCTGATGCCGTGGGGGCCGTCACCCCGGATGCCTCGGCCAACTCACCTGCTGTCAGCGCACGCCCAGACATCAACGCCATCAACATATTGGCACGTGTCGGATCGCCAATCATGGCTCCGATCCGGGTGATATCTGGTCCTTCTTTCATGTCCAGATGATCACGGACCACCCCCACAAAGGTCAAGCCCTGACACTTTGGTCGCGACCAAAACATCACGCACAATCCCTATGGCACAAGACACCCAAAGGAGCCCCACATGATCACCTGTATTATTCGTTATCACATCGACCCAGCTCAAAAATCCAACTTTGAAACCTATGCCCGCAATTGGGGGCAATGCATTCCACGTTGTGGCGCTGATTTGATTGGATATTTTGCCCCTCACGAAGGGTCCACCACATTGGCTTATGGGGTGTATTCCCTGCCATCCCTTGCGGATTATGAAACCTATCGCGCCCGATTGGCTGCCGATCCGCTGGGGCAGAAAAACTATGAATTTGCCATGGACAACGGGTTTATCCGCCGCGAAGATCGCACATTCCTGAAACTTGCCTCTGCCCCACATGGGAGGGATCGATGATCGCAGTCATATTCGAAGTAGACCCCGCCGAGGGCCAGATGGCCCCTTATCTGGACATCGCCGCCACGCTGCGCGGTGATCTGGAAACCATCGATGGGTTCATCTCGGTTGAACGGTTCGAAAGCCTGACACATCCCGGCAAAATTCTGTCGCTTTCGTTTTTCAGGGATGAAAATGCCGTGGCTGAATGGCGCAACCTAAACAGCCACAGACAGGCCCAAGCGGCGGGTCGCAATGGTGTTTTTGCCGGGTATCGTCTGCGTGTTGCCCAAGTTTTACGCGACTACACCCTGACGGATCGCGATCAGGCCCCGGACGACAGTCAGGCCCACCACACCCCTTGAGATCATTTCTCACTGTGCTAAAGCAAGTTATGTTTGCGCAAACGGTAGGTGCAAACACGTTGCACACTGGAAATGATCATGTCCCAATCAAGCACCCTCAAGGCGGTCATGCTGTCGCTGTTGGCCTTTGGCATTTTTTCGACCCATGACGTGATCATTCGCTATCTGGGGGGGCATTATTCCCCTGTTCAGACGTTGTTTTTCACGTCTTTGATGTCGTTCCCATTGGTTACTTTGATGTTGGTGCGCGATCCCACTGCGGGCAATTTGCGCCCAATCCACCCGTGGTGGTTGGCGGCGCGGTCTCTGTCGATGGCGACCGGCGGGCTGTGTGCATTTTATGCGTTTTCGGTGTTACCCATCGCCCAAGCCTATGCGATTTTCTTTACCATTCCATTGCTGGTCACCCTACTGGCCATCCCCGTTTTGGGCGAAAAGGTCGGGTTTCATCGCGCCGCCGCCGTGATCATGGGATTGGTCGGTGTGGTCATCGTTGTGCAACCGGGCCAAGCCACGCTGGAACTGGGCCATTTGGCCGCGTTTGGGGCGGCGTTCAGTTCTGCGTTGCAATCGGTGATCGCCCGCAAAATCGGCCGCGAAGAGCGCCGCGTTGTGATGATGCTCTATCCGTTGGCGGTCACGTTTGTGATCATGGGCGCGGGCATGGGGTTTGTCTATGAACCCATGCCGCTGACAGATTTGGCGGCCATGGGGCTGGTTGCGATTATGGGGTTTGGCGCAGCGCTCTGTCTGGTTGGTGCCTATGCCATCGGCGAGGCCGCAATCGTCGCGCCAATGCAGTATTCCCAGATCATCTGGGCGACGTTTTACGGCGCGGTCATTTTCAACGAGAGTCCCGGCAAATCCACGTTGCTGGGCGCGGGGATCATTATCGGCAGCGGCATCTATATCGTGATCCGCGAATCCATGAGCGGCACCTCTTCCAACACGCCAGTTTTGCGCACCCGGTCCCGGTCTTATGCCCCCGGCGGGTTTCGCATATCCCAAGTGATGCGCCGCAAAAGCTAGTCTCAGGTCCCAAATATCGGAACAGGCTTTGCACAACTAACCTGCTGATTTAATAGCAGGTTCACACTTCTTTGGTGTGTCCTGCCCCCTGTGACACCTTGACCGGTATCGGCAATTTCTTGCGAAATGACGCTCAGATTTGTAATAAGTACAAAGTCATTTTCGACGAGGTGCCCATGCAACGCAGACTTTCGCACGCCGATCGCGTCTTGGAAACGGCGTCGTCTTCTTCGGCTGCGGCGCGGTCCAGATTGGCGGCCAGCTGGCATCGTTCCGTGGTCAAACACGGGCTTGATCCGGACGAACGGCGTGGCCCTGATCGCATCGCACAATCCGCCCTGCATCACCGCCGCGCTGCGTTGGAAAAATTCATGACAGTGGCGTCGCCCCGGCTGGATAACCTGTTCACTTTGGTGGGTCTGTCGGGCTGTGCGGTGTTCCTAACGGATGTGGACGGCGTGGTGCTGGATCAGCGCCTGTCCGACGCCGACGCGCCGGTTTTTGACGAATGGGGCCTATGCGCTGGCGCTGATTGGAGCGAAGAACGCGAAGGCACCAACGGGATCGGCACCTGCCTGACCGAACAGCGCCGGGTGATCATCCACCAAGACGAACATTTCTATGCCCGCAACACCGCCATGTCCTGCATGGATGCGCCGATTTATGGCAGCGATGGCCAAATCGTCGCCGCGC
Organism: Aestuariibius sp. HNIBRBA575; assembly: GCF_040932005.1. Taxonomy (NCBI): domain Bacteria; kingdom Pseudomonadati; phylum Pseudomonadota; class Alphaproteobacteria; order Rhodobacterales; family Paracoccaceae; genus Aestuariibius; species Aestuariibius sp. HNIBRBA575. The sequence goes on from NZ_CP162414.1 coordinate 2,612,906, forward strand.
TGGATGTGTCGTCAGCGCGCGCGGATCAAACCGAAGCGTTCAATCGCCTGATCGGCGCCCAAGTGGCCCAGACCGCCCGCGCCATCGAAGAGGCGAACTTTCGGGCGGCCTTTACCACTGCGCGGATCATCGTGGCCGATAGCGATGACACCGATGCGGCCACATTGCTGGCCATTAATGACGATGACTTGGTTATTGGAGCCACCCGCGAAGCGCGGCGTGTGTTTGGCATGGACAAATCAGGCACGCTACCCCCCCGTCCGGCCGCTGACATCTTGGGGCGCGAAAATGGCCCTACCGGGTTCCAAAAGGCAGAACGCGCCGCCGTGATCCGCGCCTTGGCCCGCGCCAATGGCAATGTATCCCAAGCCGCAAGACAGCTGGGCATTGGCCGCGCCACGCTGTATCGGCGGATCAAACGACTAGAATTGGATCAATCCTGACCAGAACTGTCTCAGACCTGAGACACATGCAGCGCGCAACCGATGTGCGGCGGGTGACCTGCGCCGACCAGATCGTCATCGTCCAGATCAATCCGGGTGGAGGACCCGGATATCTGGAGGAACAACATGAACGATATGACGCACACAGAGGCAGGCACATATGTGTCGCCCTTTAAAACAAAGTACGACAACTATATTGGCGGCGTCTTTGTCCCGCCTGTGAATGGCAAATACTTTGACAATGTCACACCGATCACAGGTGAAAAAATCAATGAAATCGCGCGGTCCGACGCCGCGGATGTGGAACTGGCGCTGGATGCCGCCCACGCGGCAAAATCCGCCTGGGGCACCACGTCAGCCGCTGAACGGTCCAACATCCTGCTAAAAATCGCAGATCGCATCGACGAAAATCTGGAACTGCTGGCCCAGTGTGAAACATGGGACAACGGCAAACCGATCCGTGAAACGATGGCGGCCGATATCCCGCTCTCTGCCGATCATTTCCGTTATTTCGCCGGGGTTCTGCGCGGCCAAGAAGGCAACATGAGCGAGATCGACAATGATACAATTGCGTATCACTATCACGAACCTCTGGGCGTTGTTGGTCAGATCATTCCTTGGAATTTTTCAATCCTGATGGCCGCATGGAAACTGGCGCCTGCACTGGCAGCGGGCAATTGCATCGTGATGAAACCCGCCGAACAGACCCCTGCGGCCATCATGGTTTTCGCTGAATTGATCAATGATCTGCTGCCTGCCGGTGCGCTGAACATCATCAACGGCTTGGGTGTTGAGGTCGGAGCGCCTTTGGCCAGCTCAAACCGGATTGCCAAAATCGCCTTTACCGGATCGACCGCAACGGGCCGCAAAATCATGGAGGCCGCCACCGCAAACCTGATCCCTGTGACGTTGGAACTGGGCGGGAAATCCCCCAACATCTTCTTCTCTGACGTGATGCGCCAAGACGACGAATTTCTAGACAAAGCAGTCGAAGGCTTTGTTTTGTTTGCCTTTAACCAAGGCGAAGTCTGCACATGCCCGTCGCGCGCCCTGATCCAAGAGGACATCTATGATGAATTCATCGCCCGCTGTATTGAACGGGTCAAAGCCATCAAACAAGGGGATCCTCGCGATATCAACACCATGGTGGGCGCGCAGGCCAGCACCGAACAGCAGGAAAAAATCCTGTCCTACCTGACCATCGGCCGCGAAGAAGGCGCCGAAGTGTTGGTTGGCGGTGACGAGGCGCGGTTTAACGGTGAATTGGCCGGGGGGAATTACATCCAGCCAACCATCCTGAAGGGGCACAATAAAATGCGCGTGTTCCAAGAGGAAATCTTTGGCCCGGTTGTGTCCGTGACCACGTTCAAAGACGAAGCCGAAGCCTTGGCGATTGCAAATGACACAATGTACGGGCTGGGCGCTGGCGTTTGGTCGCGCGACATGAACACCTGCTACCGGTTTGGTCGCGCAATCGAAGCGGGTCGTGTTTGGGTGAACAATTATCACGCTTACCCTGCCCATGCTGCCTTTGGTGGCTACAAACAATCCGGGATTGGCCGCGAAAACCACAAAATGATGTTGGATCACTACCAGCAGACCAAAAACCTGTTGGTCAGCTATAACCCCAACAAGTTGGGCTTTTTCTAAAGCCCCCTTTTGACACCAATATCGTCGCCCCGCAGTTTGTTTTGCGGGGCGTAACCTTTGGGGAAACTTGCCATCATCCCCTCAGCAGAAATCCAGAAATCGGTATGATTTCAACTATTGTCGCCACTCTTTTGATCTAAGAGAACGCAAGGAAATTGAGCGCACATAGCGACACGCCATCGGTGGAAACTCAAAATCAAAGATCCGTTTCAGCTTTGTTTTGATGAAGATTTCTATGTATTTCCAATTTCTGTTTCCTTGCACATCGTTGTAGTTGCTTGAATGTAGAGATCAAATTTAACGCAAAAAAGATAAGCGCAAAATGTAGGTTAAAGCCCTGCATTTGAGTTCAGCATTCCTTAGGAAAAAGCTGCCTAGAGTGACCGAAACCGGAATCCAAAGGAAACTCAATGTTGAAACATATCACAGCCGTTGCTGCTCTTTTTACATTTGTGGCCCCAATGGCCTACGCAGATTCAATCGAAATTATCGGGCCGGATCTACCACCGATGATCATGCCTGATGGGTCAGGACGAGAAGCCGAAATTATCCGCACCACACTGGAACATTGCGGGCATGATGTGACATTCACCATTCAGCCTTTTACCCGCCATTGGTCATCGTTTGATGCAGGCCAAGGCGACGCCGTCACCACCGTGCCCGTAGGGATGCCCACAGCAGGCACAGAATCCGATTCCTACATTGCCTATCAAAACGGTGTGTCATTTTTGGCAGATCGCGCAGCCCCGATTGAGGATTTGAATGGGCTGCATGGTATGAATGTCGTCACATTCCGTGGTGCAGAATCCATTTTACCTGGTCTGGCGGATCACATTGCTGAATTTGGCGATTATCGTGAAATCACTGACCAAATTGTGCATAGTCGTCTGCTCTTCTCTGGTCGAATTGATGCGGTGATTGGTGATGGAATGATCTTTGCTGAATATAACCGCCACCTTGCTGAAAGCGCGGATGATCACGGCTTTAACCCATCTCAGGCAACCGTGTTTAACGCAACATTCGCGCCCAGCAATTATGCAATGGCGTTTCGCAACCCTGCGCATACAGCTGATTTTAACCGATGTTTTGCCGAACTCACCGCAGATGGCACGATCCAGGCGATCAATGTGAAATGGGTTGAGCAATATCGCGACACGCTTGGCCAAGAATACATGGGCTACTGACCCATCGCCCAGACCAGATCGAATTGATGAACTGCAAGCCACGTAGTGGATGACCAAAACCACAGATAGGACCCACAATGCTTAGACTGTATTCCAAGATGAGCGTTAAGCAAAAAATTGTTCTACCGATTTTGTCCGCAGTGCTGTTGTTTGGATCAATCTACACTCTGGTCTGGGTAAACAAACTCGAAGAAAAGCTGCAACAAAAGTTCGAAACTGAAATCGCGTTGGCTTCGGCATTTATTGCACCGGCACTGGCGGGTGCGGTATGGGATTTCGATCAACAAGCTGCTGAAACCGCATTGGACGGCTTAACCCAAATCGGCGATTTCCAATTTGCGCAGATCATTTCAGACGGCCAAGTTTTTGCAGAACTTCAGCCTGACATCGAATGGAATGCCGAATGGGATGCAATAATCCAAGAGTTCGATCCGCAACTGCTTGAGGCGCAACGCGACACCTTCGGTTCGATGGTGATACACGCCACCCCAATCATTCAGGGGAATGGAAATTTTGTCGGATTGTTCATTCTGGGCTTTACGACTGATGCCATCAACGCAGAAATTAGTGCGGCCTATGTAGAGGCAAGCGTTTTGGGGGCAATCGCGATTTGTCTTCTGGGGCTAAGCATTTGGCAAACCATAAGGTACTTTATGCGTCCACTTGAGGTTGTCATTGGATTTCTGGATCGACTCAGCTTAGGCGAAACCAACTTTGACATTCCGATGGCCAAACGGTTCGACGAATACGGTCGATTGGGCCAGGCTGTTGATGATTTTCGCAATGCTAGGATTGAATCCGAGCGTTTGGGGGCAGAAAATGCCGAACAACAGCACGACCAGAAACGTATCGTTGATGCCTTGGCAGTAGAGCTCAAAGCGCTGTCTAAAGGAGCCCTAAATTGCCGGCTGGCTGCGGATCTGCCCAACAGCTATGAGATTTTGTGTACAGATTTCAACAACAGTATCAACACACTACAAAGCACCATTTCAGGGATATCTCACAACGGCGCGGAAATTGATCTTAATTCAGCTGAGCTAAGCTCTGCCGCTGAAGACTTGGCCACAAGGACTGAAAAAACAGCCGCCACCCTTGCCGAAACGGCCGAAGCGTTGTCGCAATTAAAAACAGCCGCTGGAGAGAGCGCGAAAGGAGCACAGAAAGCGGATCAAATTGTTGATCAAATTCGGGAACGTTCTGAACATACAGGCAGTGTGGTTCGGGATGCTGTAAAAACAATGGCAGAGATTAAAAGTTCATCCGATCAAATCGCCGAAGTGATCAGTGTAATTGAGGATGTTTCCTTTCAAATCAATCTGTTAGCCCTGAACGCTAGCGTTGAGGCATCTCGCGCTGGGGAAGCTGGTCAAGGATTTGCCGTTGTGGCAACGGAAGTCAGAAACCTATCTCAACGCACTGCGGAAGCAGCTCAAAATGTAACCGAGATCATTCAGGTCAGCTCAGAAAAAGTTCAACAGGGTGTTCACTCAGTGAGTGATGCTGAAACCGCACTTGAAAGCATTCAGGCCTCGATCCAAGATGTTTCGGGATTCCTATCAAATGTCTCATCTACTTCGTTGGATCAGTCCGATGGCATCTCTGAAATCAACTTGTCCATCTCAAATTTGGATTCAGCAACGCAACAGAATGCAGCACTTGCTGAAGAAACTTTGGCAACGTCCCAGTTTTTACGTAACGAAACTCGTGAGCTGACAAATTCGCTTTCAAAGTTTCAACTTGACGAGAAAGCTATTGATGACCTTATCGCCGAGGATGTACCTTCTTCTCCAGTTCTAAAAACGGGCTAAACTTGGATATTAGCAAGCAACACGAAGGCGCTTCATTCAGACGGCGGCACATGACCCACGGGATTAGAAATCAGAATTGCCCGAAAATCATTCACGTTCGTCAAAGTTGGCCCTGTCACAACTTGGTCGTTCAGTTTGCCAAAGAAAGTGTGGCTATCTGATCGTCTCAACGCTTCCAAAGGGTCGACCTGTGCGCGATCTAAAGTGTCCGGAAATACCAGAGCCCCGGCAACGTCAGCAGCGCCATCCACCCCATCTGTGTCGCAAGCGATGACATGTATTCCAGGGGTTTTCTGCAAAGAAATGGCCGCTGCCAAACAAAACTCAGCATTGGGTCCACCAATTCCACCACCCCATCCAGATACGGTACATTCTCCACCTGATAGCAATATGATGGGCGGTGCAGTTTCAAACATTTCCTGCTGAACCTTGAGGGCCAGATCAACTTGCCGCTTCGCCTCTTGCCTTGCTTCACCTTCGATTGAATCCCCCAGTACTTTCACGTCAAACCCTTCGCCCTGTGCCAGTTTTTGAGCAGCCGCCAAAGATTGAGAAGGGGCCGAGATTATCGTGTTTTCCACATTGGCCAATCGTGGATCGTCAGGTTTCAGCACACCAGAATCCGAAAGAGCAGCAATCGCGGATCTAGGCAAATTCAGCTGACACTTTGCAATGATATCCATTGCATCAGATGATGTTGAAACTTCACCGACGGTTGGGCCAGACGCGATATCTGCGGGATCATCGCCGGGAACATCTGAAATCATCAGCGTCAGCATTTTGGCCGGATATGCCGCTGCGGCGAGCTGCCCCCCCTTTACACGACTAAGGTGTTTTCGAACGACATTCATTTGCCCGATTGGGGCTCCAGATTCGAGCAACGCCCGATGTGTGGCTTGCTTGTCTTCTAATGTCATCATCCCGCCGGGGGCACATAACAACGCCGATCCCCCCCCCGAAATGAGCGACAATACAAAATCGTTTTTGCCCAAACCCTCTAGCAACGTTATGATGCGTTTTGTAGCCTCCACTCCGGCAAGATCAGAAACCGGGTGCGATGCTTCAACAATTTCAATACCTTGCGTCGGGCGGGCATAGCCGTAACGCGTGATGACCAATCCCTCGCATGGGCCCCACTCTGCCTCGACCGCCTCCGCCATTCGCGCTGATGCTTTGCCCGCGCCTATCACAATGACCCTGCCATTGGGTTTGGGTGGCAATGCTGCTGGGATCGTTTCCATCGGGTCGGCCGCCTTTACGGCGATGTCAAACATCCGAGTTAGAATTGTGTGGTCTACCATCAGGCTTTCTCTCTTCTCAGATGCGTTTTGTGCATGCATCATCGCATTTGCAAACGCTTGCCCGAATGTCCTCCAAAAATACGAGCCCAACAATCCCAATCAGGCTTATCGAAAAAGTTTCGCCAAAAACGAAACCTTTTCAATTGCTTATCTGAATTGACCAGTATATTCACACAGACACTTGGCTTAGCAAATCGTCCCGTTCTGTGTGTTGTGCGGCATTTTGATAAACGACTTCCCCCCGTTTCAAGACAACAAATTGATCACCAAGTTCATATGCAAAGTCAAAAAATTGCTCGACCAGAACAATGGCCATGCTGCCTTTGTCGCGTAAATATCCGATCACATCCCCAATATGTTGGATGATATTGGGCTGGATGCCTTCTGTTGGTTCATCAAGCAAAAGCAGCTTTGGCTTTGTAATCAGGGCGCGTGCGATGGCCAGTTGTTGCTGTTGTCCCCCGGACAAATCGCCCCCGCGCCGGTTCTGCATGTCTTTGAGAACAGGAAACAATTCATAGATCTCATCCGGAATCATATGATCGGATTTATCCAAGCAGGCAAATCCGGTTTCCAGATTTTCGGTGACTGTCATCAATGGAAATACATCCCGCCCCTGCGGCACATACCCGATGCCCAAACGCGCAAGTTGATGCGAAGCGACAGCCCCAATCGATTGCCCATCCAATGACAGATCCCCCCCAGATCGAGGATGCGTCCCGGAAATTGCCTTGAGAAGGCTGGTTTTGCCGACGCCATTGGTCCCCATAACACAGGTGACCTGCCCGGCCTCTGCCTGCATCGATATCCCGTTTAAGATTTGCGAATGCCCGTAATGGAGCGTCAGATTTTCAATGTTCAGCATGATTTAGCGCCCCAAATAGACTTCGATAACCTGTGGATTGGCCGTGACATGATCCAGGGATCCTTCTGCCAGGACCGACCCTTCGTGAAGCACGGTCACGCGGCAATCCAACCGTCGGACAAATTCCATATCATGTTCGACAACGACCACCGCGCGGGTTTGGGCGGCCCGTTTTAACAGGTCGGTTGTGTGTTCACGTTCCGCCGGGGTCATGCCCGCCGCGGGTTCGTCCACCAACAACAACCGAGGATCCTGCGCCAGCAACATCCCGATTTCCAACCATTGTTTTTGGCCATGCGACAATTCACCGGCGACGCGTGGCAATTCATCGAGTAGGCCGATTTCTTGGGCCAATGCTTCGATTTTGTCCGCGCCTTCTTTGGACTTTCGGTAGAACAAAACATCAAATGGGCGACGTTTGTTTTTTAGAGCCATGGCCAAGTTTTCACGCACAGTTTGCGCCTCAAAAACCGTTGGTTTTTGGAATTTCCGGCCTATCCCCTGATTGGCGATGCTGGCTTCGTTCATGCCCAAAAGGGATATGCCTTTTTCACCCCAACTTACCCGGCCTTCATCGGGTTTGGTTTTGCCCGTGATGATATCCATAAACGTGGTTTTGCCCGCGCCATTGGGGCCAATCACCGCCCGCAATTCCGGTTCTCCGATCTGGATCGACAGGTTGTTGATGGCGCGAAATCCGTCAAAACTGACTGAAATGCCTGACACTTCGAGAAGGGTGTTCATTCTGGTTTCCTTACCAATTTGTCAAAGAGCGCCCCAATTCCGCCGGGGAAAAACAACGTCACCGCAACAAAGGACAAGCCCAGCAGCACCAGCCACCAATCGGTCCATTGGATCGTGTAAAACCCAAGGTTGATGTCGGGGGCGCCCCCCCCTGTGAACCAGCTGGACAAGAGCGACACCGACGCCGCACCAATCACCGCGCCATAAAGCCGCCCGCGCCCGCCAATTGCCACCCAAACGGCCAGATAGATCGACGCAATCGGGGCAATTTCGGTTGGGTTGATGATGCCAGCCTGAGGGTAATACAGCGCCCCGGCGATTCCGGCGACAATTGCGGACAACGTAAAGACAAAGAGCTTATAACTTTCAACGTGATAGCCCAAAAACCGCACACGTGCTTCGTCGTCACGAATGGCCCGGATCACCGACCCCATTTTGCCAGAGGTCACCCACGCAAACAGGATATATCCCAATCCCAGTGCAACGGCCGACATCCAAAAGAACACGATCGAAATCGTTGCCTGGGGGGTGGTTTCGAACCCGGGGATGTTTTGCAATCCTGATAGGCCGTTATTGCCGCGCAGCCCGCTGTCGTTTTGAAACAGGTACAACGACAAAGCGAGGGTCATCGCTTGGGTCAGGATGGACAGATAAACGCCCGTGACACGTGAGCGAAACGCCAACCAACCAAACACCAACGCCAGCAATCCGGGTACCAAAACCACCATCAGCAATTGCAATGGCAGACTGGCGGAAAACGCCCAGATCAGTGGGAAATCCGAACTGCCGACAACACCAAAAATCTGGTTTCCGATTGCGTCGGTGACTTCGGTCGATGTCGGGGGGATGACGTTAGAGGCAAGGTTTTGCATCACGATGGTTTCGGTGCGCGCATACATCAGCCACATGCCCACGGCGTAGCCACCGATCCCAAAAAACGCGACATGGCCAAGGGACAGGATGCCGCAATAGCCCCAGACAACGTCCATCGCGATCGCGATCAAACACAGGCATAGGGTTTTGCCCAAAGTTTTAACAAACGAGGTCCCAATCAGGCCTGTGCCCGTGGCTTCTGCGAAAATTGTGACGCCCAATGCGAACAGACCCAGACAAGTGAGGAAAATCAGAACCGAGGGGTTTTTGGCGATAAATGTGTTTCTCATGGGCTCAGTCTCCTGCTGCGCGGCCCTTTAGGGCGACGATGCCTTTGGGGCGGAATTGGATGAACAGGATGATGAAAAGGATCATATAAGTCTGTGCGGCCAAGGTGTTAGACGGGTTGAGCCATTCGATCACCTTTTGCAGGCCACCGATCATACCCGCACCTGCCAAGGTGCCCCAGACATTGCCAACCCCGCCAACAACGACGGTCATAAAGCTTTGAACGATGTAATCCGCCCCCATTTCGGACGTGACTTTGGCGTATAGACCGATGGCCACCCCGGCGATGCCCGCGATGCCGGATCCCAGCCCAAAGGTTAACATGTTGATCCGATCCGGGTTGATCCCCATCGACGACGCCATGCGTGGGTTTTGGGTGACAGCGCGGACCTCTAGCCCCAGGCGGGTGCGTTTTAGGATGAACAGCAACAGCCCCAAAAACAGCAGCGCCAGCACAAAAATCGCGATCCGAATATAGGATATTTGGATCACATCGTTAAACACCAATGCCCCATCCAGCCAGCCGGGTGATGTCAGGGGACGGGCTTGGGTGCCAAAGATGTTTTTTGCCAATTGCTGCAATGCGACTGAAATACCAAACGTGGCCAGCAGCGTTTCCAGAGGGCGGTGATACAGATGCCGGATCACCAGACGTTCCATGGCTACCCCCGCTGCAAATGTCACAACAAAGGCCAGCGGCAAGGCCACAATCAAACTAGCGGTGTAATTGGGGATGATCTGCTGAACCACATAGCCCGTATAGGCGCCCATCATGATGAATTCGCCGTGGGCCATATTGATCACGCCCATCACGCCAAAGGTGATCGCCAACCCAATCGCAGCCAAGAAATAGATCGAAGCAAGCGACAACCCGTCCAGCGTCAAATCCGCCATTTGGCTGAACTTTACGCGCGTTTCTATTTTGGTCAGGGCTGCGCGGGCCGCATTGGTGATGGCGGCATTTGGTTCGGTGTAAACGTCGAGAAACACGTGTGTTTCCAAAGCCCGTTTCTGATCCTGTGCCGTCACCAAAGGCGTGACCAACCCATCAGCCGCCAGCGCGGAATAGGCCGCTGCACGGGCGTCATCTGTGAACATTTGCGCAACAGGCAGCCCACCAACAAAGCCGCCTTCGATATGCTGGGCCAGCGTTTGTTTGAGGGTGTCTTGTGGGATAAGGGCAGGCGCTAATTCCAGATCGACCAGCAATTGATAGGCTTCGGACTCTGATAATTGATCACCGACGGTTAGGGTTTGTGCGACATTGGCCCCATCTGGACGGCTGGTTGCTGCGGTCCGCTCGACTGTTAGGATCTGGTTCAGAACCGCGCGGATATCGACGGAAACATCGCCAGACAAACCATCAATTGCAGCGATGCGTTCCTCAGGTGTTTCCCCAAAACCAGCAGCCAACATATTCGCAAGCCGTTGTTTAATCTTCTTTAATTCAGCATCTGGTTCATTTTCAATCGCCCCACGCAACGGGGCCAATTGATCGGCCGACATGGTGCGGGCAATGGCATCAACAGCAGCGGTGCGGCGGGCTATATCAGGGTCGGACAGTTGAAACTGAACCAAAGCTGTACCAATCGCGCGCCGCACACCACCATTGGGTTTGATCTGTGACATCGCGTTTTGTGCTTCGGTGCCAAGCGTTTGGCCCGTGGAAATATCCGTCAGGGTGAACCCGTCAGCCCCGTCATCGGTGACATAAAAAAACAGCCCATCCGCATCGCGCAAATAGACCTGTTTGCCCTGCCAATTTTCCAGAAAAGTTGCGGTTTCAGGAAAACCCGACGCCACCAAATCATCCAACACAACGCCAACACTGCGCCGTCCGGGGCGTTCGACTTCATCGTGGTGGGTTTGCAAAAGCGATTGCAGGTCTTGGGCCTGTGCGCGGTTCGGCTGAAACGACGCCGCAAAAAGACAAGCCAGAGCGATGGCAAAAACGAAGCGGATCATAGTTGGATTTCCCGTGCGGTCTGAATTTGTGAAATTCGGGCCTGAATGACGACCCCGATTGGGCCGTAGACGTGGGTGCGACCAAAGCCGCACCCGACAAAGTTTAACGAGGTTCGGCTTAGTAATTCGACGTCAGCTGAACACAGGTTTCAGTTTCAACATTGTACATGCCGCATTCCAGCCCCTGCCAATCGGATTTCAAAATCGCCGATTCTGGCAAGAAATCCGTCCATGCATCACCGGGAACCTCAGCGGTTTGGCTGATGATGTCGAATTGACCGTCTGCGGTGATTTCACCGATCAGAACCGGTTTGGCCAAGTGGTGGTTTGGCAACATCACTGCGGTCCCGCCTGTCAGGTTCGGAAATTCCTGACCATACATGGCGGTGCGCACGGCATCGACATCTGTGGTTTGTGCGGCTTCGACCGCGTTCACCCACATGTTGAACCCGATATAATGGGCCTCCATTGGGTCATTGGTGACGCGATCTGTGCCAGCAAATTCCTGCCATGCGGCGATGAAATCTGTGTTGGCATCTGTTTCAGCGGACATGAAATAGTTCCACGCGGCCAGGTGACCCACCAGGTTGGATGTGTCCAGACCGGACAGCTCTTCTTCGCCCACGGAAAACGCGACAACCGGGATGTCATCCGCGGAAATACCGGCAGCGGCCAGTTCTTTGTAGAACCCAATGTTGGCGTCGCCGTTGATTGTGGAAATCACGCCAACCTGTTTGCCATCTTCGCCCAGCGCAACCACATCAGCGACAATCGTTGCCCAATCGGAATGACCAAATGGGGTGTAGTTCACAAAGATATCTTCGGCGGCAATGCCGTTATCCTGCAGATATTGCTCAAGAATATTGTTGGTTGTGCGCGGGTAAACATAGTCTGTCCCCAGCAAGGCAAACTTCTCAACGCCCAGCTCTTCTAAATAGTAATCCACCGCAGGGATCGCCTGTTGGTTCGGGGCCGCACCCGTGTAAAACACGTTGCGTGAACTTTCTTCGCCCTCATATTGCACAGGATAGAACAGCAGGCCGTTCAGCTCTTCGATGACGGGCAGCACGGATTTACGCGACACGGAGGTCCAGTTGCCAAAGATCACGTCCACATCATGGACGGACAGCAATTCACGGGCTTTTTCAGCAAAAAGTGGCCAATCGGATGCAGGGTCAACAACCACCGCTTCGATGTCACATCCCAGCAGGCCACCAGCCGCGTTTTGCTGTTCAACCAGCATCAGCATCGTGTCCTTTAGGGTGGTCTCAGAAATTGCCATGGTGCCGGATAGGGAATGTAGAACACCCACTTTGATCGGGTCAGCACAGTCAGCAGAGGCGATACCAGCGAACGCTGTCAGGGCAGCAGCAGCGGTCAGGGTTTTGGTAGTGCGGATCATTTTTTCTCTCCCGCGGGGGCGGCCTCATTGCGTTGCGACACACAAGAGAATAGCACTGTCCCCGCAACTTCGGTTGCACATCGTGTGGCGGCCGGATCGAGGTCCAATTCGTTTGGCCGTCACACACCCCGCATTGGATCAGGTTCCAAACGTGGGCAGCCATAGCCAAGCTGCATCGCAGCAAGTGATCAATTCCTAGGCGGTTTTTCCGATGGAATTTGGGGCATATGTTGAAAAAACGCGCAGATTCCGGCTGATCCGCCCATTAAATGGGCAGGTCAAAAGGGACTTGTTAACGAAACCGCCTAATTTCCACTCACCCAGAGGGTGTATGCCTATGTTGGAATCGGTGCGCTATTTTTGGGGTTTGTGAAACACCTGCAGAAAGAGTGGTGCCCCGACCACCACCAATGCGATCCGCAAAACGTGATGTAACACCACATAGGTCAAATCGGCACCGGCGATAATGGCCAGCACTACCATTTCCCCCTGCCCGCCCGGCAGGAACGCTAAAAACGCATCCAACACGGGGCTCAGCGACATCGCAACAGCGGCGGCGATAAACACGGCGCTGACCCCGGCCAACAAACCCGCATTTAAAACGCCGGCAACCACAACGCGCTGCAATTCGGACCAAGTGACACCCACATATTTTGCCCCCACACCGATGCCGATCACAAATTGGCTGGCCCAGATCATTTCCGCAGGAGGGCGCTGTGTGATGATCCCGGAAATCGACAAAGCGGCAGTCAGGATCATGGGGCCGATGATCGACGCGCCCAGAATGTTTAGTCGGTTCGCCCCCCACCAGCCGGCTAACCCGGCAAAAACCATCAAAGCGATCTGCAAAGGTGGCGTTTCAATCCCCGGCATGCCCGGCGGTGCGGTCAAATCCACGTCCCACCACAGGTTCAGCACCAATGGCGCGATACTGACGATGCACAGGACGCGGGTCGCATGGATCAAGGATAAGACACGCAAATTGGCCCCTGCGGCTTCTCCGAAAACGATCAGATCCTGCAAACCGCCGGGCATCGCTGAATAATAGCTGGTGACCGGATCAAATCGAAATAGTCGTCTCAACAATGGATAGGATGTGACTGCTGTGGCCAAAATGAACACTGGCACCGTCAATAATGACAACGCCATTCCCGGCAAAGCCTGCACCACGTCAGGTGTGATTGACGATCCCGCCGCCACCCCCAGAATGGTGCGAAACGCGAAACCAAGCTTGCCGAAATCTTGCATTTTGGCGCCGCCCAGCGCGGCCAACAGACAGAAAAACATCGGCCCCAACAAAAACGGCAGCGGCAAGCCAAGCGCCCAGAACGCGAATACGCCAATGGCGCCAATCCCAATCGTCGCGGCGCGTTTTGTATATGTTGACGTCATAAGGTGATCCAAAACCAAAGGCATGCGACGCATTGAACGGTCAAATGTGGTTTAAGAAAACACAGCATGCGTAAATGTATACTACGGCATGCCATGGCATACATTTCAGAAACATTCAAGGCCGCGGCAGATGTGATTTCAACGCGCGCAGAAAATTTCGGATCTGACTGGGCAGCGGGCCTTGGGTATAGGTTTGCAATGCTGACAGGGTCCACCCTTTGTCCGGAATGATCTGCGCCATCAAATCCTGACGCTGTTTATGGACGTGATCCGGCAATGGCAGATCGGCTGCGGCAAATAACATGGCCGCGGCTTCGTGGGCTTTTTGCAGATCGCGCAAGGCCGCGGTCATTTTCGGCAGCAACGCCGGATCATCCCGCCAGTCCAAACCGGGAAACAAGTCCTGCACCACGCGCTGACCGGCCCCATGACAATCATAGCTCAGACACCCCGAAAACCCCTGTTCCACCCGTGTGTTGTGGATCGAACAACCGTGATTTTGCAAATGAGGACAGGCTGTATCAACCGGTTTTGCAATCGCAAACCTATCGGGGTCATCAAACGAATAGGCCGCGCAACACAGGCCCTGACATTGGCTGCAATCGGTTTTCAACGCGGTTTCGATCATGGCCCCCCCGTTTGCTGATGAATTGACGAATATCAGACCTGCGGCAATGTTAGGAAAAACGCGCCCAAAGGTCGAGGCAATCTGGGTTTCCAAAAGGGGGGAAGTGGTGGCGGTACAGGGACTTGAACCCCGGACACGCGGATTATGATTCCGCTGCTCTAACCAACTGAGCTATACCGCCAGACCAGCGCCGAATTAAGGCTAAGTCCGATGGGCGTCAATAGGGAAAACACAACAAATGTATCCCAAGTCGCGTTCGCGTGCTGCAGGACCCTACATATTTTATAAATGATAAACGGATTTCATGAAACAAACTGGACCAACCCGCATTCTCAGCCCATGATAGACTCTTATTGTGTACGGATATTTCATGCCCCTGCTTAAACGCCTGACTGATGCGATTGGTGCGTCTTTTGTTTTAACTGGGTCAGATATGGCACCCTGGACCCACGATTGGACCAAAACCTATTCTGGCACCCCGATCGCCGTTTTGCGTCCCGCAAATACCCAAGACGTCGCCGCCATCATGAAAATCGCCCACGACACCGGAACAGGGGTCGTTCCCGTGTCTGGCAATACCAGCGTCACGGGCAGCGCGGTCTGTGACAACAAGCTGGCCCTGTCATTGGATCGGATGAACGCAGTTCGCGAAATCCGCCCAGAGGGTCGCGTTGCAATCGTTGAGGCTGGGGTCATTTTGCAGAACTTGCATGACGCAACCGCTGAACAGGACCTGATTTTCCCGATGAGCTTTGGCGCCAAAGGGTCTGCGCGGATTGGCGGGATGTTGTCCACCAATGCTGGTGGTTCAAACGTATTGCGATACGGCAATATGCGCGATCTGTGTCTGGGCCTAGAGGTGGTTCTGGCCGATGGGCGCGTCATGGATTTGATGAGCGCGCTTCATAAAAACAATTCCGGCTATGATTTAAGGCATCTGATGATCGGAGCAGAGGGCACATTGGGCGTGATCACGGCAGCTGTGCTGAAACTTGCGCCGAAACCCCGAGCTTATGCCACTGCCATGCTGGCCCTGCCCGCATTGGACGATGCGCTGGGGCTGTTAAATCGGTTGCAGGATATGTCAGGCGGCGCGGTTGAGGCGTTTGAATTCATGCCCCGCGCCCATATGGACGGGCATTTGCGGTTGATCGACGGGGCCCGCCCCGCCTTTGATCAAAGTTACGACATCAACATCATGGTTGAATTGGCCGCAACGTCGCCCGCGGATGCCACGCCGGGGCCAGATGGCAGCCTGCCGATAGTCACATTGCTGGAAAATGCGCTGGTCCCCATGTTAGAGGATGGCACGTTGCTGGACGCGGTTGTCGCCCAATCCGAAGCCCAGCGCCGCGAAATGTGGGAACGTCGCGAAGCATCGGCGGAAATTACATTTCATAATCCGGTGATTGTGGATACCGACATTGCCCTGCCACTGGATCAGATCGCCCCGTTTTTTGACCGTATCCAATCGCGGTTGGCCGAATTGGATGCCCGTGCTACCGATATCTGCGTGGCCCATCTGGGCGATGGCAACGTGCATTACAACGTCTATCCGTCGCGGGATGATCCCGCTCTTAAATCGCAGATCAAAATCGCAATCGAAGACATTGTTCAGGATTTGGGCGGCTCTTTTTCGGCCGAACATGGCGTCGGCCTGTCAAAGCTGTCTTCGATGGCCCGATACAAAGATCCCGTCGCCCTAGACGTGATGCGATCCCTTAAGGCCGCTCTTGATCCAAAGGGAATTTTGAACCCCGGCAAGGTGTTACCCCCCAAAAATGTTTAAAACTCTGACCCTGCTGTGGGGGGACCCGGCCCTGCGTATTGCATCTGCTGCGGTGTTTTTATTTGGCTGCCTTGTGGCGTCGATTGCGCCGTTCATGTCTGTGCTGGCCATTGAACGTTTCGGCCTGTCGGATGCCGGATATGGCGCGTTGCTGTTGGTTTCGTCGGTGGTCGCGGTATTGGGATCAATCGGGATCGGTATCCTCACGGATCAAACCGCAGCCCGCCGCAAAATCATCCAATTCACCATCGGATTGGCGTTGTTTGGCAATATTTTGGTATGGTGTTGGCCGTCAAAGGGGACGTTCATCGCCGCCCATGGGTTTATCATTCCTCTGGCCAGCACGTTGTTTGGACAGGTGTTTGTGCTGGCGCGTCTGGCGTCGCAACGGTTTGAACCTGCCCACCGGGACGGGATTTTATCGGCCGTGCGGGCGCTGTTTGCGGTGCCTTTTGTGGTGATCCTGCCGCTCTGGGCTGTGGCGTTGCGACAGGGAATCGATCTGCTGCATGTGTATTTTGTGATCATTCTATGCTGTCTGGCGATGCTGCTGTTATTCCTGTTTTTCTGGCCAGATGGCGCAGGCTGGAACGAAGGCAAATCAGGTCAGGGCTTTGGTGCCTCGCTGGGCGAAGTGGTGAACCCAAAGGTTTTGACCCGGCTGGCGGCCACTGGTGCAATCAACGCAGGTTCGATCATGTATATGATTGTGCTGGGTCTTTCCTTTGAACAATTGCCCAATCGCGATCTAGGGGACGTGGCGCTGTTTGCCGGTATTGTCGCCGGATTAGAAGTGCCGGTGATGCTGTCGATGGGTCTGATATTGCGTCATATCACCCGGTTGCAGGCGATAATGTTGGGGGCAGCGATACATGGCGGGTTCATGATCAGTTTCCCATTTGCCGCCGCCAGCCCCAGCGTTTGGATCATGACCATCCCTTTGGCGCTGGGCCACGGGATCATCCTGACCCTGCCCTTGGCCTATTTACAGGATTTGATGGGCGCGCGCGCCGGTGCGGGAGGAGCGCTAATATCCCTTCAAAAAGTCGCCGCCGATGGCATCAGCGCCGCGCTTTTTGCAGCTGCAACTTGGCTGGCTGGATACGGTTTGGCCGCCGCATTGGCCGGGGGGGCGACAATTTTGGGCGCGCTCAGCCTGATTTGGCTGGATGCAAAACAATCCCGTTAGTGACCTAAGAAATCCGGCCCCGCCTGTCCCAGCAAATCATCCGCCAATTGACGCCCTAAATCTGCGCCATCTGCAACGGCACCGCTGATCTGGCCGGACACTTTTTCTGATCCATCAAGGCGCAGGATTTCCCCCCGCAACGTGATCTGATCACCTGTGATCAAGGCCAGCCCACCGATGGGGGTTTCACAGGAGCCGTCCAACGCCGCCAAAAACGCCCGTTCACATGTGATGCGTTGTGCGGTTTCACCGTGATGGATTGCCGCCAGCATCTGCGCTGCGCGATCATCATCCGCGCGCCGTTCAATCCCAATCGCCCCCTGCGCAATCGCAGGCAACATATCGTCAACGTCAATCGACGCATGGGGCACATCCGACATGCCCAACCGGTTCAACCCGGCCTGCGCCAAAAACGTCGCCGTTGCCACGCCATCGTGCAATTTTTGCAACCGGGTTTGCACATTGCCGCGAAATTCCACCACGTTCAGGTCCGGGCGTTTGTTCAGCAATTGTGATTTGCGGCGCAAACTCGACGTGCCGACAATTGCGCCCTGCGGCAGATCAGCGATCCCCGCATATTTCAACGACACAAAGGCATCACGCACGTCTTCGCGCGGCAGGAACGTATCCAGAACCAACCCATCCGGCTGTTCAACGGGCATATCTTTGGACGAATGCACGGAAATATCCACGCGCCCATCCAGCATCGCCTCTTCTATTTCTTTGGTAAACAGACCTTTGTTGCCAATTTCCTTGAGCGGGCGATCCGCATCAATCATCTGGCGATTGTCCCCTGTGGTTTTGATCACCACGATGTCAAACGCCTCTTGAGGTAAATCAAAGGCCGCCGCCAGCAGGCTGCGGGTTTCATAGGCCTGCGCCAGCGCCAGCGGCGAACCACGTGTGCCGATTTTCAGCGGAGTGTCGGGGGTCGGTAAAATCAACGTCATACTGCCTTTTAGGCAGGCCCTGCGACAAGGACAATGGTTGACATCCCCTGCGACACTTGGGACCACCCCATTAGCCGAACCGGAGTTCCCATGTCTGAGAAATTGATCGCCCCCAAATCCGATAAACTGATCCTGCGCGCGCTTGCCGGGGAAACCTTGCCGACGCCCCCCATCTGGATGATGCGTCAGGCCGGGCGCTATTTGCCGGAATACCGTGCCACACGCGCCCAAGCCGGGGATTTCCTGTCGCTGTGCTACAATTCAGAACTGGCCGCCGAAGTCACCTTGCAGCCGATCCGCCGCTACGGATTTGACGCATCAATCCTGTTTGCCGACATCCTATTGCTGCCTCAGGCGTTGGGGGCGGATCTGTGGTTTGTCACCGGCGAAGGCCCGCGCCTGTCCACCACCACAACCGCGGATCAACTGGCCGCTCTGAACCCGTTTGATGCCATCCATGACCATCTGGCTCCGGTCTATGAAACCGTGCGCATCCTGTCGCGTGAATTGCCCCGCGAAACCACGTTGATCGGGTTTGCGGGCGCGCCATGGACCGTGGCCACCTATATGATCGCAGGTCGTGGCACCCCGGATCAGGGCCCGGCCCATGCCCTAAAGGCTGAAAACCGCGCCGTGTTCGAGGGGCTGATCGACCTGCTGACCGCATCGACCATCGAATATCTATCCGCGCAGGTTCAGGCCGGCGCCGAAGTCATCAAGATTTTCGACAGCTGGGCAGGATCACTACAAGGGGACGATTTTGAAAAATATGCCATTGAGCCGGCCCGCAAAATCACAGCAGAGCTGAAAAAACGCCACCCCGGCCTGCCGATCATCGCTTTTCCTCGTGGTGCGGGCGAACGTTACGTGGATATGCATGCCAAAATCGGTGCAGATTGCGTGGCAATTGACAATGGCGTCACCGCCGACTTTGCCGCCACATCCGTTCAACCGGGGGGGTGCGTTCAGGGCAATATGCGCCCTGATCTATTGGTCACGGGTGGTCAGGAATTGATCGACGAAGCCCAAGCCATCACCTGCGCCTTTGCCAAAGGTCCCTATATTTTCAACCTAGGCCACGGGATCACACCCGACGCTGATCCCGAAAATGTTCAGATCATGATCGACGCGGTCCGCAGCGCCTAATTATGGGATGGTGGGTGGGACGTCGTGGCCATCGGCCACGCGTGTCACCTACATCACACCCATTTCGCCATGGGCGGCAGCGACATCAATACGGCATTGGCGTCATGTCCTGTGGCCAGACCAAATTTGGTTCCCCGATCATAGACCAGATTATATTCCGCATAGAGCCCGCGATGCACCAGCTGGGCATCTTTGTCCGCATCCGACCAAACCGTGTTACGCCGCCGTTCCGTTACCGGCAAAAACGCTGGTAAAAAAGCGCGGCCGATGTCTTGGGTCAGGGCAAAATCAGCCTCCCAGTTGCCGGTGTTGCGGTCATCCATGAATATCCCGCCAACACCACGCGCCCGGCCCCGGTGCGGAATGAAAAAATACTCATCCGCCCATGATTTCAACGCCGGATAGATATCTTCGCCATGTGGGTCACAATGGGATTTCTGAACCGCGTGGAAATGTGCAGTATCTTCGTCATATTCCAGACAAGGGTTCAGGTCTGACCCGCCGCCAAACCACCACGCAGATGGCGTCCAGAACATGCGGGTGTTCATATGCACCGCCGGACAATGGGGGTTTTGCATATGCGCCACCAGTGAAATCCCCGACGCCCAAAACCGCGGATCTTCGGCCACGCCGGGAACGCCGCGTGCGGCCATGGATTTTTGCGCCGCTTCCCCCAGCACACCATGTACGGTGGACACGTTCACGCCGACCTTTTCAAAGACACGCCCGCCGCGCATCACCGACATCAGCCCGCCGCCCGCATCCGATCCGTCGTCGCTGGCGCGTTTGGTGTTGGTGACCTCAAACCGCCCCGCTGGCAGGGATGCTGTTGGGCCAGAAGTCTGACTGTCCTCTATTGCTTCGAACGCCGCGACGATCTGATCGCGCAAATCGCGAAACCATTTGGACGCGCGGTCTTTTTCCGATTGCATAATATTGGCGTCAGGCGTCGTATTCATCGTCATTTCCCGGTTTGTTATCGAATAACGCGATAGCATCCTTTATCAATTGTCACCAGCACCCCCCGTTCAAAGGAAGTTTAATGAAACGCGTTCTTTTCCTGCTGCCCCTGATCGTCGCCGCCTGCGCCACGCCGCGCGAACAATGTATTTCCAGCGCCAATTCCGAAGTCCGCGTCCTAACGCGATTGGCCAATGTCACCCGTGGCAATGTGGAACGCGGCTATGGCATCGAAGAATACCAAGAATTCGTAGAGGTGCGCGTGGCCTGCAATGTGTTACAAGAAGACGGGACAATGCGCGCGACATTTTGCGATGAAACGCAGGTGCGCAATCGTACCCGGCCTGTGACCATCAATCTGGCCGAGGAACGTGTCAAATTGCGGGATCTAGAAACGCGGCTGGCACAAGAACAACGTCGCGCCAATGCAGCGGTTCAGCAATGTGTGGCCATTCACCCTGAATAACGTTCTAGGAATTGGGTCTGCTCAGCACAAATAATGCCGCTGATCCCATGCAGACTGCCTGAATGATCAACACAAAACCGGGCAAACCCAGCGCGGCGCTGGTCACAAACGTGACCGCCATCAGCCCGGTAGCAATTGCTTTGTAGCGCGGGGCAATCGATCCGGATTGTTCCCAATCGCGGATCGGGTCGCCAAACATATGATGATCCAGCAACCATTGGCGCATGCGCGGCGATCCTTTGGCAAAGGCAAATGCCGCGAGGATCATAAACGGCGTGGTAGGCAGCACCGGCAGCAGCACCCCAATCCCACCAAGGATCAGAGCAGCCCACCCGATCACCCACCAAATCGCACGGGTGGTTGCGCTATGGCTGTTTGGGGTTTCGCTCATTGTGCCTCCGATGTGTCCGTCACATATAGGGTGGGATTGCGAAGGCGCAACAAATCCGTCAGCACAGACACCAGAATTCAGGAGGTTCAAAATGGGTTGGGTTGAATTTATCGCAGCATTTGGTGTGTTTTTCATCACGCATACTGTGCCGATCCGCCCCCCATTGCGCCCCAAACTGGTTCAGGTTCTGGGCCCGCGCGGATTCAGCCTGTTTTATTCCATTCTTTCCCTCAGTGTTTTGGTCTGGTTGATCATCGCCGCAGGGCGCGCACCCTTTGTTGAAATTTGGCCCTACGCGCCATGGCAACGCGCGGTGCCGCAGATCGCGATGGCGGTGGTCTGTGTGATTGTTGCGCTGGGCATGTCACAGCCCAACCCACTATCCTTTGGCGGGCGCCCTGGGGTGTTTGACCCTGATAATCCGGGCATCGTACGCTGGGTGCGCCATCCTATTTTGGCGGCTCTGGCCCTTTGGTCGCTTGCTCATTTGGTGCCTAATGGCGATCTGGCCCATGTGATCCTGTTTGGCGTGTTTGCGACATTCGCCCTACTGGGTGGGCGGTTGATGGATCGTCGGAAACGTCGCGACATGGGGGATCAATGGCAGATATTGGTCGACCAAATCGCATCGACGCCGCGGGTCCCTGCCTTTGGCACAGGGCGCTTTTTACTGCGGATCCTCATCGCAATTGGGCTATATCTGGCGTTGATACTCATCCACCCCTTTTGGGGGATAGATGTGCGGTTTTTCTGAAATTGCACCCTATAGGCGGGACAAATAGGCGCGGTATTCCACTGCGGTCAGGATGCGGGTCAGTTGCGCAATTTCATCGCGCCGCACATCCGCATAGACCTTTTGATAGGCGGGTCCAAAAATCTGTTTTGCCGCGTCTGACTGGGCAAATCGTTCCACCGCGGTCAACCAATCATGCCCCAAATTCTCTGCCGGTTTCGCATTTGTATCGTCCAATGGCAGCGGCACATCAGATTTGTTTTCAAGCCCAAAGAGCATGCCCCCCAAAATCGCCGCGAGGGCCAGATAAGGGTTCACATCCGCGCCGCAAATCCGGTGTTCCAACCGGGCGGCGGGGCCAGAAATTTCGGGCAGACGCACCCCCGCTTGGCGGTTGTCCAACCCCCAATTGGGGGCTGTGGGAGCAAAGGAGTTGGGCTGAAACCGTCGATAAGAATTCATATGCGGGGCAAAAATCGCCTGAAGATCCCGCATCGTATCCAATGTGCCACCAACCGCGTTTTTCAACCGGCCTGAAACAGGGCCACCGGCGTCGAAAATGTTATTACCGTCCTGATCCACAACGGAAATATGCGCATGCATGCCATTGCCGGGATCATCCGCATAAGGTTTGGCAATAAACGTCGCCTCCATCCCATGTTTGGCGACCACTTGGCGCACCAATCGACGAAACAGCAAAGCGGTTTCCGCCGCCCGCTGCACGTCGCCCGTGTGGTGAAAGTTGATTTCGAATTGGCCGGGGCCAAATTCAGCAATCAACGTGTCAGTCGCCAGATTTTGCGCCGCAGAAGCAGACATGATTTCTGACAGGATCGCATCTTTGCGACTGAGAACCTCTAGGTCGAAATTCTGCGCCGATGGTGCGCGTTGCGGCGGGATGGGTGCATCATCCGGGCTGTCACGTTTCTGGAAAATGTAGAATTCCAGTTCGGTGGCCACAATAGGCGTCCAGCCATGTGCCGCAAAGCGATCCAGCACGTTTTGCAGAACGCCCCGCGGTGAATAAGGGCTCAGCACCCCGTCCATATCGGACATTTCCACCAGAACCTGCGCTACATTGCCCTCGGCCCATGGCACCGGTGCCAGCGACCCCAAAACCGGTTTCAAAATACCGTCCGGGTCGCCCACCACAATGCCCATGCCGGTCTCTTCGACCTCTTGGCCCATAATGTTGGGCGCATAGGTCGACAATGGCAAACGCACCTGCCCTTTTTCCAGCTTTTCCCATGCGTCACCGGGCAGCCATTTGCCGCGCAAAATACTGTTTAGATCACACAGCATCAGTTCGATCCGGTCGGGAATGCCGTGGGTTTCGCAATACAGGTTATATTCGTGGGTAAAGCTCATTGCGCCTCTGCCATTTGTTCGTCGCGTTTGGCCTGAATGACCCTGCGTTTTGTTGTAATTGATGCCGCGATGACCCCAATTGTGACCATGGAGATCAGGATTGTCGACAAGGCATTGATCTGAGGACTAACGCCCATTCGCACAGAGGACCAGATTTTCATCGGCAATGTTGTGGCAGATGGCCCCGATGTAAAGGACGCAATCACCAGATCATCCAGCGACAAAGTAAAGGCCAACAACCAGCCGGAAATCACGGCAGGGGCGATGATCGGCAACGTCACCGATTTGAACGCGTCAAACGGGGTACAGCCCAGATCCAATGCCGCCTCTTCTAATGATTTGTCGAACGACACCAAACGTGATGACACCACAACCGACACGTAACACATTGAAAACGTTGCATGTGCCAGAACAATAGTGAACGTGCCGCGATCCAGACCAAGCGAAATGAACAACAGCATCAAGGACAGACCTGTGATCACTTCGGGCATCACCAATGGTGCATAGATCATGCCCGAAAACAGCGTGCGCCCCTTAAAACGCCCCCCCCGAACCAGAACTTGCGCCGCCATGGTCCCCAGAATTGTGGCAATGGTCGAGGATATAACGGCAACCTTTAGGGTCACCCAAGCCGCGTCTAAGAAGGCTTCGTTTTGAAACAATTCACCGTACCATTTGGTCGAAAATCCCGCCCAAACAGTGACCAGCCGGCTTTCGTTGAACGAATAGATGATCAGGATCAGCATCGGCACGTATAAAAACGCAAATCCGATCGTCAGGGACACCGCGTTGAACCACGTTAAACGTCTCATTTTTCGGCCTCCTGTTGTTTTTCCTGATTACGCTGAAACAGCACAATCGGAATGATCAGGATCAGCAACAATATGACGGCGACCGTGCTGGCCACGGGCCAATCGCGGTTGTTAAAGAACTCTTCGAACAGGACTTTGCCGATCATCAACGTGCGCGAGCCGCCCAATAATGATGGGATCACAAATTCGCCAAGCGCCGGAATAAAGACCAGAAAACACCCGGCGATCACCCCGGATTTAGACAGGGGTACGGTCACCAACCAGAACGCTTTGGCACGTGAACAGCCCAGATCTTCGGCGGCTTCTAACAGGGATGCATCCAGTTTTTCCAGCGTCGCATAAATCGGCAGGATCATGAATGGCAGATAGGTGTAAACGATGCCGATATAGACCGCGAAATTGGTGTTCAGCATTTTTAACGGCTCTGAAATGATCCCCGTCCACAGCAAAAACTGGTTTAACACGCCTTCGGTGCTGAGGATGCCCTGCCATGCATAGACCCGGATCAGAAAGCTGGTCCAGAACGGCAGGATGATCAGCATCATCAGGGTTGCGCGCCAATGATCCGGCGCATTGGCCATCCCATAAGCAATTGGAAAACCGACCAAAAGCGTGAAAATCATCGACAATGTCGCGATCTGCAAACTGGATAGGTAGGCCTTCCAATAGAGGTGATCGGTGGTCAAAAAGACATAATTTTCAAAGTCGATCTGCCCGAAAAAGGTGCGAAAACTGTCCCAGCTCATGCCATCCAGTTGCGGCGTATAAGGTGGAATAGAGATCGCGTAATCAGACAGCGAAATTTTGAAAACAATTCCAAACGGGATCAGGAATAATACCAGCAACCACAAAAAGGGGATGCCAATTAAGAAGCGACGCGCGATTTTCATGGCTTGCCCCTCATGCTGTTAACACGATGCCAGCCGTGTCCGTCCATGACAGATAGACGTCGTCATGCCATGTGAATTCACGTCGACTGACCCGCCTATTGTTGGCGGCTTGGGCCTTGATGGTTTGGCCGTTTGCCAGTTGCACCACATAGGTCGACAGATTGCCCAAATAGGCGATGTCCAGGACTTTTCCCTGCACAACATTGTTGCGATCACTGGGACGGGATTTTGAAATCGCGACCTTTTCTGGACGGATCGCAAACGTGGCGCGCGCGCCCTGCCCGATCCCCCCCAAGGCGGTCCCGCAAATGCTGGGCTGACCTTCGGCCCAAGCGATCGTCGCGCTGTCATCGCCAATTTTGTCTACATTGCCTTCGATCAGGTTCACCTCGCCGATGAAATCAGCGACATAGACTGAGTTGGGTGTTTCATAGATGCTTTGCGGGGTGTCCACCTGTACCAATCGCCCATGATCCATCACCGCAACCCGAGACGCGACTGTCATCGCCTCTTCTTGGTCATGGGTCACGATCACAAAGGTGGTGCCGGTACGTTCCTGGATGTCCATCAGTTCAAACTGGGTTTCCTGACGCAGCTTTTTGTCCAACGCCCCCAAAGGTTCGTCCAACAGCAAGAGTTTCGGCGCCTTGGCCAAGGACCGCGCCAAGGCAACCCGCTGGCGTTGCCCCCCGGAAATTTGATGTGGTTTGCGTTTGGCAAACTTCCCCAATTGCACCAGACGCAGCATTTCTTCGACGCGCTCACCGATCTGATCTTTGGGCATGTCAGACCGGTGCAGACCAAAGGCGATATTGTCCCAGATGTTCAGATGCGGGAACAAAGCATAGGATTGAAACATCATATTCACCGCCCGTTTGTTGGGCGCAATCCCAGCCATATTCTGACCGTCAATTGTAATGGTGCCTTCTGTCGCGGTTTCAAACCCCGCCAGAATCCGCATCAACGTGGTTTTTCCGCATCCCGATGGCCCCAGCAGCGCAAAGAATTCCTTGGGATAAATCGACAGATCGATATGGTCGATGGCGGTGAACGTTCCGAACCGCTTGGTGACGTTGTCAAACCGGATAAGGGGTTCGGCCTGAACATCATTCCATGGTTCAAATTCCGACACAAGTTCGGCCGGGGCAATGGACGTCGTCATAAAGCTGTCCTTTGATGTGGGGCAATGTGGGGGCCAGCAACCGGTCGAAAACCACCGGTTGCTGGGTCTGTCGGATCAGATGCCAGATTTAATCGCCGTCCACATACGGGTTACAACACGCTGCACACGAGGCGGGTATGGCGTTGTAATGTATAGGTTTTCAATCGTTGTCTCATCTGGATAGATGGCTGTGTCACCAATCACATCTTCGACCAGAAACTCTTGGCTCGCGAGGTTCCCGTTGGCGTAATAAACATAGTTTGACGCTGCCGCCATGTTCTGGGCATCCAGAATAAAGTTCAGAAAGGCATGCGCGCCCTCTGGGTTCGGGGAATCTGCGGGGATGGCCATTTGGTCAAACCACATCAGCGCGCCTTCGGACGGGGCGTAATAGGCGATTTCGACGCCATTATCTGCTTCCCATGCGCGGTCACGGGCCTGCAGCACATCACCGGACCACCCCACCGCGACACAAATATCGCCATTGGCCAGAGCCGTGATATATTCAGAGCTGTGGAATTTCGCCACGTGTGGGGCCAGCCCTGCCAGAACCGGTTCCGCTAACGCGATCACATCCGGGTCGTGGCTGTCTGGGTTTTCCCCCAAATAGGCCAACGCCGCTGGGATCAGTTCGGTTGGCGCGTCCAAAACATAAATGCCGCATTCGGCCAATTTTTCCGCATTTGCCGGATCAAAAATCAGCGCCAGACTGTCAACGGGCGCATCTTGTCCCAGGATGTCGGTGACCATAGTTTCGTTAATGCCAAGCCCCGTCGTGCCCCACATATAGTTAATAGAATAGGCGTTGCCGGGGTCATAGGCTTCGGTGCGGGCTTGGATCACGTCCCACAGATTGCCCGAGTTGGACAATTTATCCGTTTGCAGCGGCATGAATACGCCAGCCTGAATTTGCCGCTGTAAAAACGATCCTGTCGGGACAACCACATCATAGCCCGATGACCCGGCCAGCAATTTGGTTTCCAGCACTTCATTGCTGTCAAACACATCATAAATCAGCTCATAGCCGGTTTCTTGCTCAAACTTTTCCAACAACTCTTCGTCGATATAATCCGACCAATTGTAAACACGGACTTCTTCGGCGGATACGGCCACGGCAGCAAGCGAAGTCGCAAGCGCGATGGCAGGAACGCGGGTCAACATAGTCGTATTCTCCCTGAGTGGTTTTATCTTGTATTATTGCCGAAATATTTGATCAAATCTTGATTCGTCGCAAGACATTTCTAATATCAGGACAAAGTGGGCTATGATTATTCCCAATAATGCCTACAGATTAGACAGCGCCAAAGGAGAAACGATCAGTGAATGAACAAAGCTCAAAGACACCAGAGCATCAGGCCATATATGACCGGTTGCGTCACATGATCTTGTTCGGAGAAGTGCTTCCGGGTCAGGCACTTACGATCCTTGGGCTAAAAACAATGCTGGGGGCGGGCATGACCCCTGTGCGCGAAGCAATCCGCCGGCTGACCGCAGAAGGC
Source organism: Aestuariibius sp. HNIBRBA575 (assembly GCF_040932005.1). Lineage (NCBI taxonomy): Bacteria > Pseudomonadati > Pseudomonadota > Alphaproteobacteria > Rhodobacterales > Paracoccaceae > Aestuariibius > Aestuariibius sp. HNIBRBA575. Next base: position 2,640,804 of record NZ_CP162414.1, read on the forward strand.
GCGTTAGAAGCGCTGGGGAATCGCCGCATTTGCGTGCCCAACGTGACCCAGGAAACGCTCAATCAGATTTATTTTGCACGCTTGGCGATTGAACCACGTCTGGGCGAATTGGCCGTGGCCAACATCACCAAAGACCAGCTGAAAACCCTCGCCAAACTGGACGAACAGGTGGATGCAGCGATTTCTGCAGGCGATATTAATGGCTATCTCGCAGGCAATTATCGGTTTCATTTTACCTTGTATGACGCGGCAAACGCCCCTGTTTTGCGCAATATTGCCAGCTCTCTTTGGCTGCAATTGGGACCGTCTTTGCGTGTGGTTTCAGGGCGATACGGCACGCAAAACCTGCCTGATGAACACAAAGACGCCCTTTCCGCGCTAAAGGCCAAAGACGGCGCAGGCGTCGCACGCGCCATCGAAGCCGATATTCGCCAAGGCCTGTCCCTAATGCGGTGATAAGAATACTGGTTGTTGACTGGCTTAAATATTTGATCATATTCTGACATCAACGACGACCCTTCCCCGGGATTCCCCCGATGCGGAGGATGCGTTTGTCGCGATGTGGAACAATCCTATGGCACAGGCCAAGAAACCCAAAGTCCGCGGCAATTGGGCCGAAACCCTACCCGAAGCGTTTCTGGATCATATCGAAGGCCGGCGTCTGGAAGAGGTCGAAACCATCATTCCCGATCTGGTTGGCATGTCACGCGGCAAGGCAATGCCGGCCTATAAATTCCAGCCCGACGAAACGTTCTATTTGCCGATCTCACTGTTCTATCAAACCGTGTCGGGTGAATATGTGGACATGGATATCGAAAACCAATGGTTGGAAAAAGACGTGGTTTTGGTGCCGGATATGTCCACCGCTACGGCTGTACCTTGGGCGGATGACGCCACGGTTCAGATCATCTGTGACATGCAAACCCGCGATGGCGCCCCCTTGGCAATCGCGCCGCGCAACGTATTACGCAAGGTGCTGGCGCTTTATGCGGAAAAAGGCTGGAAACCGATTGTCGCGCCTGAATTGGAATTCTACCTGACCAAACCCAACACAGACCCCAAAGACCCGATTGAGCCGCCATTGGGCCGCACGGGGCGCAAAGGCGCGTCTCGCCAGGTTTATTCCATGGCTGCGGTCGACGAATACGGCTCTGTGATTGATACGATTTACGATTACGCCGAGGCCCAAGGCCTGCAGATCGACACAGTGATTCAAGAAGGCGGTGCTGGACAGATTGAGATCAACTTGCTGCACAGTGACCCGCTAAAACTGGCGGATCAGGTGTTTTATTTCAAACGCACCATTCGCGAAGCGGCGCTGGCAAACGGGGTGTTTGCGACCTTTATGGCCAAACCCATCCGCGACGAACCCGGCAGCGCCATGCATCTGCACCAATCCATTGTGGATGTGGAAACCGGCAAAAACATCTTTTCAGATGCGGACGGAAACCCCACGGACACATTCCACCATTTCATTGGTGGCTCGCAGAAATACACCATGCAGACTGTGCCCTTGTTGGCCCCATATGTGAATTCTTATCGCCGTCTGACCCCCGAAGGTCAGTCCGCGCCGTCCAATCTGGAATGGGCGCGTGATAATCGCACCACCGGCCTGCGCATTCCACATTCTACGGCGGAATCCCTGCGCGTCGAAAACCGCGTCATCGGCATGGATTGCAACCCTTATCTGGCCATCGCGGCGTCGTTGGCCTGCGGGTATCTGGGCATGATCAACAAAATCCAGCCCCGCCCCGCCGTCACGGTGGAGGTCTGGGAAACCGCAGATGGCCTGCCCGGTTCGTTGCGCGAAGCGCTGGACCTGTTCGACAATGCCACCGAAATTCGCGCCATTCTGGGCGAAGAATTCTGCCAGCTCTATTCGGACATCAAATGGGCCGAAAACGAAGAATACCAACGCGAAATTTCGCCATGGGAACGTCAGCACCTGCTGCTGAACGCCTGATCGCGCAAAGGATAAACCAATGAATATGATTTCAAACCACATGCCAACAGAAGAATTGCAAGCGCTGGATGCAGCCCATCACATGCATCCCTTCACGGCCAATGGCGAATTGGCAACCAAAGGTGCGCGCGTGATCACCCGTGCCAATGGCGTGCATCTGACCGACAGCCAAGGCAATCAAATCTTGGACGGGATGTCAGGATTGTGGTGCGTTAATATCGGCTATGGCCGCGATGAACTGGCCGATGTGGCCGCGCGTCAAATGCGTGAATTGCCCTATTACAACACGTTCTTTCAGACCACTCATGTGCCGGTCATCGCCCTATCTGCGCAGATTGCGGAACTGACGCCCGGTGATCTGAACAACGTGTTTTACGCCGGGTCCGGATCAGAGGCCAACGACACAAATATCCGGCTGGTGCGCCATTATTGGGCGATGAAAGGCCATACAGAAAAGAACGTCATCATTTCACGTCACAACGCCTATCATGGGTCTACTTTGGGGGGGACCAGCCTGGGCGGGATGTCTGGCATGCATGCACAGGGCGGCCCGATGGTCGGTGGCATTCACCATATCAACCAACCCAATTGGTGGTCCGAAGGCGGCGACATGTCCCCCGAGGAATTCGGGTTGGCGCGTGCCCAAGAATTGGAGCAAGCCATTCTGGAATTGGGTGAAAACCGGGTTGCGGCCTTTATTGCTGAACCCGTTCAGGGCGCGGGCGGCGTGATCGTTGCACCGGACACCTATTGGCCCGAAATTCAACGGATTTGCGATAAATATGACATCCTGTTGATCGCCGACGAAGTGATCTGCGGCTTTGGGCGCACGGGCAATTGGTTTGGATCGCAGACCATGGGCATCCGTCCTGACATCATGACCATCGCCAAAGGCCTGTCATCGGGCTATGCGCCGATCGGCGGGTCGATTGTGTCGGACGACATTGCCAGTGTGATTGCCCAAGGCGAATTTAACCACGGTTACACCTATTCGGGTCACCCCGTGGCCTGTGCCGTGGCCATGGAAAACCTGCGCATCATGCAAGAAGAAAACATCGTCGAACATGCACGTGATGTGGCCGCACCTTATCTAAAAGAAAAATGGGAAGCGTTGGCCGATCACCCAATGGTAGGAGAGGCCAAAATCGTCGGGCTCATGGCGTCCGTCGCATTGACCCCTGACAAAGCCAACCGCGCGGCGTTCGCCTCTGAGACAGGCACCGTTGGGTTCATGTGTCGCGAACGCAGCTTTGCCAATAATCTGATCATGCGCCATGTCGGCGATCGGATGGTGATTGCGCCGCCATTGGTGATCACGCCCGACGAAATCGACGTGATGATGGACCGCGCGGTTCAATCACTGGACGAAGCCCACAAAGCCGTTAAAGACGCCGGATTGTTCGTGTCGGCCTAAAGGATGATCCAATGGATCTGTTAACCGCCAATGATGTGCCGGGGGAATATCCCCCGTCCTACTACGCCGCCAATGCCACAACTTTGCCCCCGTTCCCGACGGCGACTGGGGCGTTGCGGTGTGATGTCTGCGTCATCGGCGGGGGGTTTACCGGGCTTTCCTCGGCGCTGCATCTGGCCCAACGTGGCTATGACGTCATTCTAGTCGAAGCCTCCCGTATCGGGTCCGGCGCATCCGGGCGCAATGGCGGTCAGGTCGGTCAGGGCCAGCGACAGGAACAGGACGTATTAGAGGACATGCTGGGGCGTGATCACGCCCGCGCGCTGTGGACCATCGCCAATCAATCCGTTGATCTGGTGCGTGATTTATCGAAATCAGAACTGGTCCACGCGGATTTTCACCCCGGCATCATTCACGCCGCCCACCGCGAACGTTATGTTCCTGATTATCACGCTTATGTAGAAAAGCTGCACCGCGACTACGGATACAATCAAATTAGCACACTAAACCGCCATGAATTACGGGAATTCGTCAATTCACCGTCCTATTATGGCGGCACATTGGATTTGGGTGCAGGGCATATTGATCCGTTGCAATTTGCACTTGGATTGGCGCGGATGGCACAACAAGCAGGCGTGCGTCTGTTTGAAAATACGCGCGTGACCCAGATCGTCGAAGGCACCCCCGCCAAAATCATCACCCAAAACGCTGATATCACATCCGATCATGTGGTTCTGGGGTGCAATGGATATCTGGGGGATCTCATGCCGCGCGTCGCGGCCCGGGTCATGCCGATCAACAACTTTGTCGTGGCCACAGCCCCCATGCATCCCGATCAACAAGAACAGATTATCAAACACAATTACGCCGTCGCAGACAGCAAATTTGTGGTGAATTATTTCCGGTTCTCTATCGATCATCGTCTGATCTTTGGCGGCACCGAAAGTTACGGCTACAAATTCCCGCATGACATCGCAAAAAATGTCCGCAAACCTTTGGCCGAGATTTTTCCGCAATTGGCTGATGCAGACATCACCCATGCTTGGGGTGGCACGTTGGGCATCACCATGAACCGCATGCCGCATTTTGAACGGATCGCTGGCAATATCCTAAGCCTGTCCGGCTATTCCGGGCATGGCGTGGCCATGGCGACCCTTGCAGGCCAGATCGCTGCTGAAACAATTGCCGGTCAGGCCGAACGGTTTGATCTGATGGCAGATGTGCCCACCCATCGGTTCCCCGGCGGACGGCATTTGCGATCGCCTTTGTTGGTGTTGGCCATGCTTTGGTATTCTCTGCGCGACCGGCTGTGAGGCCTGCCCGCCCCTAGAACACCTGTCACGCGGCACAATGTTGCGCTACACGGGGGCCACAGACAGCCAATCGGAGCCCCCATGACCCGCATTATTTCGTCCCTCGCCGAAGTTACCGACCAATATGACGCCGCTTATGTGGATCTTTGGGGCTGCGTGCATAATGGCATCATCGCCCACCAAGACGCCGTCGAGGCCCTGCGCGCCTTTCGTGCGGCTGGCAAAGTTGTGGTGCTGGTGACCAATTCACCCCGCCCCCGCGCCAATGTGGAACCGCAATTGCGTGAATTTCAGGTTCCCGAAGATTGCTGGGACACCATCGCCACCTCCGGCGACAGCGCGCGGTCGGCGATGTTTCAGGGGGCGGTTGGCCAAAAAGTCTGGTTTGTCGGGCAACCACATGAGGCCGCGTTTTTTGAACCGTTGAACCTGTTGGACCAACCACTGAACGTGCAAACGGTTCCGTTGGAAGAGGCCGAAGGCATCGTGTGCTGCGGCCCTGAAAATCCAGAAGCCGACCCCGCTGAATATCGTGCACAGTTTTTATACGCCAAACAAAAAGGGCTGAAACTGCTCTGCGCCAATCCGGATATTGTTGTGGATCGCGGTGAAACACGTGAATGGTGCGCCGGCGCATTGGCCGCGCTTTACACGGAAATGGGGGGCGAAAGCCTGTATTTTGGCAAACCGCATCCGCCCATTTACGATCTGGCCGCGCGCCGCCTAATGGCCACCGGTTTGGCACCCGCCAACCCACGGATTCTGGCCATCGGCGATGGGATTCGCACAGACATCCTTGGGGCGCTTGGGGATGACATTGATAGCTTGTTTATCACCGGCGGGCTGGCAGCCAAAGAAACCAAAACCACCCACCAACCTGATGAAAATGCGCTTAATGCATTCATTGAAAACGAAAAAATTACGCCAACCTATGCGATTGGCCAGTTAAGATAGTCAAAGAAGGGGCTTGATTTTTCTGCAACTGCAAAGTAATTATGTTGCCAATGACACCCATTATTGGACCATTTGTTACTCATGGAGCGCAAAATGCTGGATAATCAGCCCCGCGGCACGATCTGTATCGAAGATCTGGAAATTGGCATGGTGCGCAGCCTGTCAAAGGTCATCACCGATCAAGACATTGAAATGTTCGCCGAGGTGTCCACCGACCGCAATCCTGTGCATCTGGACGATGATTACGCGCAGGACACGATCTTTGAGGGGCGGATCGCCCATGGGATGCTGACCGCCGGGTTGGTGTCTGCGGTCATTGGCGAACAATTGCCCGGCCATGGGACCGTTTATCTAGGTCAAAACCTGAAATTTCTGGCCCCTGTACGCCCCGGCGACATGGTTCTGGCCGAAGTCGAAGTGATGGATATCGACCATTCCAAACGCCGGGTCAAATTGGACACACGGTGTCTGGTGAATGGCAAAAAGGTTCTGATGGGCGAGGCAAACGTTCTGGCGCCGTCGCGTAAATTCGATTGATCCACGCCAACCGGTCCCGGAAAATCTGAACGTTTCCGGGACGTTTTCTAACAACAGAAAACGGCGACGTCTGCGAATGCTTGCAAGTGGTTTGCAGGACAGATAGGGCATGAGAATGCGCATCATCCGAGACACCGAATTCGTGCCCGCTGACATCCGCGGAGCTGTTGCAGCCATCGGCAATTTCGATGGTGTGCATCTGGGCCATATCGCCGTGATTGAAACCACCCGGAAAACGGCTGATGCTTTGCAGGCACCGCTGGGGATCATGACGTTTGAGCCGCATCCGCGACAGGTGTTTCAACCCAACGGTCCGGCCTTTCGGTTAATGAATGCTGCAGCCAAGGCGCATCGTCTGGAAAAACTGAAAGTGGATCACCTTTATGAACTGCCGTTCACGCCTGCGCTCTCTTCGTTGAGCCCTCGGGAATTTGCCCAAGAGATCATCGTCAAACGGCTAGGCCTGGCGCATGTGGTTGTCGGCGAAGACTTCTTCTTTGGGGCGAAACGCGCCGGAAAAGCGGCGGATTTGCAGGAATTCGGCGCTGAAATGGGATTTGGCGTGACGGTTGTGCCGCTGGTTTCGATTGGCGACGAAGAGGCCTCTTCGACAGCGATCCGCAAAGCGTTGGGCGAAGGCCGCCCACATGATGCTGCGGATATGTTGGGCCATTGGCACCGCATTGACGGCGTCGTCATTCAAGGCGATCAACGGGGGCGCGAATTGGGGTTTCCGACCGCGAACATGTCCATCGATGACCTGCACCCGCCGCGTTTTGGCGTTTATGCCGTGCTGATCGACGTGCTGACCGGGCCACATGCGGGCAATTACCATGGGGCCGCATCCATTGGGGAACGCCCGACATTTGGGATAAATCACCCCAATTGCGAAACCTACATCTTTGATTTCAAAGGCGATCTATACGGGGCTGACATTTCTGTGGCACTGGTTGAATATCTGCGTCCAGAGCTGAAGTTTGACGGGTTGGATGCCCTGATCACCAAAATGCACGCTGATTGCGACCAAGCGCGTGAGATCCTGAAAAATGTCTGATCCCATCGACAGAACCGGCCTGCGGGATCAGTTCTGGAACACCGTTCCGATGACCAAAATGACGGACAAAGAATGGGAAGCCCTGTGTGACGGCTGTGGCAAATGCTGCCTGAACAAATTGGAAGACGAAGAGAGCGGCGAAGTGGTTTTGACCCGCGTCGCCTGCCGATTGTTGGATGACGCGACGTGTCATTGCGCGCAATACGACATCCGCCACCAATTTGTGCCCGATTGCATCCGCCTGACCCCGCAATCCATCCCGGACCACCTATATTGGCTGCCCCAGACCTGTGCCTATCGTTTGGTGCATGAGGGACGCGATCTGTTCCACTGGCATCCGCTGATATCCGGCAACATGCAAAGCGTGCATGCGGCTGGCGTGTCCGCCCAAGGGTTAACCGTATCTGAATTCGACATTCACGAAGATGAATGGGAAGACCACCTGATCGAGGAACCAACCTGATGTATTTTGCATCTGACAATGCCGGTCCGGTGCATCCGAACGTGATGCAGGCCATGATTGACGCCAATACCGGTTATGCCCCGGCCTATGGCAACGATGCGTTGATGGATCAGGTCCGCGACCAGCTGCGCATGATCTTTGAGGCACCCGATGCCTCTGTTCATCTGGTCATCAATGGCACTTCGGCCAATGTGTTGACACTGGCCACGCTGTGCCAACCGTTTGAAACGATTTTCTGCACCTCCCTGGCCCATATCCAGATGGATGAATGCGGCGCGCCAGAGTTTTACACTGGCGGCGCAAAGCTGACATTGATCCCGGATGTGGATGGCAAAATGACCTCTGCGGCATTGCGCAAAGCCTTGGACTCCGAAGGCAACCGGTTTCCCCATGGGCCAGAACGCGGCCCTGTTTCGATCACGCAGGTTACAGAAACCGGAACCTGTTATTCCCTCGCAGACATCAAAGCGATCAGCGACATCGCCCATGCCCATAACCTGCCCGTTCATCTGGACGGGGCGCGGTTTGCCAATGCGCTGGATCATCTGGGGTGCAGCGCGGCTGACATGACGTGGAAATCGGGCGTAGATGCCGTGTGCTTTGGCGGTACGAAAAACGGGTTGATGGGGGTTGAGGCCGTTGTGTTTTTTGACCCTGACAAAGGTCGCGAATTTGAGCTGCGCCGCAAACGTGGCGGGCACCTGTTGTCGAAACATCGCTATCTGTCGGCCCAGATGCAGGCCTATCTGACCGATGATCTGTGGCTTTCTCTGGCCAAACAGAGCAACCAAAACGCGGATTATCTGGCCCAAGGCCTGATCGCGGGCGGCGCAACCCTTGCTTATCCCGTTGAGGGTAATCTGATGTTTGCCAGCCTGCCAAGGGCCACCCATCAACGGCTGATCGCCGCAGGGGCCCAATACCACCCAGATGCAGATATTGCGTCAGGGGATCCCGATACATTGGTTCAGGCGCGGTTTGTCTGTGACTGGTCCATTGCAAAATCAGACATCGATCAGTTTCTCGCTCTGCTCTGATATAATGCGGGCGACTTGGGCGGCATGGGTCACGGCCACCATATGACGGGCCTCTGGGATCACGTGGGATGTGGCATTTGGCAATCGGGCCGCCAGTGCCTGATGAACCAGCGGGATCAACGGATGTGTGTCGGCCCCTGCGATCAGCGTCACTGGAATTTGTAACGCCTCTAGCCGGCCGGGCACCAACATCCCACCGATATCGTCATCTGTTGCCCCACGTGCCGCAGCGATCAATGGAATGCGGCGCATCAATCCGGCCCTCTGACGGTTCGGCAGATCCGCCCAAGGACGCCCATCGCCCCACCACCGCATAAACATCCGCGCCGCCGTTTCGAAATCCTGATCGGCCAAGGCGGCATCAAAGGCCACATAATCCTGCTTCATCACGCGGTAGGTTGTACTGTTTTGCACGGCTCCAAACATCACCGGTTCGATCAAGGTCAAACGGCGCACCAGATGCGGATGTTCCAGTGCAAGCCGCAACGCGATGGTCGCCCCAAAGGAATGACCGATCACATGTGATCCCGGCTGTGCCAGCTGGGCGGCGATGCTGACCGCCTGCCCCTGTGGGTCAATCTGGTCAGCATCCGCGCTGCGCCCATGGCCGGGCAGATCAAACAGCGTCGCATCGACGTCCACCAAATTGTCCAGCAGCGGTAGCAACGCTTCGTGTTTGGCCAGTGAACAATGGATCATCAAGGTGGGGTTCGCGCCGTCCCCACCCCGTTCAACCCATATGTCTGACCCAGATATTCGGGTCAGTGGCATTTACAGATCACCTGACAGATGCGCATCCAGATCATCCAACCGGTCATGTCCCCAGAACCGTGCATCCCCATCAGTGATGTAAAATGGCGCGCCAAATGCGCCAGCGTCGATCGCTTCTTCTAGATTGCGCCCATATTGTTCCGCCCCGGTCAGCATTCCGGAGTTGATCAGCGATGCCTCATACCCGGCCGCCACCAGACATTGGGCGATCACATCATCCTGCGCGATGTCTTTTTCTTCGGCCCAGACCGCGCGTAAAACCGAATGGCACAGCGCGCCCAGATCCCCGCCACCGGCATTGGCCGCCGCGATGATCGCATAGGATGCAGGGGCCGCATTGGTCGGCCAATGGGCGGGATTGAAATTCATCGGCAGGCCGGTTTTTGTGGCCGCGCGCACCAGTTCCTGCATACGATAGTCGATCCGATTGGGATGACGATCCTTGGGCGGCGTGCCCCCTGTGCGGGCAAACAGTGCCATAATGTCCAGCGGTTTGTACTGAATGTCCGCGCCATGTTTCGCTGCAATTTCCTCTAGCCGCAGCCCCGATAGGTACGTGAAAGGCGATAAGACGGAAAAATAGTAGTTAATCTGCGGCATTTTGCGCTCTCCTGCACTTGGGATTATTTGCGTCACCGTAGGGGTGTGCTAGGCGGTGTCAACGTCATGATTCTGTCACCTGCTCTGACAGAAAGCCAAGGGGAATGGCCGATGCCGACTATCCACGAACCAAAACTGATTTCAGGTAACGCAAACCGGCCACTGGCCGAAGCGGTCGCGCGGCGCATGTCGATGCATCGCGGAATGAATGTAGGATTGGTTGATGCCCGTGTCGAACGGTTCAACGATCAGGAAATCTTTGTTGAGATGTATGAAAACGTCCGCGGCGAAGATGTGTTTATCATTCAATCCACATCCAACCCGGCCAATGACAACCTGATGGAACTGCTGATCATGGCAGACGCGCTGCGTCGGTCATCGGCGGCCCGTATCACCGCTGTGATCCCGTATTTCGGCTATGCCCGTCAGGATCGCCGCGCCAAGGCCCGCACACCGATCTCTGCAAAACTGGTGGCCAATATGTTGGTCGAAGCCGGGATCGAACGGGTTCTGACCATGGATCTGCATGCGGCTCAAATTCAGGGCTTCTTTGATATTCCAGTCGACAACCTTTATGCCAGCCCAATTTTTGCGCTGGACATCAAACACCACTTCAAAGACGGTCTGGACGACGTGATGGTCGTGTCACCGGATGTTGGCGGCGTGGCCCGGGCGCGCGAATTGGCCAAACGGATCAATGCGCCGCTGTCGATCGTGGACAAACGCCGCGAAAAGGCCGGCGAGATCGCTGAAATGACCGTGATCGGCAGTGTCGAAGGCAAGAAATGTATCATCGTCGATGACATCTGCGACACGGCTGGCACATTGTGCAAAGCTGCCGAAATCCTGATGGAACATGGCGCAACCGAAGTGCATTCTTATATCACCCACGGCGTGTTGTCCGGGCCCGCAATTGAACGGATCAGCAATTCGGTGATGAAGTCACTGGTGATCACCGACAGCATCGAAGCCACGCCAGAAACCAAAGCCTGCCCCAACATTCGGATCGTCCCTACGGCGCCGATGTTTGCCCAAGCCACGCTGAACATCTGGAGCGGCACATCCGTGTCGTCGCTGTTTGATCACGAAACTCTGACGCCGATCTATGAAGGTCTGTATAACGTCTGATCCATCGCGCTGAGCTGACCATCAGCCCCATAAAAAAACGCCGGGTTTGTGCAATCACGCAAACCCGGCAACACTCTTTAAATATTGACGATTTATCGGGCGCGACGTTTCATTCGCGCCAATCCCGCTATCCCCGACAGCAACAACAGAGCAGACGCTGGAAGCGGCACAGCCGGGAGCGATGGCGTAGACACAAGTGCAAAATCGGTGATTGTCATGCTGAACTCTTGATCAAAATAAGTTCCTTGTGCCCCCAAAGTCCCAATCAATTGGCCAAGGAGCCAAACGTGCTCTACATCGAACTCCCCTTGTCCCGATGATATCTGAACATAGTAGTCCTGATGGCTAAAGAAATCTAAGTTACCAGCGAACCACTCGACTTCGGAATCGAATCCGTTTGTGTGGGTTTCGCTAAACAACAGATTTCGATGTTGATCCAAAAAAGTTAGCGTGAGCGTCTCACCTGCATGAAGTAAGTCACTGCCGAAATAAACATCCTGAATAAAATGACTGTAGTAGGCGTCATAGTTAAACGGGTCTTCAGTGTCTGGGACGGTGATAAGTTCATTGAAGTTCGCATTGTAAGTCGCTTCATAAACCTGCCCAGTGGACACATGAAATGCACCAGCTTGGGTGGATAAAACGCAAAGCGTCAACGCGCCAAAAATCAAATTGGTTATTGAAAATTTTCTGGTCATGTAAATCTCTCTCACAATGAATTGTCTAGAGATTTGCCCCGCGCCAGGCATCACCCGTTTGGGTGATAGCGCCAAAATATCCGGCCTTTGGAGTTAATAAAGGTCCCATTCGTCTGCATGGCGCAGCTCACCGATGGCCTGCCAGCCCACACGCACACGCGCGACTTTGGTGTCACCCCATGTGCGAAACACGATTTTGAACCCATCGACGGTCACGTCGTCGGTTTGCACATCCATACGGCCATTGGCGCCGTTGGATATATCCCACATCGACAGATGCGCCTGTACCGTCGGAGGTGTACGATAGCTTTCGCCAAAGGACACATGCGATACCATTTGGCGCGGACCTTCGCCCGACCACATTTCACCATCATTCTGAAAATCGGAAAACAGAACAACTTCGCCCTGATCGATCCCGATCCAGTGATTTCTAAGCCGTTTCATTATATTAGCCCCCTGCCTCTATTCGGGGATAAATGGTTAATTCTTAATGAATAGTTACCAAATCCGTCAAAATCATGTTGAAAAAACGAAAAAGGCCCCAGCGATTGCGGGGCCTTCCTCAAATCTAAGTCACCAAAGATCAGCTGGCCGAAAGGCCGATAGTTTCGCCCATGGCAACCATATCGGCCACCAATTTCGCAGCATCATCTGCCGCGCCGGGCTCACCGGCTCCCTCTTGTGCTTTGGTCAGGGCGTCTTTTGCCGCGCCGATCAAACGATCGAACACGTCTTGGGACACTTCTGCCTTGGCAAGGGCTTTTTCAGCCAGAACCGATACCGCACCGGCGGTGATTTCGGCGAAACCGCCGGAAACCACGAATTCGTCCACGCCACCCGCATGGGTGACTTTCAGGACGCCGGGGCGCAGTGTGGTGATGGTTGGGGCATGGTCAGCCATTGCTGTCATGTCGCCATCCGCACCAGGGATCTGAACCTCGGTTGCCTCGATTTGCGCCAAGCGCGCTTCGGGGCTCACAAGGTCGAATTGCAGGTTCTCAGCCATATCGCCTCCTTAAGCTGCTTCCGCAGCCATTTTCTCGGCTTTTGCGATCACTTCACCGATGCCGCCTACCATGTAGAACGCGCCTTCGGGCAGGTGGTCATATTCGCCAGCCACAACGGCTTTGAACGACGCGATTGTGTCTTCCAGAGGCACCTGAACACCGTCAGAACCTGTGAACACTTTCGCAACGTCGAAGGGCTGAGACAGGAAGCGCTGAATTTTACGCGCCCGTGCCACTGTCAGCTTATCTTCTTCGCTCAGTTCGTCCATGCCAAGGATGGCGATGATGTCTTGCAGCGATTTGTAACGCTGAAGGATCTGCTGAACGTCAGTTGCAACGCTGTAGTGCTCTTCGCCCACGACGGCTGGATCCAGCAGACGTGACGTTGAATCGAGCGGGTCAACCGCAGGATAGATGCCCAGCTCGGAAATCGCACGGTTCAGAACCGTGGTCGCATCCAAGTGCGCAAACGAAGTCGCAGGTGCAGGGTCAGTCAAGTCATCCGCAGGTACGTAAATCGCCTGAACCGATGTAATCGAACCGTTTGTGGTCGATGTAATCCGTTCCTGCATCGCACCCATGTCGGTGGCCAGAGTTGGCTGGTAACCCACCGCAGAAGGAATACGACCCAACAGCGCGGACACCTCGGAACCCGCTTGTGTAAAGCGGAAGATGTTGTCGACAAAGAACAGAACGTCGGTACCAGATTGGTCACGGAACTGTTCAGCCATTGTCAGGCCGGACAGAGCAACCCGCATACGCGCACCTGGAGGCTCGTTCATCTGACCGTAAACCAACGCCACTTTGGACTTGGTCAGGTCTTCGGCGTCGATAACACCGGATTCGATGAATTCGTAGTACAGATCGTTCCCTTCACGGGTCCGTTCGCCCACACCCGCGAATACGGAGTAGCCAGAGTGCACTTTCGCGATGTTGTTGATCAGCTCTTGAATAAGAACTGTCTTACCCACACCCGCACCACCGAACAGGCCAATTTTACCACCTTTGGCATAGGGCGCCAAAAGGTCGATAACTTTGATCCCTGTTACGAGGATTTCAGACGCAGTGGACTGAGCCTCAAAAGGAGGAGCGTCGGCGTGGATCGAGCGCGTTTCAGCCGCGCCGATTGGGCCTTTTTCGTCGACGGGGTCGCCAACGACGTTCATGATCCGACCCAGGGTTGCATCCCCAACAGGTACGGAAATTGGAAGGGCACTATCGGTCACTTCTTGACCGCGGACCAGACCTTCGGTCGCGTCCATAGCGATGGCACGAACTGTGTTCTCGCCAAGGTGCTGCGCAACCTCAAGAACCAGTTTTTTACCATTGTTGTCCGTTGTCAGCGCGTTCAAAATCGCCGGCAGTTGATCCTCGAACTGCACGTCCACAACGGCGCCAATCACCTGGGTGATTTTGCCTTTTGCGTTTGCCATTGTCGTTTCTCCGGTTCTCTTAGAGCGCTTCCGCGCCCGAAATAATTTCAATCAGCTCGTTGGTGATCACAGCCTGACGTGAGCGGTTAAACTCGATTGTCAGTTTGTCGATCATGTCACCCGCATTGCGTGTGGCGTTGTCCATGGCGCTCATACGGGCGCCTTGTTCGGACGCACCATTTTCCAGCAAAGCCGAGAAGATGGCAGTCGCCACGCCCCGCGGCAGCAAGTCGGCCAAAATGGCTTCTTCGCTGGGTTCGTAATCATACAGGGTCGCGTCGCCCTCATCCTCGGATGCCTCAAAGGCAGCGGGGATGATTTGCTGGGCAGTCGGGATCTGTGTGACCACGTTCTGGAATTTCGCGTAGAAGATCGTGGCAACGTCAAATTCGGCGGCATCAAAACGCGACAGGATATCGCGGGCGATGTCCTGTGCATTTTCATAGCCAACGCGTTTCACGTCAGTCAGATCAACATGCGCAATAAAATGATCGCCAAGTTCACGTTTCAGAGCATCCCGGCCTTTTTTGCCAACAGTGATGATTTTCACTGTTTTGCCTTGGGCGGTCAGTTCTTCGGCGCGCGCACGGGCGAGCTTTGAGATGTTGCCATTGAAGCCACCACAGAGGCCACGTTCAGAGGTCATCACCACCAAAAGATGGGTTTGATCGCTGCCCGTGCCCGACAGAAGCTTGGGGGCGCTATCGCTACCGCCCACCGATGCCGCCAGACCGGCCATAACCGCGTTGAAACGCTCGGTATATGGACGGGACTGTTCGGCAGCTTCCTGTGCCCGCCGCAATTTTGCAGCGGCCACCATCTGCATGGCCTTGGTGATCTTGCGGGTCGATTTGACCGACTCGATCCTGTTTTTAAGGTCCTTAAGACTTGGCATCGCCTCGTCCTCCCTTAAGCGAAGTCAGCGGCGAATTCGTCCAGCGCAGCTTTGATCCGTGCTTCAGCGTCGCCTTTGATCTTGGGATCCTCATTGGTGATGAAGTCCATCAGATCTTTGTGCTTGCTGCGCAGGTGGTTCAACAGACCAGCTTCGAAACGGCCAACGTCTTTGACGCCAACTTTGTCGAGGTAGCCTTTGGTACCCGCGTAGATCACGCAGACGATTTCAGCGTTGGTCAGGGGCGAATATTGTGGCTGTTTCATCAGCTCGGTCAAACGGGCACCCCGGTTCAGCAATTGCTGAGTGGCGGCATCCAGATCGGACCCGAACTGCGCAAACGCAGCCATTTCGCGATACTGCGCCAGTTCCAGTTTCACTGGACCAGCAACCGATTTCATCGCGTTCGTCTGAGCAGCAGAGCCCACACGAGACACCGACAGACCGGTGTTCACAGCAGGGCGAATACCCTGATAGAACAATTCAGTTTCCAAGAAGATCTGACCGTCGGTGATCGAAATCACGTTGGTTGGAATAAACGCGGAAACGTCACCACCCTGCGTTTCAATGATCGGCAGAGCGGTCAAAGAACCAGCGCCATTGTCTTCGTTCAGTTTCGCAGAACGTTCCAACAGACGGGAGTGAAGATAGAAAACGTCACCTGGATAAGCTTCGCGCCCTGGTGGACGACGCAGCAGCAGGGACATCTGGCGATAAGACACAGCCTGCTTGGACAGATCATCATAGATGATCAGAGCGTGGCGGCCATTGTCACGGAAATGTTCGGCCATCGCAGTCGCGGCATAAGGTGCCAGGAACTGCATTGGCGCTGGGTCAGAAGCGGTCGCAGCAACAACGATGGAATATTCCAGAGCGCCGTTTTCTTCGAGCTTTTTAACCAGCTGTGCAACTGTGGAACGTTTTTGGCCAACAGCCACATAAACGCAGTACAGTTTTTTGGATTCGTCGTCGCCAGCCGCGTCATTATACGCTTTCTGGTTCAGGATCGCATCCAGTGCCACAGCTGTTTTACCAGTCTGACGGTCACCAATGATCAATTCACGCTGGCCACGGCCAATCGGGATCATCGCATCCACAGATTTCAGACCTGTCGCCATCGGTTCGTGAACCGATTTACGTGGGATAATGCCGGGGGCCTTAACATCAGCAACCAAACGTTTGGTTGTGTTGATCGGGCCTTTGCCGTCCAGTGGGTTACCCAGACCGTCGACAACGCGACCCAGCAGTTCATCACCGGCTGGAACGTCCACGATGGACTTGGTCCGTTTTACAACGTCACCTTCTTTAATGTCTTGGTCAGACCCAAAGATAACAACACCAACGTTGTCCGCTTCGAGGTTCAGAGCCATCCCCTGGATACCACCAGGGAATTCGACCATTTCACCGGCCTGGATGTTGTCCAGACCAAAGACGCGCGCAATACCGTCACCAACGGAGAGCACACGGCCCACCTCGGCAACTTCGGCATCCTGACCGAAGTTTTTGATCTGGTCCTTAAGGATCGCAGAAATTTCTGCAGCTTGGATCGCCATTATCCGACCTCTTTCATAGTGTTCTGGAGTGCGGAGAGCTTCGAGCGGATCGACGTATCGATCATTTTCGAACCCACCTTAACGACAAGACCGCCAATGAGGCTTTCATCAACGGTCGCTTTGATAACCACATCCGACCCAAGTTGGGCCTTCAGTGTTTTAGAGAGCTTCTCTGATTGCGCCTTTGTCAGCGCCTTAGCAGAAGCAACCTCAGCGGTTACTTCGCCGTTTTCGTCGGCCAGCATGGTCCGCAAAGATACGGTCAGCTGTGGCAGCACGAACAAACGACGTTTCTGAGCCAAAAGGCTAAGAGTGTTAGACATCGTTGCAGACAGCTTCATTTTCTGGGCCACGGCCCCGATAACGGCTGCTTGTTCGTCCCGCGAAAAGATCGGCGATGCGATCAAATCCCGCAATTCGGCGCTATCTGCCAATGCGGCATCGATGGCGTCGATATCTTTTGCGAGAGAAGCGAGTTCATTGCCGTCTTTGGATAAATCAAAGACAGCGGTGGCATAGCGCGCGGCAATGCCTGAGGAGATCGAAGCTGGTTCGGACACGTCCACCCTTCCGATTCTTGGCCAACCCTTCACTCGGGGGATCCCGAATGTCAGATAGGCAGCTAGTATTGGCCTCAGCATTGGCTGGGGCGTCAAAATCAGGGGGGATGTAACAGAGCAATTTCACTGGGGCAACAGGCTTGGGCTGGGAATGTGACCTAGTGTTAATGGTTTCCCAAAACTCAAATCCGTTTCGTTTCGCCAAAACATGAACAACCCCCTAATAGATCAAGGGATTTTCGGTCGACCGCTCAATTTTCACCTGAAAAATTCATCCGAATTGCCACCCTTTGCCGCAGTAAAAAAATCGCCCCGACCGCTTCGATTAATGAGACCAAGAGTATCAAAACTAAAGATTGACGGGTTTGGCACGGATTTGAAGCCGACTTTACCTACCCAAAACCCCGTAAAATTGTGATTTTTACCCCTCAGATTGGGGCAAATTTACCAATCGCTGGTTTGATTCTGTTGATCAAACAAAGGACCTGCCCGATCCGACACCTTAATCAGGCTGTTCGCGGCGCGCAGGTTCAGGTGCGGACATGCCTTCCAGAATTTTCAGCGGCCGGCGCACCGCTTCGGGCAGGCTGGGGCGCGTTGGGGCTGGGACTTGTTTGCTGACCTCAACCATCAGCACCCCACCGGCGCGCAGAATCGGCAGATGCCGCCCCAGATTTTCCACAACTCCCGCAGACCTCCGCCAACCCCGAGAGGCCGAAGGAGGTTGATACAATGTCGATAGGGCCTTTTCGGTTTTAAATCCGTGCTGGCGCAGCTGTATTTCCAGCTGAGACAGTGAATATGGGCGCCCAAACCCAAACGGCGTTTTGTCAGATCGCGACCAAAGCCCGGTCCGATTGGGCAAAACAAACACCGCACGGCCCCCCGGCCCGAGAACCCGATAGCATTCCTCTAGAACGGCGGTCGGCTGTTCAGAGGTTTCCAACCCATGCATCACAACCAATTTGTCGACCTGCCCCGTTTGCAGCGGCCATAATGTGTCTTCGCATAAAACAGATACGTTTTTGCGCCCCGGCGGCCACGGCATGACGCCTTGGGGCCCCGGCATCAGGCCAATCACGCGCCGTGCATCATTTAGATAGGGGCGTAACAATGGCACGGCAAAGCCAAAACCGGCGACGGTCTGGCCTTTGGCCTCTGGCCAAATGCGTGTCAATTCATCTCGAATTACCTTTTGAACAGCACGCCCCAGCGCACTGCGATAGTAGAAATTCCTCAGAACCAGTACATCAAGATGCATTGCAACCAGCGTCCCTTCGCGTCAGGCTAACCACAACATAACAATGAAGATCGCGAAATCCATGCCCCTAACGCTGTTAACCATCCCATGTTTGTCAGATAATTACGCTTTTCTCGTTCACAACGACGCCACAGGCGAAACAGCCCTGGTGGATGCGCCTGAATCCGAACCGATCTTAGCGGCGCTGGCGGACCGGAATTGGACGCTTACGGATATTTTGCTGACACACCACCATTGGGACCATGTGGATGGGCTTGGGGCGATTCGTAACGCGACGGGCGCCCGCGTGATCGGCGCGGCTGCGGATGCAGAACGCCTGCCGCCGCTGGATTTGGCCGTCACAGAGGGCCACACAATCACCGTTTGTGGCGAAGCGGTGCATATATTTGATGTCTCTGGGCATACAATCGGCCATATCGCGTTTCATTTTCCCGACTCATCCCTGGCCTTTACCGCTGACAGCCTGATGGCATTGGGATGTGGGCGATTGTTCGAAGGAACGCCCGCCCAAATGTGGGAAAGCCTGCAAAAACTGCGCGCCCTGCCCGCTGAAACGTTGATTTGCTCTGGGCATGAATATACCGCATCCAACGCCAAATTTGCCCTGTCGATTGACCCGAACAATACAGCCCTGATCGAACGGGTCGCAGACATCACGGCCAAACGCGCCGCAGGGGAATTTACCGTGCCATCAACATTGCAGTTGGAACAGGCAACCAATCCATTCCTGCGCGCTGACGCCAACGACATGAAAGCAGCGATTGGCATGGACACAGCATCTGACGTCGAAGTGTTCACCGAAATTCGGGCCCGCAAAGATAATTTTTGAGCCAGTCCAAGAGCGTTTTCCCGAAATACCCCACGACCAAATGGGGTATTTCGAGGCTCAGACCCTAAATCTTGCGAAAAACCACGATTAGTTGAATATTTTTATTCCCCCATCAAAACCCCTTAATTATAAGGGAAAAGATGGTTTTTTCGCCCCCCCCATGACGACAAATAAATAAAAAAGCCCTTGAAGGTTCGGCTTCGAAAGCGAACTTTAATCTTAAGAGGCCACGGTCAGGACGGGGCCTGTAGCCAATCCGGCCCTTCCCGACCCCGATCAGAGGAGCACGCACGTGCCGTCTTTCTCGACAACACTTGAGCAGTCCATTCATTCCGCCCTGGCGCTTGCCAATGCGCGGCGACACGAACTTGCAACGCTGGAACACCTCCTGCTTGCCCTCATTGATGAGCCAGACGCGGCCCGTGTAATGAAGGCATGTTCGGTGGATCTGGACGAATTGCGCAAAGCGTTGGAGGAGTTCATCGAAGATGATCTCTCCACGTTGGTCACCGATGTTGAAGGGTCCGAAGCCGTTCCCACAGCCGCCTTTCAGCGGGTTATTCAACGCGCCGCGATCCATGTGCAATCATCGGGCCGCACTGAGGTAACCGGTGCCAACGTTCTGGTTGCGATCTTTGCCGAGCGCGAATCAAACGCCGCTTATTTCCTGCAAGCCCAGGACATGACGCGTTATGACGCGGTTAATTTCATTGCCCATGGCGTTGCCAAGGACCCGGCATTCGGTGAAAGCCGCCCGGTCACTGGTGCCCCTGACGAAGAGGAAACCGTGAACGTTTCCATGGAAGGCGATGAAAAAGAAAGCGCGCTTGCCAAATATTGCGTGGATTTGAACGTCAAAGCCGCCAAAGGCGATGTTGATCCGCTGATTGGGCGCGATCACGAGGTTGAACGCTGCGTGCAGGTTCTATGTCGCCGTCGCAAAAATAACCCATTGCTGGTGGGCGATCCCGGTGTGGGCAAAACCGCCATTGCCGAAGGTTTGGCCTATAAAATTGTCAAATCCGAAGTGCCAAACGTCCTTGCAGGAACGACGATTTATTCCTTGGATATGGGCGCCTTGCTGGCAGGCACCCGGTATCGCGGTGATTTTGAAGAGCGCTTGAAAGCGGTGATGAACGAGCTTGAGGAACATCCCGATGCGGTGCTGTTCATCGACGAAATTCACACCGTGATTGGCGCAGGCGCAACATCCGGCGGTGCCATGGACGCCTCCAACTTGCTGAAGCCAGCATTGCAAGGCGGTAAATTGCGCTGCATGGGATCAACCACTTACAAAGAATTCCGCCAGCATTTCGAAAAAGACCGCGCCCTGTCACGCCGGTTCCAGAAAATCGACGTTGCGGAGCCATCCGTCACTGATTCTGTGAAAATCCTCAAAGGGTTGAAGCCCTATTTTGAGGAACATCATCAGATCAAATACACGGCCGATGCGATCAAAACCGCCGTAGAACTGGCAGCGCGCTATATCAATGACCGCAAACTGCCCGACAAAGCGATCGACGTGATCGACGAAGCCGGCGCGGCCCAACATCTGATCCCGGAATCCAAACGCCGCAAAACCATCGGCACCAAAGAGATTGAGGCCGTCATCGCCAAGATCGCTCGGATTCCTCCGAAAAACGTGTCCAAGAACGACGCCGAGGTCCTGAAAGATCTAGAGAAATCTCTGAAACGCGTGGTCTTTGGTCAGGATGATGCCATCGTTGCATTGTCTTCGGCGATCAAGCTTGCACGGGCCGGGTTGCGGGAACCTGAGAAACCGATCGGGAACTACCTGTTTGCTGGCCCAACAGGGGTCGGTAAAACGGAGGTTGCCAATCAATTGGCGTCCACCCTTGGCGTGGAATTGCTGCGGTTTGACATGTCGGAATACATGGAAAAACACGCCGTTTCGCGTTTGATCGGGGCGCCTCCGGGTTATGTTGGGTTTGATCAGGGCGGTCTGCTGACCGATGGGATCGATCAACATCCCCATTGCGTGCTCTTGCTCGATGAAATCGAAAAAGCCCATCCAGATGTGTTCAACATTCTGTTGCAAGTGATGGATCACGGGACACTTACCGATCACAATGGGCGTTCGGTTGATTTCCGCAATGTGATCCTGATCATGACGTCGAATGCGGGTGCAGCCGAACAGGCCAAATCTGCCATTGGCTTTGGCCGAGATCGCCGGACCGGCGAAGACACTGCCGCGATCGAACGCACGTTTACGCCTGAATTCCGCAACCGACTGGATGCTGTGATCAGCTTTGGTGCGCTACCCAAAGAAGTCATTCTGCAAGTGGTTGAGAAGTTTGTTCTGCAGCTGGAAGCGCAATTGATGGATCGCAACGTCGCCATCGAATTGACACGCCCAGCGGCCGAATGGCTGGCCAACAAAGGATATGATGATCGGATGGGCGCACGGCCGCTTGGACGGGTTATTCAGGAATTCATCAAAAAACCACTGGCCGAAGAGCTGTTATTCGGCAAATTGGCAAAAGGTGGGTTGGTCAAAGTCGGTGTTAAAGATGGAAATATCGATCTGCGCATAGAAGAGCCTGAAAAAGCTCGGATATCCGGCGATAAGCCACCTTTGCTCACGGCTGAGTAACCAACCGTGTTGTACAAGTTTTTAAGGAAAGGGCAGCTCATTGTTGCCCTTTTTCTGTTTGCATCCCCCGTTTTTGCGCGCGACATCCTGCTTGCATCCCCTGTGGACTGTGACCTTGGGGATATGTGCTATATTCAACAATTCGTGGATCATGATCCCAGCACTGACGCGTCGGATTTCACCTGCGGAAGCCTAAGCTACGACGGACATAAGGGAACCGATTTCGGCCTGCCAACTTTGGCCGCCCAACATGCCGGGGTGGATGTGTTGGCCGCCGCACCGGGCACTGTGCTTGGGGTGCGCAATGACATGTCCGATATTCTACAAGACAGCCCGGACGCCCCCGATGTCACAGGCCGGGAATGCGGCAATGGCGTCGTCATTTCACATGGCGATGGCTGGGAAACGCAATATTGCCATCTGGCACAGGGGTCGGTTTCCGTCCAACCCGGGCAGGCCGTCGCGGCTGGGCAGGTTCTGGGGCGCATCGGATTGTCTGGCCAAACAGAGTTTCCGCATCTGCACCTTTCGGTTCGCAAAGACGGGGCCGTCATCGATCCCTTTGATCCCGACGGCAATATCACCTGCGCAGCCCCCTCAACCAATTCTTTGTGGACCACGCCCCTGCACTGGTCGCCGACTGCATTCATCGATGTGGGCTTTTCCAGTTTTGTACCTGAATATGCCGCGATCAAAGCGGGCGACGCCCATAACACCATTTTGGCCGCATCCGATCCGATTGTTTTGTTTGGGCTCGCATTTGGTGGCCAATCTGAAGATCAGATTACGTTTACCATTCAAAACCCGGATGGGGATATCATCCACCAACAGAATATGACCCTTGATCGCCAACAGGCCCAATATTTCCGCGCAAGTGGCCGCCGGGCTCCGGCTCTTGGGTGGCCCAGTGGCACCTATTTGGGTGAAATCGTTCTGATACGGGCTGGCGTTGTGATCGATCGGACAACGGCAAATGTGTCGGTTGAATAGATCAACGTTCGGTCAGTTTTAACTCAATCCGCCGATTTTGGGCGCGTGCTGCATCCGTATCATCCGGATTCAAGGGTTGATATTGCCCAAACCCGTTTGCGGCCAACCGGTTTGGGGGAATACCCAAAAAGTCGACCATGAAACGTACAACCGACAATGCCCGCGCTTGGCTCAGCTCCCAATTGTCAGAATATTGCCCCAAACCAGAGAGCGGCACGTTATCCGTATGGCCATCTACGCGGATGACCCAATCAATTCCTTCGGGTATGTCGCTTGCAATTGTCCGTAGAATGGCGGCAATTTTGGCGATTTCATCCCGTCCTTCGGCGGACAATTCTGCCTGACCCTGCTGGAACAAAACCTCGGACGAAAACACAAACCTGTCGCCTTCGATACGCACACCTTCTTGGCCCTCGACGACGTCCCGCAACTGGCCAAAGAAATCCGACCGGAACCTTTCAAGGTTTTGAGCTTCGGCTTCCAATTGCGCGCGTTCTTCTTCCAGACGGGCGGTTTCGGCTTCTTCTAGCATCCGACGGCGACGTTCCTCGGCGGCAGCACGTGCAAGGGCCGTGTTCAGCTGGTTCCCCAAGGTTTCAATCTGCACTTGTGACACTTCGTCGGCCTCAGAGGCGACATTCAACAAGGATTGCAACGTCCCGATCTGTTGACGCAACGCGGCGACCTGTTCGTTTAACACAGCCACCTCGCGTCGGGCCTGCGCAGACAGAGCCTGCTCTTGTGACAATGTGGCATTGGCCTGCGCCAACAAAGCCGCCTGACGGTCCGCTTCAGTCAGCCGTTCCCCGGCCAATTCTTGTGCTGCAGATCCGGCCGCCAATGCCTCTGCCAGCCGCGCCTCTAATGTGGCACGGGCGGCTTGCGCATCTGCGGATGTCCCTGCCAGCGACGTAATTTCAGCTTGTAAAACCTGCTGCGCCAACAGCGCTTCGGTCAATTTCTGTTCCAATGTTGCCCGTTGGGCATCGGCGTCTTGCCCGGCGGTTTGGGCCGCTTCGAGTTCAACGCGCAACGCATCGCGCGCCAAAACCGCGCTGGCCAATCGTTCCTGAATGTCCGCCTGCGCAGCGGCCCCGTCTGACAGGGCCAATTCTAACGCCTGACGGGCGGCGTCCAAATCGCCCTCGGCCAGATCCCGCGCCGCAATCACTGCCGCCAAACGGGCCGTCAGATCCGCCGAGCTGGTTTGCGCCTCTTCCAGTGCGGCGCGCGCTTGCGCCAATTCGCCTTGGGTGGATTGCTGCAAAGACAGCGCCGCAGCCAATCGCGTATCCAGATCCGAACTTTGAGACAGAGATTGAGCCAATGACGTTTCCGCCTGTTGCTGCAACAACAAAGCCTGCGCCAATCTAAGGTCCAAATCCGCCCGCGCCGCATCTGCGGCGGCTAACAATGTCAGCGTTTGTTCGGCCTCGCGACGCTGCTCTTCTAACGATAGCGTCAACGCGGTCAGTTCGGTATCGGCATTTTCCAACCGGTCCCGCAATGTCTGGGCGGCGGCGGCATCAACCAAACGCGCCGCTTCTAGGTCAGAAATTTCGGCCTGTGCATCACGGCCATCGGATTCAAGTTGCGCCACCATCGCCTCAAGCGCTTCTCGGCGTGCCGCCGCCAGACGGGCTTGTTCAACGCCTTGGTCAATTTCATCCCGCGCCTGCGCTAAGGCAAGGTTGAGCGCCTCTTGCTCTGACATCAACGTGGCGCGTTCCTGATCCAGTTGCGCAATCTGCGCCTGAGCTTCAGTCCGCTGCGCCAATAGCCCGGCGACTTGGGCCTCAAATCCGGTGATGCGGGATTGCGCATCGGCCAGCGCGCGGGCCGTTGTGTCGCGTTCCTGAGTTAACGACGTAATCAAGGCTGTTTGGGCACGCGCCGTGGCATTTGCTTCGGATAGGTTGGTGGTCAATGTTCCAACCCGCGTCGCCAATCCAGCGGACCGGTCCTGTTCCAGCCCCAGCGCATCGGCCAGCGCGGCGACCTCTTGGGTTAGCTCATTAAGCTGGCTTTCTTGGCCTGTAATTGTTTCCTGCAGAACAAATTGAATGACCATAAAAATGGTCAGCACAAACATCAGGACCAGCAACAGACCGGTCATCGCATCCACAAAACCCGGCCAGATGGACGCCTGAAACCGCGCCCCGGTTCTGCGGCTTAGGGCCATGTCAGGACCCGCCCTGCGCCTGTCGCACAGCCCGGCTTAGTGCGGCAATATCCGTGCGCAAATCGGCCATCACTTCGGCGCGCCCTGCGCTCATTTCTTCTAGTATCCGCAGCATTTGCACATCGATGGACCGCAGGCGCATCCGGCTTTCAGCATCGATGCCATCCATGCCGTTTTCACTGATTTTGTTGATCAGCGCGGTCTGCCCTTCGGCCACTTGTTGCAGCAGCCCGGACATATCAGCACCGGTTTCGATCCGCCCGGCCAATTTGTCGATACTGCCCGCCAATTCGGACAATCGTTCATCCACCTGAGATCGACCAATGTCGGTCTGGGTAAACATGGTTTGCAGGGCTTCCATCTGTTCGGCCAGATTGTCTATCACATGGCCCATCACCCCGGTTTCCCCACCTTCTTCGCCGCTGGCAAACCCGACTCGGGTAATGGTGGATAGCCATTCTTCTA